>NZ_JYJG01000197.1 GCF_000955955.1 Lentzea aerocolonigenes
AGGTGGATGAAGGTTCCCTTCATCGAGGCAATCAGAGCAGGTTGATCGAGCCGTGTGCGGAGCCGCCCGTGTGCTCGTTGTCGCCCGCGAACGAGGCCGTGAAGCCCTGCAGCAGGGTGTTCAACCCGACCAGCAGCGACACGTTCGCGTCGCACGTGGCCTTGCCGGACGAGTTGGTCGTGGCGGTGCAGAGCGGGCTGCCCTTGACCGTCTGGAACACGATCTTCGCACCGGCCACCGGCGCACCGGTGTGCGTTTCGGTCAGCGTCGCGTCGAGCGAGCGGACCGTGAAACCGACCAGCCGGAGTTGCAGCTGGGCACTGCCCGCGACCAGCTTGGCCGCGGCGGGCGGCACGAAGTGGATCGCGATGCCCACCGGCTTGTCACCGACCGGGATCGACCCGGTGACCGTGTTCGACGCCGTGCTGATGATCGACACCGTGTCGCTGTCGAAGTTCGTGACGTAGGCGGCCGACCCGTCCGGCAGCAGCGACACGCTGATCGGCCGCTCGCCGACCGGGATCCGCGGGAGGATCTCGGTGTTCGTCGTCAGGTCGACGACCGACACCGAGTTCGACACGCTGTTCGTCACGTACGCACGGGACCCGTTCAGCGCGATGCCGTGCGGGAAGTCGCCGACGCCGATGGTGGCGGCGACCGTGCGAGAAGCCGTGTCGACGACGGAGATGTTGTTCGAGGTCCTGTTGACCACGTACGCGCGCGAACCGTCGGGCGACAGGGCGAGCGCGGTCGAGTTGCTGCCCGTGGGGACCGTGGCGACGACCGCGTTGGCCGTCGTGTCGATCACCGAGAGCAGGCCGGCGCCCGCGCGGTCGTGCGTCACGTAGACGGACTTGCCGTCCGGGGCGACGCTCACACCGTCGGGACGTTCGGTGACCGCGATCGTCGCGGTGACCGTCCGCGTAGCCGTGTCGACCACGGAGACCGAGTTGCCGAAGTAGTTCGTGACGTAGACGAAGCCGCCGCCGGGAGCGACCGCGACGCCTGCCGGGTGGTCCCCGACCGGGATGGACGCGTCGACGGTGTTCGTCGGCGTGTCGATCACGGTGAGCTTGTTGTCGTTGGAGTTCGTCACGTAGCCGCGGGTCCCGTCGAACGCGACCGCTGCCATGTACGGCGAGTTCGCGCCGCTGTCAGCGATCGTCTCGGACACCGCGTTCGTGGCCGTGTCGATCACCGACACCCCGCCGCCGTTGTTGGCGACGTAACCCAGCACCCGACCGGCGGGAGCCGCCGAGGCCGGGGTCACCACCAGTGCCGCGGTGACGGCAGCAGCCGTCACCAGTGGACGCAACCGCATGTTCAATGCCTCCTGGCGCGCGTCATCCCGACCTGGTCAGGACATCGCGGCCGAATGGGCGGACGTTAGCCTCTTTTCGAACCAATGCCCGGCATACTTTGCGTCGTTGTAGTTCTCGATCTCGACGAAACCCCGTTTGGCGTAGAGGTTTCTGGCTTCGACGAGGTCGTCGCGCACGTCGAGTCGCAACGCGGTGACGCCGAGTTTCAGGGCTTCCGCCTCTATCGCTCGCAGCAGTGCGGATGCGGCGCCCTGGCCGCGGAACTCCTTGCGCACGAACATCCGCGTCAGCTCGCCGGTGGTGCCGTCCAGGAAGCGCATGCCCAGGCAGCCCGCCTGCTCACCGTTCTTCGACACCACGAGGAACACCGGCACGTCGCTGTCCTCCTCATCGCGCTGGTACTGCGCGACTTCCTCGGCGACGTCGTCCCTCCCCCGGTAACGACCGATGATGTCCACGTAGAAGTCGCGGTTGATGTCCGAGTCCGCCGCCCACGTTTCGGCCGTCACGATCCAGTTGGTCATGGCTTCATCCTGCATTCGCCGTCCACTGTGATTCAGGTCACTGCAACACTGTGAGTGCGGGAAGCCAACTGGGGGCGTGATGTTCGCGGAGTTGTTCGACGAGCACGCTCAGCCGCTGCACCGATATCTGGCGCGGCGCGTGGGTGTCGACGTGGCTGACGACTTGGTCAGCGAGACGTTCCTGGCCGCCATGCGTTCTGCCGCGGCGTACGACCCGGCACGTGGCGGCGTCGTCGGCTGGCTCTACGGCATCGCGACGAACCTGTTGCGCGCCCACGCCAAACGCGAGGTCCGGCTGTTGCGCACCGCCGAACGCTACGGCGTCGACCTGGGTGTCGCGGAGACGCTGGAGCACACGGTGGTGACGCGGATCGACGCCCGCTCGCACCTGCGGCTGATCGCCGGCGAGCTGGCCCGGATGCCTCAGGCGGACCGCGACCTGTTGCTGCTCGTGTCGCTGGCCGGTCTCACCGTCCAGGACGCGGCCGAGGCGCTCGGCCTGAACCCCGGCACCGCCCGGTCCCGTCTGCACCGCCTGCGCACCAAGCTGAAGGAACTGGAGCTCCGCCATGCGTGACCTGCTGGACGACGACCTCGCCGAGCTCTACCCGGTGCGGCCGGCCGACGACGTGCGGCTGGCCAGGTTGCGCGAACAGCTCTTCTCCGAGCAGCCGAAACGCCGCACGCGCAGGTGGATCGGCATCGCCGCGGCGGCCGCCGGGGTCGTCCTGGTCGCCGGGCTCGTGGTGTACCTGCGGCCGGCCTCGCACAACGCGCCGGTCGCGACGATGCCGACCGCGCCCGCGACCTCGTTGGTGGAGGCGGCGGGCCTGCTCGAGACGTCCGGGGAGCCGCGGGGCAAATACCGGCACATCAAGTACGAGGTGTGGCAGACGTACAGCACCGGCGAGGCAGGCACCCCGAGCTTCGGCGCCACGCAGTTCGAGTACCAGACCGACGTGTGGCTGCCCGTCGCGCCCAGCCAGAACCCCGTGGTCACCCGCAGGCTCACCGGTCGCCAGCGGGCGATCGCAGGCGTGCAGAAGCGGGCTGAGGACTACCACATCTACAAGGACGACAAGGGTCCTGGCCTCTGGGACTCGTTGTGCACGCACACCCCGTGCCACGAAGTGGGCATGTTGAACCCGCTGCCGGTGGAGCCGGCGGAGAAGCTGGACAGCGCGGCGAAGACGTTGATGTCGCCCTTCACCACCAACCAGGAGAAGGCGGGACTGTACCGGCAGCTCGCCGCCGTCCCCGAGATCCGCTACGACAACGGCACGGTGACCACTGCGGGGCCGACGCGGTTCACCCTCGATCCGGCGACCGGTGAGGTGGTGAGCGTTGAGGAGCGGAAGCCGAACACGAGGTTGATGTCCCCGGACCTGGTGACGCTGGCGGTCACGATCACCTACGAGTGGACTGATCAGCGGCCGTCGTAGGAGCGCGGCAAGTACCACGCCAGAGCGGCACGCAACTCGATCACGTCACGCTCGCGCCGCCGCCTGGACCGCTCGTGCGCGATCGGAAACACCCGCACCCCGCCGTGGTGCGCGCCGAAGAAGCGGCGCGGTGCCGGGTCCTTCAGCCAGACGACGACCCACGGGCGTTTCTTGTGCGGCACGACCCGGACGCGGGCCAGCTCGTACCACCAGTACTGGTGGAACTTGCCGTTGCGCGTGGTGGCGATGCCCTCGCGGCTGATCTCGATGACGACCTTGCTGCGGGCGGCGGCGCCGAAGAGCCGCACGGCGCGCACCACCAGCACGCAGAACGCGGCCAGCGCCAGCAGCTGGGTGGCGCCGTTGGCGTGGGCGGCCGGGTCGGCGATCGCGGCGGCCAGCAGACCTGCGGCGAGGTTCGTGAGGCCCCACGCGAACGGCACGATCCGCGACGTCGAGAACGTCGCCGCCGCTGGCGTCATCGGCGCGGGCAGCTTCGAGGTCGGCGGCTTCGGGGAGACGACCTGGGCCAGCAACCGGGTCACCTCGGTCGGGTCCGGGCGACGAGCGGGGTCGCGGTGCATGCACTTCTGCACCAACGGACGCAGCGGTTTCGGCACGCCGTCCAGGTCGGGCTCGCCGTGAGCCGCCCGGTAGAGCAGAGTCGCGGTCGGCCCCTCGCCGAACGGCCCCTTGCCGGTCGCCGCGTACACCAGGACCGCGCCGAGAGCGAAGACGTCGGAGGGACACCCCACCTCCTGGCCCGTGATCTGCTCGGGCGACAGGAAGCCGGGCGTGCCGAACACCATGCCGGTCTCGGTCAACGCCGTGTGCTCCATCGCGCGCGAGATGCCGAAGTCGATCACGCGCGGGCCGTCGGCGCCCAGCAGCACGTTGGACGGCTTCAGGTCGCGGTGCACCAGCCCGGCGCGGTGGATCGCGGTCAGGGCCTCGGCGAGTCCCTCTGCCAGGCGGCGCAGGTGGTGCTCCGGCAGCGGGCCGTGCCGTTCGATCGCCTCCTGCAGGGTCGGACCGGGCACGTACTCCGTGGCCATCCACGGGCGGGCCGCGCGCGTGTCGGCGTCGACGACCGCCGCGGTGCCTGCCGAGCCGACCGCGCGGGCCATCTGCACCTCGCGGCGGAAGCGTTCGCGGAAGCGGGGGTCGTCGGCGAGCTCCGCGCGGGCCACCTTCACGGCGACCTGGCGTCCGTCGCTGCCTTGGCCCAGGTAGACCGTTCCCATGGCACCACGACCAAGCCTGCCGAGCAGCAGGTAGTCGCCTATGCGTTGGGGTTGGTCCACCTTCACCGGATCGAGGGTAGCGGGAGTTGGGCGCGAATCCGCACATCTGAGTAGATCTACGTAGGCTTGTCACCCATGAGCCGGACCCGCTTGTACCGCAACGGCGAACTCGTGGACCACGGCTTCCCGGTCACCGAAGTCGCGCGGCACCTTCAAGATCCGACCGCGGTCGTGTGGTTCGACCTCTGCTCGCCGTCGGAAAGCGACATAGGTCTGCTCAGAGACGAGCTGGGCCTGCACGAGCTCGCGATCGAGGACGCGCTCGGCGAACGCCAGCGCCCCAAGCTCGACCGCTACCCCACCCATCTCTTCATGACCGTCCACGCGGCCGAGTACGACCACGAGATCAGGACCACGGAGATCGACGTCTTCGTCACCGGACAGGCGCTCGTCACCGTCCGCGAGAACGAGTCGTACGACATCAAGAACCTCCAACGCCGCTGGGACAGCGCCCCGGACCTCGCGACGTCCGGCGTCGGCTTCCTGCTGCACGGCCTGCTCGACGACGTGGTGGACACCCAGTACGCCGCCGCGCAGAAGCTCGACGAGGCCATCGAGGACCTGGAAGACCAGATCTACCAGGAGAAACCGCACGTCGGGCACAAGGCGATCAAGATGCGCCGGTCCCTGGTGCAGCTGCGCCGGGTCGCGTTGCCGATGCGCGAGGTCCTCGGCTCGCTGATGCACAAGGACCACTCCATCGTGGACGACGCGATGATGCCGTACTACCTGGACGTCAAGGACCACACGCTGTTCACCGCCGAGCTCACGGAGTCGATGCGCGAGCTGGTCACGAACCTGCGCGAGGCCGAGGTCGCGGTGCAGGGCAACCGGCTGAACTCGATCATGAAGAAGGTCACCAGCTGGGCGGCGATCATCGCCGTGCCGACCGCGATCTCCGGCTACTACGGCATGAACGTGCCCTACCCCGGTTTCGAGCAGAAGTGGGGCTTCTGGGTGTCCACGCTGGGTATCTTCGCCCTCTCCTACCTCCTGTACGTGATGTTCAAGCGCCGCGATTGGCTGTAAACGATGAAGATCCACCTGACCAGGCAGAACGAGCTCGCGATCATCACGATCGACGCCCCGCCGCTCAACCTCTACGCCCTCGACCTCGACGCCGAGTTCCACGACGCCCTCGACGAGCTGGGGGACGCGCGGACGTTGCTGATCAACGCGACCGGCCGGGTCGTCAGCGGCGGTGTCGACGTGTCGCTGTTCGCCGCGCAGGAGTACCGCGAGGACGCGCAGGCGCTGTTCGACCGCATGCTCCTGCTGCCAGGGCGGCTCGCCGCGCTGCCGATCCCGACCGTGTTCGCCGCGCACGCCCTGTGCCTGACCTGGGCGTTCGAGCTCGCCGTGGCGTGCGACATCATCCTCGCCGCCGAGAGCGCCAAGTTCGGTCTGGTGGAGAAGGTCGTGGGCCTCACGCCGACGATGGGCGGCACGCAACGCCTCGCCGCCCGTGCCGGAGTGGGGCGCGCCAAGGAGTTCGTGATGACGGGCGACCTCTACGACGCCGTCACGCTCGAACGCTGGAACGTCGTGAACCGGGTGCTCCCGGACGAGGGATTCCCATTGGCCGCCGAACAGTTCGCGCTGAGCCTGGCGGTCGGCCCGACGAAGGCGCACGCCGCGACCAAGCAGGTCCTCGCGCACTTCGAGCACGGCGGTGTCCCGGAGGCGGACGCGCACGTCACCACGATCGCGTCCGCGCTGTTCGAGACCCAGGACCTGCCGCGAGCGGTGCACAGCTTCCTCACCGACGGCCCCGGCAAGGCCACGTTCCAGGGCCGCTGATCAGGCGTTCTCCCGGAACTTGAGCCAGCGCGAGCTCAGCCCGTCCCAGATCTCCTGGTACCGCAGGAACATCTCCCGCACCCGCTCGGGGTCGACGTCCTCGGGCGGGGTCGAGGCGATGTAGTAGCCGAGGTCGTCCTGCAGCCGGTGGAACTTGTAGCTGGCCTCCTCCATCAGCACCCAGAGGGATCGCCACGCGAAGAACGGCTCCAGCGCGCTGACCACCGTGACGATGGCCACGAGCGAGAACGCGGTGCCCGTCCAGGGATCCAGGTTCTGCAGGCCGAGGATGATCGTCGAGGCCGCCGACAGCACCAGCGTGGTCAGCCGGACCGTCACGGACTTCCAGCGGAACCGGTGTTTGCGGGACCGGGCGTAGGTGTGGCCGCGCTCGATCTGGTCGCGGAGGTGGTGGGCGAGTTCCAGCGGCTTCAGGCCGGACGGCAGGTCGGTCACGCGCGAGACATTAGTTAGCGGGTACCTTCCGCGCGTGCAGTTCGCCGGACCCAGAACCCTGATGGCCGTTCACGCCCACCCCGGCGACGAGTCGACGTCGACCGGTGGCGCGCTGGCCCGCTATGCCAGGCACGGAGCCAGAACCGTGGTGGTGACGTGCACCAACGGCGAGTTCGACGACGCCGCGAACGGTGCGGTGCCGGGCGAGGTCGGCCACCACCCGCAGGCCGTGGCCGCGCACCGGCGCGCGGAGTTGATCGCGGCCTGCGATGTGCTGGGCGTCACAGACCTGGAACTGCTGGGATATCACGACTCCGGCCACACCGGCGAGGTCCCGGCGGGCGGGTTCTGCACGATCCCGGTGGAGACGGCGGCGGGCCGGCTCGCCGCGCTGATCGAGCACTACCAGCCTCAGGTGGTGCTGACCCACTACAGCTCGCACCGCGACCACATGCACGTCTGCCGGGTGGCCGGGCTCGCGGTCCGCCGCACCGGCATCCCGGCCAAGCTCTACCTCACCGCGCGCGAGGGCTCGACCACGATCGACATCAACGAGGTCGCGGACGTGAAGCGCAAGGCGTTGCGGTGTCACGCGAGTCAGCAGGTGCACGGAGCGTTCTCCCTGCAGGAGCAGTACTTCCGCGAGATCGACGTCACGGACGCGCCGCTGCCGGAGACCGATCTGTTCGCCGGGATCGTGACCAGCGGACCGGACCTGCCGCGCTGGTGAGACCGCGCTCGGGCGGTCTCACCTCACGCAGGTCCTCAGATGCCGAGCCCGGACAGCAGTCCCTGTACGAGACCGGCCGCCTGGGAGAGCAGGCTGCTGGCCTGGTTGACGAGACCCATGACCGTGTCCATCAGTGCGCCCATCTTCTGGGATCCTCCCGACAAGACCCGGTGAGCTCGTCCCACCGGGTGTTGCCGGGAATCAAAGCGCTAGCACACGAAACTCGCGCGCCCACTCACACCATTGAGCTAAAAGGACTGTCTTGAATGGACTGCACCAGGACCTAACGACGGCCGAGCGACGTGCAGGTGAAGCCCGCGCGGCGGATGACGTCCGGGTCCAAGAGGTTCCTGGTGTCAACGACAACCGGCTGCCGCACGGCCTCGGCGAGCCGCGCCCAGTCCAGCGAGCGGAAGTCCGGCCACTCGGTCAGCACGACGAGCGCGTCGACGTCCTTGGCCGCCTGGTACGGATCGTCCACAACGGACACATGACCGAGGTCCGTGCCACCGGCCAGCGCCGGGTCGTAGCCGACGAGGTCCGCACCGGCCTGCTTCAGCAGCGCGGCCACGGCCAGTGCGGGCGAGTCGCGCAGGTCGTCCGTGCCGGCCTTGAACGTCAGGCCGAGCAGTCCGAGCCGCACGTGCGACAGCGAGCCGCCGCGCTTGCCGGTGACGGCGAGGCGGACCTTCTCGACCATCCGCGTGCGCTGGCGCTCGTTGGTGTCGATCGTGGCGCGCAGCAGGCGGAACTCGAAGTCGGCGGCGTCCGCGGCCTGGAGCATCGCGTGCGTGTCCTTGGGCAGGCACGAACCGCCCCAGCCCGGGCCGGGCGAGAGGAACGCCTGGCCGATGCGCTTGTCGTAGCCCATGCCCTCGGTGACGTCGGTGATGTTCGCGCCGAGCCGCTCGCACAGCTCCGCCACCGCGTTGACGTACGAGAGCTTCATCGCGAGGAAGCAGTTGGCCGCGTACTTGACCAGCTCGGCCGACGCCGCGTCCGTCAGCACCGTCGGCGCGCCGAGGCGTGCGTAGAGGGCCGCCACGCGCTCGGCAGCGTCCTGCTGGTCGCAGCCGACGACGATCCGGTCCGGGTTCAGGAAGTCGTGGACCGCGGAGCCCTCACGGAGGAACTCGGGGTTCGAGACGACTGCCACGTCGTCACGGCGGAGCAGCTCGGCGGTGCGGATCGACGTTCCGACGGGCACGGTGGACTTGTTCACGATCACGCAGCCGGACGGCAGCAGGTCGCGCGTCTCGTCCACAACGGACTCGACGGCCTGCAGGTCCGCGACGCCGCCGACACCCATCGGCGTGGGCACGCAGAGGAACACGACCTCGGCGTCGGCCACCGCGGCCGACGCACCGAGCACGAAGGACAACCGGCCGGACGCGATGCCCTCGCCCACCAGGTCCGCGAGCTTCGGTTCGAGGATGTCGACCTCACCGCGCGAGAGCCGTTCCACCTTGGCCTGGTCGACGTCCGCGCACACCACGCGGTGACCGAGCGACGCGAGGCACGCGCCGGTGGTCAGGCCGACGTACCCGGTGCCGACGACCGCGATCCTTCTGACGAACATCATTCTCCCGTTCGGTTGACGGCGAACGCACGAAGCACGGCGTCGTCGCTCACGTCGATCATCTTGTTGCCCCACTGGTCGGTGCCCGGGGTCAGCTCCGGCCTGCCGTCGGGGAACGGGCCCCGCGAGGCGAAACCGGTGAGCCCGTCGAACACCGCGACGTAGTTCTCGGCCTGCGGGCGCCAGTCGAGCTCGGCCTCGCAGCGGCGCCTGCCCTCGAAGCCGAGGCGGCCACGGCGTTCCGCGTCGTCGAGGAGGTCGAGCAGCGATGTCGTGAACGCCTCGACGTCACCCGGCTCGACGTAGACGGCGCAGTCGCCGGCGGACACCACGGTCTCCGTCAGCCGGTACGAGACGACCGGCAGAGCGTAGGCCATGTACTCCATGGTCTTGTTCATAGTGGACACGTCGTTCAAAGGCGACAACGGATCCGGGCCGAGGCCGGCCGACGACGTGGACAGGTAACGCGTGATCTGTTCGGGCCCGACGCGTCCGGTGAACTCCACGTATGGGTCGAGGCCCCACGCCGTGGCCTGCTTCTTCAGGTCTTCCAGGCAGTCGCCGAAGCCCAGCAGCGCGAAGCGGACGTCGGTGCGGCCACGGTCGAAGACAACTCTGCGTGCGACTTCGAGCACACCGTCGACGCCGTCCTGCGGGCCCATGATTCCCAGATAGGCCACCAGGTGTTTGCCGCCGCGCCGCAGCTCGTCCACACCCTCGACAGGTCGCATCACGGTGGTGTCCGGACCCGAGCGCACGACGGTGGTGTGCTCGGGCGGCACGGATCCGCGCGTCCACGCGATCTTCTGGTACGAGGTGTTGGTCGACGTCACCCGGTCGGCCGTGCGGAACGTCCGGCGCTCCAGCCACTTCAGGATCCGGTACTGCAGCTTGCCCGCCGCGCCCGTGGGCTCGCCGAAGCGCGACAGGAACACCTCGGGGTTGAGGTCGTGGTGGTCGAAGACGAACTTCACGCCACCGAGCCGCCACAGCAACGCGAGCGCCCAGTACGTGTCCGGCGGGTTGCACGCCTGCATGACGTGGAATCGCCTGCGGGCACGGACTTTCACGCTGAGCAACGCCGTGCGCACCCAGCAGTACAGGAACTCCCACGCGTATCCGAGCACACCTTCGGCCTGCGGCGGCGGAGCGTACTTGTACAGATGCACACCGTCGAGCAGCTGATAGGCGGGATCACCCGGACCTTTCGGGCAGATCACCGAAACCTCGTACCCGGCGGCGGTCAGGGCGCGGCATTCCAGCCAGACGCGTCTGTCCAGCGGCACCGGCAGGTTCTGCACGATGATCAACACGTGTGGAGCACTCAAAGGTCCCTACTTCCAACGGGGGCCGACGCCTCGTAGGTCGTCCCCGGCGCCCGAAGAGTTACGCGTGGCATTCAAAGGACCGGGATGCGGACGACCGTGTGCGCCCAGACGGTGTAACAGCGCCTCGGATCCGCCGATGTAGCAGTGGGGTATTCGCGCGTCCAGGCACTCCTGGAAGAAGGCGGTGTTTGGGTGTACGTGGCGTCAGCTCGGGCGGAGCACGGCAACAAGCTGGGTGGCGTGCCACGCGCGGTTGTCGCTGTCGGAGCGGTTTCGCTGCTCACGGACATTTCCTCCGAGATGGTCACGGCGTTCCTGCCGGTCTATCTCCTGTTCACACTTCACGTTGGTTACGTGCAGTTCGGACTGCTCGACGGCCTGTACACCGGTGCCACGGCGGTTCTGCGCCTCGTGGGCGGGCATGTCGCGGACCGGTTGAGGCGTCCCAAGGCCGTCGCGGGTGTGGGATATGCCATGTCCGCGGTCACGAAGCTGGCGTTCCCTCTCGTCGGCGCTTCGGCGTTCGGCATCGGCGGGCTGCTCGCCGCTGACCGTGCGGGCAAAGGTTTGCGCACTGCGCCGCGTGACGCCCTGATCTCGCTGAGCGTTCCCTCACACCAGCTCGGCACCGCGTTCGGTGTGCACCGCACGATGGACACCGTCGGCGCACTGCTCGGGCCGCTCGTGACGTTCCTGCTGATCACGAACCTCGGCACGCAGCCGGACCCGATCTTCATCGTGAGCTTCGCGTTCGCGCTGGTCGGCGTGATCACGCTGGTGTTCTTCGTCCGGGAGCGCCCGGCCGCACCGGCTTCGGCCAGGAAGGCGCCGGACATCAAGGCCGGTTTGGCGCTGCTGAAGGACAAGGCGTTCGCCCGCGTGACGATCGTGGCCGCGATCCTCGGCCTGGCCACGATGTCCGACGCGTTCGTGTTCGTGCTGGTGCAGAAGACGACCGACATCCCGCTGGGCGCGCTGCCGCTGCTGCCGCTGGGCACCGCTTTGACGTTCCTGCTCCTCGCGACTCCCCTGGGCCGGTTGTCCGACCGCCTGGGCCGCTGGAAGATCTTCTTCGCCGGTCACGTGTTGCTGCTCGGCGTGTACTTGTTGTTGCTGGCCCCCAGCGGTGGTTACACCGTCGCGGTCATCGCCCTGTTGCTGCACGGCGCTTTCTACGCCGCCACCGACGGCGTGCTGTCGGCGTGGGCCGGCTCGATGATCCCCGAGGACCTGCGCGGCTCGGGTCTCGCCGTGGTGCAGACCGGTCAGGCCATGGCGAAGCTGGTGTCCTCAGTCGCGTTCGGTTTCCTGCTGCAGTACGCGTCCGTGCTCGCCGCGGTCGCCGTGGCCGGTGGCGGGCTCGCCGTCTCGTTGCTCGTCGTGCTGGTGGTCAGAAGGAGAGCTGCCGCGTGAAGTCCTGGTTCGCCAGGCACCGCGTGTTGATCGGGGTGGTCCTGGTGGCGCTGGTCGTGTTCGCGACCGGCGGCTACGTCTACCGCACGGCCACCAAGCCGGTCGCACAGGTGCAGGCCCATTCCGGACGTCTGTTGACCCTCATCGACCAGAGAGGCGGCAACGACGCGGTGTCGACAGCCGAACTGTCCACAGCGGACGGTCCGCGAAACGCGACAGGCATGCGCTGCCAACGCGTCTACACCGCCGGCGGCACCACTGTCTGCCTGCGGCTCGCGGGTGTGGGGCCGACGTTCGAGGCCGCGGTGATGGACTCTTCTGGCAAGGTTCTGAAGACGATTCCGCTGCCCGGTGTGCCTTCTCGCGCCCGTGTGTCGGCTTCCGGCAAGGTCGTGTCGTGGACCGTGTTCGTGTCCGGTGACTCGTACGTGGCACCCGGCGGGTTCTCCACCCGCACCGGTTTCTACGACCTGCGCACCGACACCGTCGTCGAGTCGCTGGAAGTCTTCGGCGCGACCGTGGAGGGCAAGCCGTACAGCGCGGCCGACGTCAACTACTGGGGTCTGACGGTCGGTTCCGACGACCGCACGTTCTACGCGACCTTCCTCGGCGCGGGCCGGCGCTGGCTGGTCAAGGGCGACCTCTCGGCGCGCACCCTGGAGACCGTCCGCATCGGTCCCGAGTGCCCGTCGCTCTCCCCTGACGGCAAGCACATCGCGTACAAGAAGACGACGCGCTGGGTGGGCCGCTGGGAGCTCGCGGTGCTGGATCTCGCTTCCGGTCAGGAACGCGTGCTGCCCGACACTTCGGGAATCGACGACCAGGCCGCGTGGCTCGACGACAACACCCTCGCCTACGGCGCCATCTCCGGCTCCACGGGCAAGAGCTCGATCTTCCAGGTGCCAGCGGACGGCTCCACGAAGCCGACCTTGGTAGCAACGGAAGCCTCATCCCCGGTCCCCATGCCGTAGCTCGATGAAGGGAACCTTCATCCACCTCA
>NZ_JYJG01000198.1 GCF_000955955.1 Lentzea aerocolonigenes
ACGTGGATGAAGGTTCCCTTCATCGAGCTAGTTGCGGAACCAGGCGGAGCGCCACGGTTTGGCGGTGGTGATGAGGTGGCTGACGGAGACCGGGGTGTAGTCGCGGGAGCGCAGTTCGGCCACCAGTTCGCGGGTTACGTCGCCTCGGTTGAAGGTGGGTTCCGGGGTGGTGTCGCCTGGCGGCACCTCGAAGCCGTCGTGCATCAGCATGATCGAGCCGGGGTGCAGGCCCTCAAGGCCGCGTGCGGCGACGTCGGCGGCAGCGCCGTCGACCCAGTCCTGGACGGTCGGTCCCCACACCACGGGCATCAGGCCCGCGCGCCGGGTGGCCGCGTAGGTGGCGGGTGACTGGGCGCCGTAGGGCGGGCGGAACATCCGGACGTCACGGCCGGCCACCTTGGACAGTCGTTCCCTGCCGTCCGCGAGCAACGGCTGGACCTGGCCGCGCGGCAAGGTGGTGAGACGGGTGTGGTCGACGCCGTGCAGGGCGATCTCGTGGCCCTCGTCGAGCACCGCGCGAACCAGTTCCGGGTAGCGCTCGGCACGGTAAGCCAGCTGGAAGAAGGTGGCCTTGAGGCCCAGTGACGCCAGCGCTTCCAGGACGGCGGGCGTGCCGACCGGGTCGGGGCCGTCGTCGTAGGTCAGGGCGACCAGCCGGGAATCGGTCCTGCCGCCGCGGATCGAGCCGACCGGTGACAGCACGGTGTCGGCGGACCGACGGAGAAAACGTCGCGTTGCAACGGAAAGCGCCACTGCTACCCCTGTCCGGCGATCCGCACGACATCGTCAGCCGCGCGTCCCCACGAGTAGTGGCGAGCCGTCTCTTCCCGCGCGTCCCAGGTGTGCTGGTAGATCGAGTCGTCCGCCAGCACCGAGGCGATCACCTTCGCCAGGTCCTCCGGCTCCTCCGACCGCACGAGCTCGCCGGTCCGGCCCGCCGAGATGATCTCCGGCATCGCGAACGCGTCCCGGCCCACACAAGGCAAACCGCGCGACAACGCCTCGACGAACGCGATCCCGAACCCCTCGAACCGCGACGGCAGCACGAACAGGTCGTGCGCGTCGTACAGGTCCGCCAGCTCGGACACCGGCAGCCGGCCGAGGAACGAGACCCCGTCCGGCACCTCACCGGGAAGAGGCCACGCCGAAGGCCCCACGACCGTCAGCGTGATCGCCGGGTCGACGTCGCGCCGCAGCACCGACAACGCCTTCACGACCTGGTCGCCGCCCTTGGTGTGGAAGTCCTTGCCCACCATGAGCAACTTGCGCCGCGACGAGACCCGCCGGGCGAACACGTCGTCGGACACCGCGCCGGACAAAGCCGAAATCCCGGGGTTCACCACGTGCACACGTGAAGCAGGCAAGCCCGTCACCGACACCAGGTGGTCGGCGAACCAGCGCGACATCGCGAACACCCCGGCCGCCGACGCGTACACCCGGCGCTGACGATCAGCGGACCACTGCACGGAATCAGCCGAGAGCGACGGGAAGTGCGTCAGAGAACCCTCACGTGCCAGCAACTCCAGCAGCACGTCGTAGCTCAGGTCCTGCACCAGGAAATAGGGCCGGGAGAGCACCGCGAGGTCCTGGATCTGCAGCACGGCATCAGGAGCAAGAGACGAACAAGCCTTGCGCAGCACCGACTCCTCGTAGAACCGGGCCGCCCGCGAGTGCCGCCACATCGACACCCACTGCCCGTTCACCCGCCGGGCGTGCGCGGCCTTCAACCCCAGCCGCACCAACGACGAGTGCGTCACCCCGAGGTCGACGACCTCCGCACGGGACCGCAGCGCCTCGCGGAGGTTCCACGGCGTGTAGGACCACGTGGGCTCCGGCACCGGGTCCCAGCTGCAAGCGAATCCCAGCTTCACCGTGCCCCCTTCATCTGGGAGGCGACCTTCGGCCGCACGGCAGGGACGGGCTTGAGAGGTTCGTCCAGCGCACGCCGCGTGATCCGCCACAGCGCGCCGGTGATGCCGAGCAACAGGAACAACAACCCGCTGATCA
>NZ_JYJG01000199.1 GCF_000955955.1 Lentzea aerocolonigenes
CCGCCACAGCGCGCCGGTGATGCCGAGCAACAGGAACAACAACCCGCTGATCATCGGGAACCCGAGCCCGTCGAACGTCGCGAACGCCAGCCCCGCCACCGCGATCGACGCGCACAGCACCTGGCCGAGATGCCGCATCTCCTCGTCCATCGCCCGCGCCCGCACACCGCGAGCGGAGAAGATGCCGACCAGGAACAACGTGATCAGCGCGACGAGACCGATGAACCCGGTCTCCACGATCTGGCCCAGGTACTGGTTGTCCAGCGTGATGAACGTCTTCGGCAGGAAGGTCCCGAACCCGCGGCCGAGGAACGGCGACTTGTCGATGAACTCGCCGACCACCACGTAGTCGTCGGTGCGCCCCTGGATGCTCGGGTCGTCCTGCCAGCCGGTGAACAGACCGGTGATCGTGCCGACCAGACCGGGGATCAGCAGCCGCAGCACCACGATCGCGACCGGCGCCACCAGCAACGCGATCGCGCGGCGCAGACCGGACCACCCGGCGAACAGCACGATGAACGCGACGAACAGGCCCAAAGTAGCGGAGCGGGACACCGACATCGGGCTCGCCAGACCGATCAACGACACCAGCCCGAGCCACAGCCAGCGCCGCGTCTTGACGTAGAACGCCTGGTGCAAAGCGATCGGGAACATCATCGCGAGCACCACGCCGTACTCGATGGCGTGCGAGGCGGTGGCGGACACCCGGCGGAAGTTGGACCGGTCCGTCACCGACCCGATGACGTAGTTGATCTTCAAACCGGGGATGTGGTAGAGCTCGGCGATGTTGAAGCCGGTCGCGAACTGCAGCAACCCCATCACGGCGATGATGCCGGTCAGAATCACCAACGTGCGCAACAACAACTCGACGCTCTTGCGCGTGCGCAGCAAGTCACACGCCACGAAAGCGATGCCACACCACGACATCAGCGTGAGGATCGCCCTGTCCGCGCCCGAGAGCTGGTCGGCGGGCAACGGGTTCAGCGTGCCCCACGCGTAGGACAGCATGATCGACGCGGCGAACGCCAGCACCACGAGCCTGACCGGCTGCAGCCCGGTCTGCACCCCGTTGCCGGGCAGCATCCTGACCATCAGCCAGAACAGCAGCATGCCCATCCCGACGACGCCCGCGGGAGTACCGCTGGCGCCGAGGGGACCGATGATCATCTGCGCGGGCAGGCAGAACAGCAGTACCGCGTAGACGGTCAGCAGGCCTCGCGCGTCACCGGGTTCGGGTCTGCGGAGGAAGTCCAGCACGGGTCACTCGCGCCGGGTCTGCGGAGCGGGCGCAGGGGCCGGCACCGGGCCCTCCTCGCTCGGCCACTGGACGTCACCGTTCTTGGCGGCCGCCGGAACCTGCACCGGCCGGAACCGGTGCGTCTCCTCGGACCCCGTCTTGTGCACCACGGGCGGCGGCGGTCCGGTCGTCGCGGGACGAGCGGGCGTGGCCGGACGGGCGGGCGTGTTGACCGCGGGCTTGGGGGTGTCCACGACCGGCGGCAGGTCCGAGCTGTCCACCAGCGACTCCTCGACGAGCGAGCGCTGCTTGCGGCGCGTCTTCACGCTCTCGATCACGAACGCCGCGAGCACCGTCGCCGCGAGCCCGACGACGAGCATGCCGGCGAGGGCCCTGAGCTGGCTGCCGCGCTGGATCTCCGCGTGCGTCGGCAACGTGATCGGGTTCGTCGTGATCAGGAACTGCTGCGGCGCCTTCAGGTCGACCTGCGACTGCCGCAGGTTGTCCGTCATCGCCTTCTCGACGACCTGCGCGGTCTTGAGCGCCTCGGCCTCGCTCTTGGACGTGGCGGTCACCGACAGCATCGGCGCCTCACCGGGCACGATGTCGACGAGGTACTCCCCCGTCGCGCCCTGCTCCTTCATCAGCTCGACCGTGGTGAAGTCGTTCATCTTGCGCGCGGTGATCTGCGCGACGATGCCGAGCGAGCCACCGAACCCGAGGTAGGGGTTGGCCTGACCGGCCTGCGACGAGCCGACCTGAGCGGGCACGAGCAGCACGTCCGACGCCTTGACCTGGTACGTCGGCGGCACCGCGATCATGATGCCGATCCCGGCCACGACCATGATGCCGAAGCCGACCAGCACCGTCACCCATCGCCTGCGCAGCACCTTCAGCGCGCTAACGAAATCCACGTCCGCCCCAGGTTTTTCCCGTGCCCCAGTGAGCACGAGCCTACGCGAACGTTTGGTTCCCTCGCTCATTCCGCCACCTCCGAGGTCCTCGCCTGCTCGCGGTGCCAGACCTCGAGCGAGAGCAGGGTCCACAAGCGCGGTTGTTCGTTCCTGCCGCCCGAGTCGTGCTCGGCCAGCAGTTTTCGCACGCCCGCCGGGTCCAGTACACCTCCGACGAACGAGGCCGGCCCGGTGAGCAGGTCGTGTGCCATCTCGCGCAGCCCGTCGCGGAACCACGCGTCGAGCGGCACCTTGAAGCCGGACTTCGGGCGGTCCACCACGTCGGCGGGCAGGTGGTCGCGCGCGACCTCCTTGACCACCCACTTGGTCGTGCCGCGCCGCACCTTCACCGAGCTGGGCAGGGTGAACGCGAGCTCGGCGACCCGGTGGTCGAGGAACGGCGGCCGCAGCTCCAGCGACGCCGCCATGGACATGCGGTCGCCGCGTTCGAGCAGGTTGTCGGCCAGCCACGCGTGCGAGTCGGCGTAGAGCATCCTGCGCAGCGCGTCGCCGCGGCCACGGCTGTAGGCAGGGGTGATGGCGCGGGAAGCAGGGCCACCGAGCAACGCCCGCGACTCGGCGGTCGTGAACGGCGCGAACCAGCCGCGCATCCGGGCGGCCGCGCTGGGCTCTGCCATCGCCCGCAGCGCCACGCCGAAGCGCGCGGCCTTGGCGGGCAACGAGTTCTCCAGCCGCGACAGGGCGGCGTGCCGCAGCCAGGCAGGAGCGATTCCGGCCCAGCGCGTCGCACCGGCGAACTTGTACTTGGGGTAGCCGCCGAACAGCTCGTCGCTGCCCTCACCGGACAGCACGACCTTCACGTCCCGGCGAGCCAGTTCGGCGAGCTTGAACACCGCCACGTCAGCGGGCTCGGACAGCGGCGCGTCCCGGTGCCGGCTCAACCGGCCCCAGTTCTCCTTGAAGTCCTCGGCCGTGACGATGACGTTGTGGTGCTCGCTGCCGACCTCGGCCGCGACCTTCTCGGCCCAGTGGATTTCGTCCACCCGCGGGTCGCCGAACCCGGCGGAGAACGTGTGCAGTTCGCCGCCACCGCGCACCTTGGCGACCAGCGCGGTGATCAGGCTGGAGTCCACCCCACCGGACAGGTACGCACCGACCGGCACGTCCGCGACCAGCGCGTCACGCACCGACCGTTCGAGTGCCTCGGCGACGAGAGCGACCGCTTCCTCGGGCGTGCAGTCGCGCACGAGCCCCTGCGCAGGCAGCTCCCAGTACGGCGTCTCGTTCACGCGACCATCGCGAGAAACCGTGAGCCGGTGACCGGGCAGCACCTTCCGCACGCCGTCGACCAGCGTGTACGGCGCGGGCACCGACCGGTGCGCGAGGTAGTCGTGCAGCGAGGCGTGATCCACACCCCGGTCGCCGATCAGAGGCACGAGCGCCTTGATCTCCGACGCGAACGCGAACACCTGGGAGTCGGCGTAGTAGTACAGCGGCAGGATGCCCATCCGGTCGCGGACCAGGTGCAGGTCGCCGGTCTCCGCGTCGTCGATCGCGTAGGCGAACTGGCCGCGCAGCTTGCGCACGCCGTCGACGCCGTCCCGTTCGTACAGCGCGAGCAGCGTCTCGGTGTCGCCGTCGGTGCGGAACGGGTAGGTGAGCTCGGCACGCAGCTCGCGGTAGTTGAGGATCTCGCCGTTGAACGCGATGTGCCGCCGCTCGTCCGGCGTGGCCATCGGCTGCTGGGACGCGGCGAGGTCGATGATCGACAGCCGCGTGTGCGCGAACCCGGTCGAGCCGCTGACCCAGATCCCCGAGTCGTCCGGACCGCGGTGGTGCAGCGTGGCCGCCATCGCCCGCAGCAGGGCGGGGTCGACCGGCCGGCCGTCGAAGCGCCGGACTCCGGCGATGCCGCACATCAGGCTTCTCCCTCGGCGAGGCGCATCAGGTCACGGGCGCGGGCGTCCCAGGAGGCCGACAGCACGGAACGACGGCGCTGCTCGGGAGTCCCGATACCGCCGTCCTTCAACGTGAGCCGGATCTGCTCGATGAAGTCGTCGGGGTTCGCGGCGACGCGGACGCGGTCGGTGTAGTGCTGGACCTCGGGGAAGTCGGTGCTCACGATCGGCAGGCCGAGCGCGAGGTACTCCTTGAGCTTGATCGGGTTGGCGTGCTTGATCCAGTCGTTGTCGAGCCACGGCATCAGCGCGACGTCGAAACCCGTGCCGTACGCGGGAATCTGCTCGTACGGCCGGAAGTCGAGCCACGTGACGTTCGAGTACTTCTCGTAGCGCTCCATCGAGCAGGTCGCGTCGCCGATCAGCACCAGGTGCGCCTCGGGGATCTCCTTCGCGACGCGCTCCAGCAGGTCGAAGTCCACCAGGTAGTCGTCGAGGCTGCCGAAGAACCCGATCACCGGGCCCTCGATCGACGCGATGTCCGCCGGCAGCTGGTCGCGGCGGCGGAAGTGCTCCAGATCGACACCGTGGTCGAGGAAGTGACCACGGGTGCCGGTCTGGGGCTGGTCCTCCTCCTGCAGCGCGCGGCTGACGTAGAGGACGTGGTCGGAGTGCTCGAGGAGCTGGTCCTCCAGCGCCTTGATCGCCACCTGGTCCGACTCGGGGAACGCCGAGTGGCGGTCAGAACGGTTGTAGACGAGCGATGCGCGCGGCATCGGCTTGATCACGTCCCACGAGGTGGGAATCGTCGCCACCACAACAGGCTTCTTCATCCCCAGCGCGAGACTGACCGCGCGGACCTGGGCGCGCACCAGCACCGAGTTCAGCTTGCGCAACCACGGCTTTCCGTAGAACGGCAGCGGAAGCGGTGTCATCACGTGGAATCCCGGGGTGTCCGGGATCGGACGGCGCACCAGCATCGCGACGCTCTTCAGCTTCCGGAAGATCCGGCGCAGGAACTGGGTGCTGCGGCCGGGCAGCGGCATGCGCAGGCCGATGCTGTTGACCAGCAACACCTTCCGGTGCTTCGCGACCCGGCGCAGCAACTGGAAGTCGGAGTGCGCCCGGTTGTGGTACCACCAGTCCTGGGCGGAGAAGCACAAGTACGCGGCGTTGTTCTTGTTCGTGTCCAACGGTTCCGGCCACTCCCGCATGCCGATCAGTCCACGTAACGCGGCACGGTGCCGCGGCCGGTGGATCCGGAGAAGTTCGTTCAACGCCACCGCGAACCACATCAGCACGGACCGCGGCCGGCCCTGGCGTTCGCGGTGCAACCGGACCCGGTTCGCCTGCAGCAGCGCCCACAGCCGGGCCGAGGTCTCGGACTCGCCGCCGAGGTGGACGGCGACGGCCTCGGGCTCGTACCGGGTCGCGAAACCCTTGTCCCGCGCCCGGAGCATGTACTCGGTCTCCTCGGAGTACAGCAGGTAGCGCTCGTCCAGCGTCCCGATGGCGTCGATGCACTCGGCGGTGACGAGCCACGCGGCACCGGTGATCCAGTCCGCGGTCTCACCCGGCCGCACGACGATCTCGCCCAGCGCCGGGAACTTCCCCGCCGTCGTGCCGCCCAGCAGAGCCTGTCCCAGCACGCGCAACGGCGTCGGCTCGCGGCGGACGGAGTGCTGCACGACGCCGCGCTCGTCGACGAGCTTCGGCCCGACGATCCCGACACCCGGTCGCACGGCTGCTCGCAGTGCCGCGACCGCGCCCGGTTCGAGCCGGACGTCCGCGTTGAGCACCAGCACGTCACAACCGGGGGCCGCGGCGATGCCCGCGTTCACACCCGCGGCGAACCCGTCGTTGCCCAGCCGACGCACGACCTTCGCACCCGCGGCCTCTGCCAGTTCCACGGTGCTGTCCGCGGACGCGTTGTCCACGACCACGGCCTGCCAGTCGGCGATCCCGCTCAGTGCGACCGGCAGGGCCTCGAGGCAGCCGCTGATGACGCTCGCACTGTTGTAGGTGACGACGACCACGGCCAGAGGTCTTGCGGGAAGTGAATCCACGAGCTGGGTCCTCCGGAAGCGAGCTGCGACCGGGAATCCGGCCGCGATGTCTACGACCTCTAGATCGAGGAGGCCTGTCCCGCCGTTACGTTCCGTCGACCTGAGAAACGCCTGAGGACTACTCCGGCAACACAAGGTGTCGCCGAGGTAGCCCTCAGTGTTTCGTGACTATTGCGCTGATTCGGACTCAGCCGACCTTGACCGGCTTGCCGTTCTGGTCGACGTTGCCGCCACCGTCCGTGGCGCCGCCCAACGCGTTGTAGAAAGGGGCGTACTGGAACTGGGTGGTGAGCACGTTGTTCTTGATCACGAACGGCGGTGAGGCCGCGGCGAAGATCAGATGGTTCGAGCGGGTGATGTAGTTCCCGTCGATCGTCCAGTTCTTGCTGACCGCGGTGCCCGCGCCCGGCGTGGCGTCGTTGTAGATGCCGATGCCGTTGTGCGTGTACTGGCCGTCCGAGCGGATGCCGTCGATGTAGTTGTGCTTGATCACACCGTTGGAGCCGTTCGGGTTGATGTTGATGACATCCGTGTGGTCACCGGACTTGAACCAGATGTCGTGCAGGAAGTTGTCCTGGATCAGGTACGGGCCCTGGCCCTGGATGATGATCGGGATGTTGAAGCCCGAGATGTTGTTGCGCAGGAACGTGCCGCGGTCGTAGGCGAAGATGCCGTTGCCGGACAGGCCGCCGGTGCGCGGCGAGATCGTGCTGTCCTGCACGGTCACGGTGCCGTTCTCGATCCACATGGCGTGGTTGTCGCCGCCGTAGATCCGGCTCTGCTGCACCAGGACCTGCGTGGTGTCCGGCACGTTGATGTGGACCATGCCGTCGACTTCGTAGTTCTCGAAGACGAACGGGTCGCCCGCGTTGCCGGAACCACGCGCGCCGTGGTCCTTGAGCCAGCGCACGTCGACCGTCTGGTCGCCCTTGAGCGCGCGCAGGCCACCGTTCTTGACGCCGGTGTTCCCGGCGCCCGGCCAGCCCGTCATGCCCGGCTGCGACGGCGGCTTCGGGGTGCCGGGCGGCGCGGGCTTGGGGGTGGTCATGGTGGGTGCGGCGGAACTGGAGGAGGGTGCCGCGCTCGAGGACGAGGCGGCGCTGCTCGACGTGGCGGACGTCGTCTCGGTCGTGCTGGCCGGCTGGGCGTCGCCCGAGTTCGCGCCCGCGGGGGAACAGGCGGCGAGTGCGACGGCCGCGAGTGCGGCGAGGGCTGCGATGCGGGAGGACCGTTGCCGAAGGGGAGCACGGCGTTCGTTCTGTCTCGCGCTGCCACGATCCGTGGCGGTGCGGTGGAGCACGGGGGATGCCACCTTTCAGTTCGGGCCGCCTACTTCGATCGTGGATCTCCCGCGGCCGGGACATCACTCGAACGATCTCGTTATCTGGCGGTTACCGTTTTGGGCAGGGGGACGGTAACCCAGGCCAGAAGGCCGTGCATTAGGCCGTTCGGACCAGTCAAGCCATTTCACCGCTACCAAACCGAAATAGCCATCACCTGTTCGGGTTGATCTATTTCAAGAATGACCGCAGGTCAGCACAGAAAATGATCTGGCCGCCTCGGAACGCTCTTGAACTGAATTCCCCGTCAGCAGTACATCAACAAACATTTGCAGGTGCACAGGGTGAGTCGTGCCACGTCGTGGGATCACGACGGTGCGGGACTCGCCGGTTCCAGATTCTTCAGGTCTGCCAACGAGTGCCGGATCGGAGCGACAACCGGCAGGTAGAGCAGCAGTCCGCCGATGCCACCGATCAACAGGATCGCCAGGTCGTGATCCAGAACTCGGGTCACGACAAGGGGAACGAGGATCAGCGCGAACACGCCGAGTGCCGGTCTCGTCACCGCCTGGGCGAGGCTGATCGGGCGGACTCCCAGCCCCTTCAAGGCGAACAGGAAGGCGGGCAGCATGATCCCCACCGCCACGATCATGTGGGCGATGCCGACACCCATGACGCCTGACGTGTAGGCGCCTACCGCGAGTGCCGGTACGAGCACAGCCACCCAGAGTGCCTGCAGTGCGAGCGTCTGCCTGGCGTTGCCCACCGCGATGAGCACGTCGAAGCAGAGTTGCAGAGCGACCCTGGCCAGGCCGAGCACGGCCAGGAACATCAGCGCGGTCGACGCGGCCGACCACTTGTCGCCGTACAGCACGCGGATCGCCGGTCCGGCCATGAGCGCGAGCAGGCCGCAGATCGGGACGGCCGCCGCCATCAGCAGGCCCATCGACCGGGCGAAGGCGATCCGCAGGGACGGCAGGTCGTGCTGCAGGCGGGCGAACGCGGGCACGCTCACGCGCGCGACCGGGATGGACAGCAGCGTGACCGGCCAGCTGCTGAGGTTGAACGCGAGCACGTACAGGCCGAGCGTCTCCGGGCCGAGGAGCCTGCCGACGACGACGTTGTCGACCTGGACCATCGCGACGGCCAGGATCGTGGCCCCGGCCAGTGGCAGGCCGTCCTTCAGCAGTTCCTTCGCGACCTTCGGGTCGAACGCCGGCTTGTAGCGGACCGGGGTGAAGAAGAGGTGCAGCAGGCCGTTGATCAGGTTGCCCGCCAGCCGCCCCCACACCAGGCTCCACACGCCGAACCCGGTGAGCGCGAGTGCGAGGGTGAGGCCGGTGGTGACGACGAACCCGGTCAGGTCGGCGTAGGTGCGCAGGTCCTGGCGGAAACTTCTGGTGAGCATCGCCGACGGCACGGCCAGCGCGCCGTTGATCAGGATGGCGAACGACAGGACTTGCACCAGACTTGTCGCTTCCGGCGCGCCCAGTGACCGGCTGAACACGCCTGCGCCCGTGAAGAAGACCGCGAACAGCGCGCAGCTCGACCCGAAGATGACCGTGACCGCGGTCGGCGCGATCCGGGAGACGTCGCCGGGCCAGCGGACGAGGACCTGTTCGAGGCCGAGGTCGTTGAAGTTGATGAGGAACACCAGCGCGACCGTGGCGACGGCGAACAGACCGTAGTCGTTCGGCGTCAGCACGCGCGCCAGGATGATGCCGGAGATCAGGTTCGCCAGCCGTGAGAGCAGCGTGCTGGCGAAGCTCCAGCGCACCCCCTTCTTGACGAGGGTGCCGAGGTTCTCCTCTTCCGCGCTCACGTTTTGCCCTTTAGTGACGTCTTGAGCGCCGCCCACGACCGGTTCTCGAGGAACGGCCGCTCGAACACGCGGTGGAAGAGGTACGAGCCGCCGAGCACGGCCGCGAGACCGAGCACGAGCAGCAGGCCGAACCTCGCGAACTTGTCGCTGACGAGATGCTCCACGACGAAGTGGTCGGTCAGCCACAGCAACGGCAGGTGCACCAGGTACACGCTGTAGGAGAACAGTCCGACACCGCTGAAGATGCGGTGTGCCAGGAGGGTTTTCAGCGGTTCGAAGTGGCCGCCCGCGAGTGCCGCGAGAACCGCGGCGGTGCCCGCGCCGAGCAGCAGGTCGATCCAGAAGTACGCGTGGTCGACCCAGACGGAACCCGTGGTGATGGCCGTGACGATGAACGCCGCGTAGCACGCCGCACCGGCCCAGCCGATCCAGCGCGGGACCTCACCGGACCGCACGACGTCCGCCGCCGCCACACCGAACACGAACAGGGCGAGGAACTGCGGGGTGAAGTTGAGGAGGCCGTGGAGCGGGCCGACGTTCTCACCGGCCAGCTGCGACGCGATCACACCGGTGGTGAAGATGGCGACCATCCACACCGGGCCGAGCTTTCGCCGGAACCACAGCACCAGCGGGAACAGGAAGTAGATCTGCCACTCGATGGCGATCGACCAGAACGCACCGTTGGGCTTCGGGCTGTCGACCACGTCCTGCACCAGGAAGAAGTGCGCGATGACGCCCTTGAGCGTGATCGCCCTGCCGGTCAGCTCCGGGGTGATCAGGCCGAAGACGATGACGCTGAGCGCCAGTGCCGCCCAGTACGGCGGCAGGATGCGCCAGGCCCTTCT
This sequence comes from Lentzea aerocolonigenes, assembly GCF_000955955.1. Lineage (GTDB taxonomy): Bacteria > Actinomycetota > Actinomycetes > Mycobacteriales > Pseudonocardiaceae > Lentzea > Lentzea aerocolonigenes_A. The sequence continues at coordinate 10,063 of NZ_JYJG01000199.1, forward strand.
GCGGATGAACCTGAGCACTCCCCCGAGCTCGTACTCTCTGCGCGCGGGCGCGACCGTGAGCGAGAAGCCGCTGACCACGATGAACACGGCGACCGCGAGGTGGCCGTAGACGAGCCAGCCGAGCACGAGCGGCCCGGTGTTGACCGGGTAGGTCGGGTAGACGGTGAACCAGATGTGGTGCAGGACCACGTACACCGCGGCCAGCGCGCGCACACCGTCCAAGAAGGACAGACGGGTGCGGGCAGGCGCGCTGACCGTCGCGGTCACCGTGCGACCAGCCCGTCGCCCGCCTTCTGGTACGCCTTGCCGCACTCGCAGGTGTGGTCATCCGCGAGCCGTTCACCGCACTCGCAGACCCAGCCGCGGACCTTGGCCGGGTTGCCCGCGACGAACGCGTGCGCCGGAACGTCCTTGGTGATCACCGCACCCGCCGCGGCGAACGCGTGCGCGCCGATCTTGGTGCCGCAGACGACGGTCGTGCCCGCGCCGAGCGTGACGCCGTTCTCGACCTGGGTGGCCAGGAGGGCTTCGGGGCCCTTCTTGATGTGCGCGCGGGGCCTCAGGTCGTTGGTGAAGACCACGTTGGGGCCGAGGAACACGTCGTCGCCGACATTCACGCCGTCGAACAGCAGGACAGCGTTCTTGACGGTGACGCGGTCGCCGAGCACGACGCCGCCTTCGACGAACGCGTGGTCGCAGATGTTGCAGTCCTTGCCGACAACAGCGCCGGGCAGCACGTGGGCCCACGCCCAGATGCGGGTGCCCTCACCCACGTTCTCGGACTCGTTCAGCCCGAGTGGATGCACGCTAGCCACAACCCACCACCCTCCACGCCCCGGTTCGCCCGGTTCGAGAGCTTGATGAAGGGAACCTTCATCAACCTGAGGTTTATGAAGGTTCCCTTCATCTCAAATCCGGGGCTAGACATGGGCGGCCACCGCTTCCTTCAGGACGGCGGCGACGCGCTCCTGCTGTTCCCGCGTGATGCCGGGGTAGAGCGGCAGCGACAGGATCTCGTCCGCCGCCTGCTCGGCCACCGGGTAACCCTCGGGGCGGCCGTACTTGGCGAACGCGCCCGTGTGGTGCACCGGCGTCGGGTAGTGGATGCCCGCGCCCACGCCGTTGTCGTTGAGGTGCTTCAACACCATGTCGCGGTTGCGGACGCGCACGACGTACAGGTGCCACACGTGCTCGTTGCCGTCCGCGACACCGGGCAGCCGGACCTCGGACACGTCCGCGAGCAGCTCGGCGTAGAGATCGGCAGCGGCCGAACGCTCCTTGTTCCACGCGGCGAGCTGCTTGAGCTTGGCGCGCAGCACGACGGCCTGCAACGTGTCGAGGCGCGAGTTGAAGCCCAGCACGGGGTGCGAGTACTTCTTGTCGCTGCCGTGGTTCGCGAGCAGTCGCAACTTGTGCGCGATCTCCTCGTCCTGCGTGACGACGGCACCCGCGTCCCCGAACGCGCCCAGGTTCTTGCCGGGGTAGAAGCTCGTGGCGGCCGCGACGCCGAAGCCGCCCATGCCGGTGCCGTTCTGGGTGGCGCCCTGGCACTGCGCGGCGTCCTCGATGACGATCACGTCGTGCTGGGCAGCGACCGCGCGGATCGCGTTCATCGGCGCGAGCTGGCCGAACAGGTGCACGGGCAGCACGGCGCGGCAGCGGGAGGCGACGTGGGCGAACTCGTCGGCGTCGATCAGCAGGTGCGCGGGGTCGACGTCGACCGGCACCGGCACGGCACCCGCGCGGACGGCGGCCTCGGCCGTGGCGACGAAGGTGTTGGCGGGCAACGCGACGTGATCGCCGTCACGGATGCCGGCGGCGCGCAGGGCCAGCTCGATGGCGTCGGTGCCGTTCGCGACGCCGACGCAGTGCGCGGTCCCGGTGAACGCGGCGAACTCCTCCTCGAACGCGGTCACGTCCGGGCCGCCGATGAAGGCGGTCTTCGCCAGCACGCGCGCGAAGCCCTCCTCGACCTCGGCGGCGATGCGGTCGCGCTGCAGGCCGAGGTCGACCAGCGGGATGCTCACAGGGATTGCCCTCTCGTTCATGACAGCTTCCGCCGGACTGCCCGCAGGCCGTTCTTCACCGGCTCCGGGAGTCCGCGCGCGGCCAGCATCACCGCCGTCCGCGCACCTTCCTTCACGGACGTCGTTCGGGACGGCGATTCCGCTACGGTCCGCTGGTAGAGACGTTCGAGGCCACGCGCCGCCGGGTCGAGCCCGTAGTGCTCCACGACGACCTCGCGCCCGAACGCGCCGAGCTCGCTCCGCAGCTGTGCGTCGTCGAGCATCGGCCGGATCTGGTCGGCCAGCAGCGTCACGGGTTCGGTGCCGTCACCGAGGCCGTAGTAGCCGTGCTGGCGGAAGTAGCCGACGGTCTCGGGGGTGAACGGCAGCGAGAAGCCCTTCTCCCCCAGCACCACGATCGGCTTGGCGAACGCCAGCGTCCGCAGCGCCGACCCGCCCATGCCGAGCATCACGTCCGCGGCTTCGTAGGCCGGCCGGGGATCCACCAACCCACCGGTCAGCACGATCACATCCGCGCCGTGCCGGTCGTTGACCTCTTTCGCCCGCTCTGCGACCTTCGCCGCCGCGGTGCCCTCACCCACGATCACCAGCCGGACCGGCCGTTCCTTGGCCAGCAGGTCGACGGCCTCGATGCTGCGCAGCAGGCTTTCCAGCTTGAGCCACTCGGTCAGCCGCGACACCGTGACCAGGTTGACCCGGTCGTCGTCGAGTCCGTACTTCTCCTTGAACGGCAACGCATCCACCACACCGGGCGCGTTGAAGTCCACGTCCACGGGCGGTTCGAGCAGGTCCACCGTGCCGGACCGGATCCGCGCGGCGTCCTCGGCCAGCTGCTTCGTGCCGAACGTCGTGGGCAGGTGCCGCGGCAGGAACCCCGGCACGACCATGCCCATCATCGTGGTGAACAGCGGAATGCCGTACACGAGGTGCTCGACGTAGTACGCGTCGAAGCACTGCGGCCAGTCCCACACGTGGATCAGGTCAGGCCCCTCGGCCTTCACCGCCGCGCGCAACGCCCGCATCACCTTCAAGGACGGATGCCGGGTGGCGTCAGGGGCTTCGATCAGGCGGAGACCGCGTTGCTCGGCCAGGGCGACGGCCGGGCCGGGCGCCGCGAACAGAACCACTTCGTGGCCGTGGGTGTCGCGGATGCGGGCGGCCAGCTCGATGGCGTTGGTCTGGGTGCCGCCGAGTTCGAGGCGGTGCGCGAAGACGAGAACCTTCACACCCTCACCTCCAGCGGTCGAGCGGGCACCCCGGCCCAGGTCTCCCCGGCCGGAACGTCCTTCAGCACCACCGCGCCCATACCCACCAACGCCCCAGCGCCGACCGTCAGCCCTTCGCGCACCAGCGCACCCGATCCGATGTAGGCGCTCTCTCCCACCCGAACGTTCCCGGCGAGCGCGGCACGTCCAGCCAAAGTCACACCATCGGCCACCGCATCGTCGTGCGTCAGCAACACGTGCGGCATCGCGACCACGAACCGCCCGACCTGCTGCGGCGCGGTGATCACGGCGCACGCCAGCAAGATCGTGCCCACACCCAGCTCGACACCGGCGGCGACGGAAGCCGCGGGGTGCACCAGAGTCGCGTAGCGCGAGTCGTCGAACCCGAGCCGCTGCGAGATCCGCATCCTGCTGTCCTGGTTCGCGGAGCTCGCCGTGCAGATCAGCACCTGCGCGCCGACGTGCTCGCGAGCCAGGTCGATCGGCCCCAGCACCTCGTGCCCGTCAACCAGAAGACCGTGCTTGTCCGCCGAGTCGTCCAGGAACCCCAGCACCTCGAACGTCGGCTGGACCGAGTTCACCGCCGCGATCGCCGCCAGGGCCTCACGCGCGAGGCCACCGGCTCCGATCAGCAGCAGCGGCGTCATCGCGCATCACACGCGAGCTCCAGCGCGTCGACCACCTGGTCCTGCTCCTCGGCGGTCAGCTCGTGGAACAACGGCAGGATCAGCGTCCGCGAGGTCAGCCGCTCGGTCACCGGCAGCGCCACGTGCGGGTGTCCGGCGTACGCGGGCTCCAGGTGCGACGCCATGATCCCGCGCCGAGCGGAAACTCCCTTGGCCGCCAACCGGTTCAGCACCTCGTTGCGGTCGACCGGGCAGTCCTCGGACAGCTCAACCCAGAACGACTGGTAGTTGGTGGTGCCGTACGCAGGATCGGAAACCGCGCGCAGGCCAGGAATCCGGGCCAGCAACGAGTGGTACCGCGCAGCCAGCTCACGACGGCGAGCGATGATCGCGTCCAACCGCCCCAGCTGCACCAGGCCGACCGCGGCCTGGATGTCGGTCATCCGGTAGTTGAACGCCGTCTCCAAATACTCTTCGAGCACCACGCCGCCGCCCGCGTGACGATCAGCGGCGCTGACACTCATCCCGTGCTCGCGCAACCGCCGCGCCCGGACAGCGACTTCGGGATCGTCCACCGTGAGCATGCCGCCCTCACCGGTGGTGAGCAGCTTGCGCGGGTGGAACGACCAAGCCGCCAGCGAGGCACCGAGGCCCACCGGCGAACCGTGGTACGTCGACCCCGCGGCGCAAGCAGCGTCCTCGACGATCGGCAACCCGAGACCCTCAAAGGACTTCACGTCGGCAGGCACACCACCCTGGTGCACCAGCACCACAGCCCGCGTCCGATCAGTCACCACAGCAGCAACGGTCTCAGCGGTCAGGTTCCCGGTCTCCGCCGACACATCCGCGAACACCGGCGTGGCACCGCAGTACCGCACGGCATTGGCGGTCGCGATGAACGACAACGACGGCACGACGACCTCGTCGCCAGGACCGACGTCCAGCAGGTGCAACGCCAAGTGCAGCGCCGTCGTGCAGGACGACACCGCGACACCGTGCGCGGCCCCGACCCGCAAAGCAAAAGCTTCCTCGAACGCACGGACCCGTGGCCCCTGCGCGACCCACCCGGACCGCACGGCCTCGGCAGCCGCGAGGGCTTCTTCCTCGCCCATCAACGGTCGCATCACCGGGATCATCGCTCTCCCCCAACAGAGTTCTCGGCGGGCACAGTGGCTCCCCTTTCCACGAGGCCGATGGCCTCCGCGAACGCGTCGCTGCGGCGACGCCAAGAATGTTCGGCAGCGAACTCCTGCCGGGACGCAACAGCCGCAGCAGTGCGTTCGGTGCTGGCCGCCTGGGCGGCGGCCGCGGCGAACTCCCCTGGCGCCGCGATGCGAACCATGCCGGCGGCCTCCGAAGCGAGCCACCGCGAAGCAGGCAGATCCGTTGACACGACCGGACGTCCGGCCGCCAGGTACTCCAGCGTCTTCAACGGGAACGAGGCCCGGTTGAAGGAGGAGTCCAGATAGGGCGTCAGCCCGACGTCGATCTTCCGGTAGTAACCGGGAAGTTCCGGAAACGGCACCTCGTCCACGTGCACCACCCGCGGCCGGGCCACCAGCGAGGACCAGCGCTCCGGCTCCCAAGCCGGATCACGCGGCCCGACCATCAACAACGACATCCCGGTGTCGGCAACGGCTTCCAGCAGAGAGATGTCGATCCGAGCGGTGATCCGCCCGACGAGCCCGGCGACCGGGCCTTCCAAACCTGAAACCACGGCAGGAATCTCAGCACTGTCCACAGCGGAATAGGCGTCCGTGTGCACGCCGTTCGGCAGGAACTGGGCCGGTGCGCCGAGGCCGGTCCACCTGCGGACCAGCTCCGGCGTCACCGCGAACACGTGCTGCGCCTGGCGAAGAGCCCTGCTCTCCTCGCCGAGCAACCAGCCCGGGTCCAGTCCCATCAGCTCACCGCCGGCGACCCAGTCGTCCGTGCCGTACAACACGGTCCGGACCGACGAGTCCCACATGCCCAGAACATCGTCGAACGAAAACGACACCACGGCGTGCGGTGAACGCTTCAACTGGCGCAGAGCCCAGCGGATCTGTGCTCGCACCAACGGCCACGTGGTGGCGCGGATGCCGGGACGGGACAGCCCCGGCAACGCGACGGGCGTGAGCCTCGAAATTCCTTCTGGTGTAACAGTGAGGCGAGGCCGGACTCCTCTGCCGACACCTGGCCGGTACCGGGCGGGTGTCACCGGCGAGATCGGCGGATCCACCCACAGCACATCGGCGTACCTGGTCAGTTGTTCGGCCTGCTGCCGGTCAGCGCCACGGACTCCGTCCCACGGCTTTCCCGACATCATGACCAGCAAAGGAGTCACGACCTACCCATCCTCCGTTTCGCTTACCAGACGGCGAGCATCCGGCCGCCCGCCTCCCGGACCGCCGCAGCGGTCCTCGTGAACGACACCGGGCGGGACGCGGCACCCGAGGGCGACCCGCTCGAAGGCGAGTACACCGCGTCGACCCAGTAGTTCGCGTCGTTGCCGTTGACCGGGAAGCCGCCACCGTTGCCGTAGACGTACACGCCGTTCGGAGCACCCGAGAGGGTCTTCGGCGCGTGCATCGGACCGCGGTCCACACCGTTGAACTCGAACTGGCCGCGCGTCACGGAGTAGTGCCCGTTCGGCGCGTAGTACGAAACGATGTACTGCGTGTTCGCGGCGACCGTGATCGGCGAGGCGAAGTTCGCCTGCTGCCATCCGCCGACGCTCTCGTTGGAGAACGTCACCGTGCCGAGCAGCGTGCCGGTCGAGGTCCACAGGTGACCGACGTGCGTGCCGGAGTTGCCGGTGCCCTTGTAGAAGCGGACACCCGTGACCACACCGGGCTGGTCGACGTTGAACCGCACGCCGAGCTCGACCTGGCCGTTGTCGTTGGCGTTGTTGATGACCGGCGTCGCCGAGTCGGCGAACAACGTGCACGGGCAGCCGCTGGAGTCCGGCAGGGCGGTGGTGAACGTCCAGCTGACCGAGCCGGTCATCTGGTTGCCCGCCACGTCCTTCGCACCGGAGACGGTCGCCTGGTACGTCGTGGCGCTGGCCAGCGGCGCGCTCGGGGTGAGCGTCCACGTCCTGGTGGCCGGGTCGTAGGCGGTGGTGCCCGCGACCGAAGCGCCCAAGCCACCCGTCGGCACCAGGTTCAGCGACGGCGTCGCCGGGTCGATCGACTCGTCGAACGTGACCGCCACCGAGGTGGTGGTCGGAACGCTCGTCACGCCGTTGGCGGGCGCGGTCGAGACGACGGTCGGCGCGGTGGTGTCCGGCGGCGCCGTGTTCGTGAAGACGGCGTCGACGTAGTAGTTGCCCGCCTGGTACGAGTCGACCGGGAAGCCACCGCCGGCGCCGTACTTGAACAGACCGTTCTTCAGCGACCCGTTCGCCGGGGAGTGCAGCGGCGCGTTGTCGACGTCGCTACCGAAGTAGTTGACGTCACCCGCGTACCGCCCGTTCGGCGCGTAGTACGACACGATGTAGGTCGTGTTGGCGGAGACCTGCACCGGGTTGGCGAAGGTCAGCTTCTGCCAGCCGGTCGCCGTCTCACCGCTGAACGTGCCGGTGGCGAGACGCGTGCCGGTGGTGGACCACAGGCTGCCGGTGTGCGTGCCGGAGTTGCCGGTGCCCTTGTAGAAGCGGACGCCGGTGATCCAGCCGTTGGTGTCCGGCGTGACGCGCATGCCGAGCTCGACCGCGTTGGTGTCGTTCACCGCCGGGCTGGCGGGCACCACGCTGTCGTTGAACAGCGTGCACGGGCAGGCCCCGACACCGGACGTGGTGAAGAACCAGCTGTTCGTCAGGGGCATCGCGTTGCCCGCGGTGTCGCTCGCCTTCACGGTGACCGTGTAGGTGGTCGCCGCGTTCAACTGGTTCGTCGGCTGGAACTTCGCCGTGCGGGTCGCCGCGTCATAGGTCGCGGTTCCGGTGACACCACCGGTGACCGTCCACTGCACGGTTGCCGGGTTGATCGCCTCGTTGAAAGTCGCCGAGATCTGCGTGGTCCTCGGGACGCTGCGCGAGTCGTTGCCGGGGTACGTGGCGGACACGGTCGGCGGGGTCAGGTCGGGATCCGGCTGGAACACCGTGTCGACCCAGTAGTTCGCGCCGCCGCCGTTGGTCGGGAAGATGCCACCCGTGCCGTAGCGGTAGACGCCGGTCGGTCCGTCGGTGCCGTTGGCCAGAGCGCGCAGCGGGGCGTTCGCCACCTGTGCGTTCAGGCCGCCGGACGTGGCGGAGTAGTAGCCGTTGGTCTGGTACGAGACCACGTACGTCGTGTTGGCGTTGATGTGCACCGGCGTGCTGAACAGCGCCTGCTGCCAGCCCGAGGTGGTCTCACTGCCGAACGTGACGCTCGCGAGCTGCGTGCCCGCGTTCGACCACAGGCGGCCGGTGTGCGCGCCGGTGTTCTGCGGTCCCTTGTAGAACCGGACGCCGGTGACGTTGCCGCCCACGTCGGAGCGGAACCTCATGCCGAGCTCGACCGCGTTGGCGTCGTTGACCGTGACGGTGTTCGGCGTCGCGCTCTCGTCCCACACGCTGCACGGGCAGACACCGGGGTTGGCCGGCTTCTGCGTGGTGAAGCTCCAGGACGTGGTGCCCGCCATGGTGTTGCCGGCGGTGTCCTTGGCTCCCGTGACCGACACGGTGTAGGTCGTGTTGCCCGCCAGCGCGGCGGTCGGGGTGAACGTGGCGACCTTGTTCGCGGCGTCGTAGGCCACGCTGCCGGTCACCGCCTGGTTCGCGGCGTTCTTCATGGTCATGTTGACCGTCGCGACCTGCACGGCCTCGTTGAACTGCACGCTGGCGGTCGCCGACGGTGAGACGCTCGAGCTGCCGTTCAGCGGGGAGATCGGCGTCGCGGTCGGCGCGATCGTGTCCGGCGGGGCGACGGTGTCGAAGACGGCGTCGACCCAGTAGTGCCCGCCCTGGTAGGTGTTCGTCGGGAACCCGAAGGAGCCGTAGGCGAACATGCCGTTCGGGGCGGCCTCCGTCGTCGCGGGCGCGTGCAGCGGCGCGGCGTCGAAGGACTTGTTGCGGAAGAAGTCCGCATCGGACGAGTACCTGCCGACGGGTGCGTTGTACGACACCACGTACTGGGTGTTCGCCTGCACCTCGACCGCGGGGTTGAGCGAGGCCATCTGCCAGCCGCCCGCGGTCTCGTTGAGGAACGTGGCCTGGGCCAGCAGCTGGCCGTTCGCCGACCAGAGAGCACCGGTGTGCGTGCCGGTGTTGCCCGCGCCCTTCCAGAAGCGGACCGCGGTGACCCAGCCGTGCGTGTCGGTGGTGAAGCGGGTGCCGACGTTGATGGCGTTGGCGTCGTTGTTCGCCTGCGTCTTCGGGGTCGACAGGTCCGGGAAGATCGTGCACGAGCAGGTGCTGTTGACGCCCACCGAGGCGGGGCTCGCGTCGGTGTTGAGGCTGTCGTCGGTCGCCCGCGCCTGGATCGTCAGCGCGCCGGTGCGCGGGACGGAACCGGTGTAGGACCAGCTCTCCCTGCCGTCCGCGACGTGCCACGTCGTGCCGCCGTCGAGCGAGACCTCGACGCCACCGACGCGACCGCCGGTGTCGGACGCCGTACCGGTGACGGTGATCGTGTCTCCACTGTGGACGGTACCGCCCGCGGTGGGTGAGGTGATTACGGTGTTGGGCGCGGTGCCGTCGGTGGAGAGGCCACCGGCGACGAGCCCGACCTGCAGGCTGCCCGGCTGGACTCCCATGTCCCCGAACAGGTTCACGGTCGCCTGCTGGATGCGCTGGTCGACGTCGACCTCCGCACCGTCGTGCTGGCTGTCGAGACCCCACGACCACTGGACGGTGCCGGCGCCGAACACGAGCGCGCCGCTGGCCGCCTTGTACAGCGTCATCCGGTGCGTCGCCTCGCCCTGGGCCACGTTCGTGCCGTAGTCCTGGATCTTCGCGTCTACCGTCTGGGTGGTCTTGGACAGCCGGATCATGTTCTTCGGCCGGAAGCCGTTGTCGACGTCCTCGTCCCACTCGTAGCCGAGCGTGTTGGGTGCGAGGGTCGCAACCTGCCCGGCACTCTGGTTCGCCACGGAAGTGTTGCGCCAGAAGCGCATCTTGCCGTCCTCGGCGGGAACCTGGATCGCGTAGCTGCAGCAGTTGACCGTCCACAGCTGACCGGTCAGCGAGTTCTCCGGCCGGCCACCGTCGGCGGGCGGGCTGAAGCGCGGGTCGCGCCACGTGCCGGTCCACGCCGCGTTCGGGTCGGACTTCATGTTGTCGTGGGTTTCCTTGTACGTCACCAACGTCCGGTACGGGGTGTTGGTGCCGTCGACGCTGTTCTCCCAGCGGGTCTTCCAGAAGACCTCGTTGCCGGAGAAGAACGCCAGGTTCACGCCGACGTCACGGGCGGCCTCGACGTTCGCGCGCTGCTGCGACGACCAGTACTCGTCGTGCCCGACCGACAGGAAGACCTTGTGGTTGAGCAGCAACGAGGCCGAGCGGTCGGAGTCGATGCCGGAGATGTAGCTGACGTCGTACCCGTTACGCTCCATGAAGCGGATCATCGGGTACTCGGAGCCGAAGATGAAGTCGCGGCCGTCCGGCACGTCGGTGCGCGTCGAGAACGGCCTGTTGTAGCTCAGCTTCTGGGCACGGCTGCCGTAGAAGCTCTTGCCACCCCACGTGTTGTAGGCCTGCCACGTGGTGTCGGACGTCTGGAACACCATCTTCGAAGCGCGGGCGTCGTCACGCACCACGAACACGATGTGGTTGTTGATGTCCTGGTCGAGCCGCTGCAGGTTCGCCACGTACACACCGGACACCAGGTTGGTCGGCACCGTCCAGGACGCCGACTCGAGCCAGTTGCCGCAGTCGACGAGCCCCGTGTTGGGGTCGCCGCCGCAGTTCGCCGGCTGGTTGCGCGGCGTCGGCGTGATCGAGTCGACCTTCCGGGCGCCCGCGCCGCCGTAGTAGCCGAGGCGCAGCAGGTCGATGCGGTACGGGGACGAGGTCTTGACCTTGAACTTGATGGTCTGACCGAGGTTCACCGACATCTGGGTGGCGAAGCCCTCGATGCTCGGGTCACCACCGCCGGTGGCGTCCCAGTTGGTGTCGCCGGGTTTGGAGTTCTCGCACAGCACCGGGTTGGTCACCGGTGCATCGCAGGGTGCCGCGGATGCGACGGGTCCGAAAATGGCGGCCGGAACCAGAACCGCGGCCATGAAAACAATCAGCGCCAGTGCCCGAGCCAGGATTGGGTGTGATCCGGCTCTCGAACCCCTTGGGGCGGTCATGTGTCGTCTTCTTCCTCTCGCGCCGCTCCTGCGACCCCAGCCATGTGGTCGTCGTCCGAGCGACGCGCGCTGCATCTCCCCAGAGGCGGGGCGCGCCGACGACATTCCAATTGGGACGTCGGGGCGCGACCAGTCCTCGTTACACGTTTTGGGGTATCGATTAGGCCAAAAGTTCAACGGTCCCAAGGGTTTCCGTTGTTTCTGTCACTGTCGGTCAAACCATTGCGACCGGATGAGACGGACGCGGCGGCCTGATTTCACACAGTCAGGCCGCCATTTCGGACAGTCAGGCCGTCTTCTCGGCCGTCTTCTCCGCGCGCCACCACTTGACGAGGTCGCGCAGGCCACCGTCCATCTCGATCTCGGGCTTCCAGCCGAGGTCCGTCGCCGCGGCGCTGATGTCGGCCAGGCGACGCGTGACACCGTTGACCTTGCGCTCGGGGCCGTGTTCCAGCGGCAGGTCGGAGTCCATGGCGGCAAGGAGCGCGAGGGCGAGCTCCTTGAGCGAGGTCTCCTTGGAGGACGCGATGTTGTACACCGTGTCCGTCACAGGTGCCTTGGCGGCGAGGATGTTCGCGCGGGCGATGTCGTGCACGTGCACGAAGTCCATCGTCTGCGCACCGTCACCGAAGATCAACGGCGACTTTCCGTCGACGATGCGTTCCATCCAGCGGATCAGCACCTCGGTGTACAGACCGTGGACGTCCATCCGCGGGCCGTATACGTTGAAATACCGCAGTGCCACGTAGTCCAGGTCGTGCATCGCCTTGAAGCTGCGCAGCATGCCTTCGTTGAACGCCTTCGCGGCGCCGTAGAAGGTGTCGTTGTTGTACGGGTGGTGCCGTTCGTTGGTGGGGAACGACTCCGCGAGCCCGTACACCGACGCGGACGACGACGCGATGACCTTCTTGACGCCGGCGGCCGCGGCGGCCTCGATGACCGTGAACGTGCCGTCGACCAGGCACTCCAGCGCGAGCCGCGGTTCCTCGGCGCACTGGGTGATGCGGATGGCGGCGAGGTGGAAGACGAGGTCCTGGCCCTCGGTCAGCTCGCGGACGAGCGCCTTGTCGTTGATGTCGCCGTCGACGATCTTGACGACACCGGACTCCAGCGCGCCCTTCAGGTTCTCCCTGCGGCCGCGCACGAAGTTGTCCAGCACGACGACCTCGGAGGCACCGGCCTCGACGAGCTGGTCCACCACGGACGACCCGATTGTGCCCGCACCGCCCGTGACGAGCGCGCGCTGGCCACTGATCGGTTGTGCCGTCATTTACTGAACCCTGCCTTCGATTTGGTGAACGGGTACGAAAACTCCGCCGGAGCGCAAAGACTCCGACGCGGCCTCAAGCACTGCCAGCACGCGCAGACCCGCGCGGCCGTCCGTGAGCGGCGGGCGCTTCTCCGTGATGGACGCGGCGAACTCGGCCATCATCGTGCGCAGCGCCTCGCGTTCCACCAGCGCCGGCGCGACCATGTCACCGGTGCGGTAGGAGATCTTCTGCTGTTCTTCGGAACGGTCGACGCCGCGGTCGTAAATGGACAGTCGCTGCGCCGGATTGTTGTCGTCCCAGACCACCGTGCGCTGCGAACCGCCGATGACCATCGTGCGAATCTTCGTCGGCGACAGCCAGTTCACGTGCACGTGCGTGATCGCCCCGTTGGACAGCCGCACGGTGAGATGGCCGACGCACGCGACACCGGCGCCGATCGGGTCCGCGCCGTGTGCCGCGACCTCCACCGGCCGCACGTCGTCGGGCAGGATCGCCTCGAAGATCGACAGGTCGTGGGGCGCGAGGTCCCACAGCACGTCGACGTCCGGCTGCACCAGACCGAGGTTGATGCGCACCGAGTCGATGTACTGGATCTCGCCGAGCTCGCCGCCGCGGATCATGCCGCGCAGGTGCTGCACGGCCGAGGTGTAGGCGAAGGTGTGGTCGAGCATCAGCGTGAGACCGCGGGACTCCGCGGCCTCGACGAGCTTGAGGCCGTCCTCGAGGTTCGCGGCGAGCGGCTTCTCGACCAGGACGTGCTTGCCCGCTTCCAGCGCCGCGAGTGCGACGGGCAGGTGGGTCGCGGCGGGTGTCGCGATCGCCACCGCGTGCACCTCGGGGTCGGCGAGCACCTCGTCCAGCGACGACGTTGCCCGAACGGTCGAGTACTCGCCGAGCACGCGCTCGGCCTTCTCGACGTCGAGGTCGCAGAGGTAGCGCAGTTTCAACGAAGGGGTGGCCTGAGCGTTGCGGACCAGGTTCGGTCCCCAGTAGCCCGCGCCGATGACGGCAATTCCAATCACAGGAGACTTCTCCATCAGTAGGCCCCGTGGCCGCCGAAGACGGCGCGGAAGGTCTTCCACAGGATCACGGCGTCCAGGGCGAGCGACCAGTCCTCGACGTAGCGCAGGTCGAGCCGCACCGACTCCTCCCACGAGAGGTCGCTGCGTCCGCTGACCTGCCACAACCCGGTCAGACCCGGCTTGACGAGCAGGCGGCGCCGGACGTCGGAGGAGTACTTCGCGGTCTCCTCCGGCAGCGGCGGGCGGGGGCCGACGAGCGACATGGTGCCCGCGAGGACGTTGAACAGCTGCGGTAGCTCGTCGATCGAGTAGCGGCGCAGGAACGTGCCGACCTTGGTGATGCGCGGGTCCTTCTTCATCTTGAAGAGGAGTCCGTGGCCTTCGTTCGCCGCGGAAAGCCTGGTGCGCAACGCGTCGGCGTTCGTGACCATGGTGCGGAACTTGATGATCGTGAACGGCTGGCCACCCTTGCCGACCCGCTTCTGGCGGTAGAACACGGGACCGCGGCTGTCGATCATCACGAACGCGGCGACCGCGAACATCAACGGCGCCAGCACGACCAGCAGCGCGAACGCTCCCACGCGGTCGACGACGTCCTTGACCAGACGGCGGAAGCCGCTCAGTGCAGGTTCACTCACGCGCAGCAACGGCATGCCGAGCACGGCGCTCATGTGCAGGCGCGGTCCGGCGACTTCCATCAAACCGGGCGACACGACCATTTCCGCGCCGGAACCTTCGAGGGCCCAGGCGAGCTGCTGCAGCCGGCGAGGCGTCCAGTAGGCATCAGGTGTGACCGCGACGATGCGGTAACCACCGCGGCGGACGTGCTCGGCGAGTTCGCGCAGCTGGCCGACGACGGGCACGCCGTCGACGTCGGTGCCGGAGCGGCCGCGGCCGTCGATCGTGCAGATCGCGTCCACGCGCCAGCCGAGGTGGGCCACGCGCTTGGTGCGGCCGATGAGGTCCTCGACCGTGTCCAGGTTGCCGGCGGCGAGGACGGAGAGCAGGAAGCGCCCTTCCTTGCGGCCGCGGTGCAGCGGGCGGCGCAGGGCGTAGCGCATCGGGAAGGCGACCAGGGCGATCGCGGGGACGACGACGAAGACCCACAGGCGGGCGCCGGGGATGTCGACGGCGAGCGCTCCGAGACCGAGCGCCACAACGGCACCGAACAACCCCCGGCCGAGTCTTCGGAACTCCTCGGCACCCTGGCCGAGAACGGTCGGCGTCCACACGCGGTTGATCGCGAGCGAGCCGACGACGACAACTACTGTGAGTATGTCCAGCAGGGCAAGGGAAAGCGGGCCGAACGCGGCGTGGCGCATGCTCATGACGGCACCGACGGCGACGACGACCAGGGCAATGGTCAGCACGTCCGCGGTGATCACGGCATAGCGGTAGCGGCTCTCCCAGCGGGCGACGGGTGGGTGCGTCTGTCTGTGTTCCGACAGCGGAAGGAGCGTGGAGCGCAGCCCGTCGACGTCACGGGCAGCGCGGACCTGCTCACTCATCGTTCTGATCTCCCCGGCTCAGCGGCGATTCCGGACGTGCACGTACGCAGGTCACCCCGAGGACCTTGAATCTTCGATCTCCGACGATCTTCGACAACGCCACTTTTGGGGCTCGGCGGAAGAAGCTCGCAACCGGTGATTCGCCGCATCCGGCATCCGCGTTACAGGCTGTGGAAAAAAGTTTCCCCACTGCCCGAATATCGGACGTGACGCGCGTCTCACCGTCTGGAAACCGTGGCGACGCAAGACGATTCCACGTGTCCACAAGGGACATAATGGTTACGTATGGCGCGGGTGATTCGTTCAGAACAGGTCTTCAGACCCTAGTTCGATCGTCTGCCTTTATGCATGCACTTACCGCTGAACGGAGTAATGTGTTACGGCCGAACGGAAATGCGGACCTCGTCACCCTGGACAACGACGACGTCGCCGTGCCGCAGCTGTGCACCCCTGCGCACCTCCACAGCGCCGTTGACGTGCACTTCCCCGTCCTCGATCAGCTCCTTGGCGTGCCCGCCGTCCTCGGCCAGTGCCGCCAGCTTGAGGAACTGCCCTAGCCTGATCGGCTCTTCGGAGATCTCCACCGTCCGCATGAGCACATCATCCCAGTAGGGCGCACCCCACCGCTCGCTCGGGTGCCTACCCCAGCGCGTTCGGGTGAAGTCGTTGACAGCCTTACATTTATGAAAACTTCCTGGGGTTACGTCGCCTGGCTGGCGGTGTCCGGTGTGGTCATCACCGCGATAACGATCTTCGCCGCGAGCGCCTACGTGACATTGGACATGAGCCAGGCGCGGCCGGACTTGCACGGTCCGGTCCACTACGGCCTGCTGGTCGCGCACATCTTCACCGGAACGGTCGCGATCCTCGCGGGTGTTTCGCAGTTCTGGCCACGTCTGCGCGCAAAGCACCCGCGCGTGCACCGAGTGCTGGGTCGCGTGTACTTCGCGGGCGTGCTGCCGTCGTCACTGCTGGGCGTCGTGTGCGCTCAGTTGTCACTGAACGGCCTGGCCGCATCGGCGCCGCTGACGGTGCTGTCCGTGCTGTGGTTCGTCAGCGCGGTGCAGGGGCTGCGAACGGCACGGCGGCGCCAGTTCGGCGAGCACCGCATCTGGATGATCCGCGGTTTCGCTCTCACTGGCGCCGCCGTGACGGGCCGCTTGTGGGGCCTGCTGCTCGGCTCACTCATGCCCGCGGGGGACGGGCTGGTCGTCTTCGCCACCGCGAACTGGCTGTCGTTCGTGGTGAACCTGCTGGTGGCCGAGTGGTGGATCCAGTCCCGGGGCTATGCCCGGACCTTGCCCTCCGCAGCGTTGAGGCCCAGCATTTCGAGCAGGTCAGCGCAGTCCAGCGCGTTCGTGGCGTGACAGGCCACGGTGCGCGCCGCCTTGCTGTTCTGAATCGTGCTGTGCTCCTTTTCCAGAGCCTTTGCCTCGGCGAAGGTGCCGGTTTCGGGCTCGGCGATCGCGGGACGCGCCCAAGTCATGTCGTGCCTGCTTCCGCATCGGGGGATGAGGTCATCATGACAAGTGGGTGCCCGAAACACCAGATCTAGTGCTTTCCGTAATCAGGCACCCACAGCGCGTTAACCGCTCAGCAAACCTCCGAAAGCGTTTTCCTGGCAGCAAAGTTGATCGTTTGTTGCCAGGAATTTGGCTTCACCGCCCGTACCGCAGCACCGACTCCACTTCGGTCACAAATGCAACGAGCCTTTCATCGTCCACATCGTCCGGCGTGGGCCCGTCCACCGCGAGCCGTTGCAGCGCAACAGAAGTAGTCGCGCTTTCCCGCGCGAGCCTTCTGAAGCCGAACGTGGCCTCGTAGAGCGAAAAGGCGGTGGCGAGTGCCGCGAGCGTGGTGGCCGCGAAGCCCCACAACGCCCTGCGCGGCCCGTCCGCCATTCCGACCGCTGCCGCCGCCGCGGCGCCGATGAAGAGTGCCGCCGCGATCGCGACCGTCCACGTGCGCGCGGCGGAGTAGCGCTTGCGGGCGCGTTCGAAGTGGTCCAGGCGGTCCTGGAACCGGTGCCTCAGGTAGGCCTCGACGAACTGGGCCTGCCGCTGCTTGTCACTCACGTCCTGACCACCTCGTGTTTGCGGTCGCTGACCGCGGCTTCCAGGTCCGCCACCTTGTCCTGGCGTTCTTCCTCCGTCGCCGGCGCCACGGACGCCAGGTGGGCGAAGTAGAGGGCGCGCAGGCGTTCCGCGCGGGACCTCGCGGTGAGGTACTTGTCGAGCGACTCCCGCTTGCGCGCCACGATCGTGATGGCGGCCGCGAACGCCCCGCCCGCGACCACGAGAACGCCGGGCCACGGCGTGTCCTTGAGCCACGTCTGGAGCGCGCCGAACACCGTTGTGGTGAGTCCGCCGCCGATCGCCAGCACGGCCATCAGCCGGTAGCGGTTCTGCTCGACGTCGGCTTCCGCGTCGAGCTCCTGGAACGCCGGTGCGACAACCTTGTTGGCGTCGTGGATGGCGTCCGCGAGCATCGGGTACGCGACGACGAACCCGGGGTCGACGAGCGGCCGCGGTTCCTGGACCCGGTACCGGACCTTGGGCCAGATCTTCGGCGGCTTGACGGGCTTCTCCTTGCCCAGCAACCGTTCCAGCGCGGTGACCGTCTTACCGGGGCCTTCGTCGACGTGGACGATGAAGATCTTGCCGCTGCGCACCAGCACCGCGAGATCGCCGGTGAGGTCACCGGTCGCGATGCGGTCCGCGAGGCCACCCGTGCCGGCGAGCACCAGGAGCGGGTTGTCCGCGCTCAGGTGGTCGACGATCTCTTTCTCGTTCTCGCCTCCGACGACGAGCGCGATCACGGGCTTCTTGTGCCGCACGGCCTCGATCGTGCGGAACAGCACCGGTGTCGCGTCCGTCCACTCCGAACCCGGGACGATGACGGCGACGCTGTGGTTGGGTTCCAGCGCGACCTGACCGTTGGTGGAGCTTTCGGTGAGGTCGTGCACCTTGCTGCTGGGCGCGACGCCGACCACCACGGGCCAGCGCTGCTCGCACGCCTGCAACGCCATGCCCAGCAAGTGGACCACGCCTCTGTCCGTGCCTTCGGTGACGAACACCACGCCGTCGCGCGCCGCCGTGACCACGACGGATCTGAGCACCGGCAACAACTTCGCGGCGAGATCCGTCTCGATGTCTTGTGTGGAGCCGAAGACCGAGATCACCGTCCGGCCTCGGGGCAGGCCGAGGGCTTTGGGTTTGATGTCGGCGTCCGGCTGGGACAGCCGTTTGACTGTCGGGCCGCCTGCAGTGGGCATGCCGCGCACGATAACGCTGTGATCGACCGCAGACCAGAGCCCGTTGGGCCCCTTCGGCATCACACCTCGTGTCCTCCGCCCGCCCACCCGAGACGGCGTGATCGATGCCAGACCAGAGCCGTTCAGACCCGGTCTTCGTCGTCCACGGGGACTTCGCGCTGCTGGTCGAGGGCATCTGCCGGGTCCGCCTCAATTGGCGTGACCGGCGTCTCGACAGGCTCCTGCGGCACGACCTCCCGCTGCTGCTCGGCCACGTCCGCGTCGGGTGCTTCGGGGTTCATGCCTCGCGGTTTCCCGGCGCCGCCCTCCCCCACACCTGCCAGGTCAGCTCACCGAGATCGGCCAGGCTGCCGAGCACCGCCTCCGCTCCGGCATCGCGGAGGTCCTGCGTGCTGCTTCGTCCTGTGGCGACGGCCACAACCCTGACGCCTGCTTTGGTCGCGGCATACACGTCATGGGGCGTGTCGCCGATCAACACCACCTCGTCAGGTGTGAAGACCCGGACGTGCTGCGCGCGCTTCCTCGCGAACGTCACCAGCTCGGCCCGGTCCGCGTGGTCGTCGCCGAACGCGCTGGTGTCCCAGTCGACGAGATGGGCGAGCCCGAACTCCTCCAGCTTGATCCGCGCGACGCTCTTCAGGTTCGCCGTCAGCACACCCTGGTGCACCCGCGGGTCGTCCGCGAAGTGCTGCAACGCCTGCAGCGCACCAGGCAGCAGGTCGCTGTGGTCGGGGAAGTCGGCGCGGCGACTCTCGAAGGAGCTCGCCAGCGCGTCGGCGAGCAGTTGTGAGGTCTGTTCCGTGTGCTCGATCTCGTGCCGGCGGAGGATCTCCGCGATGACGTCCAGCTCGGTGCGTCCGCCCAGGTCGACGGGCCCTTTCAGCTCCCTGCCGAACGCGCTCCGGAACGCCTCCCGGTACATCAGGCCGCCGAAGCCGCGACCGGCGATGAGCGTGCCGTCGATGTCCCACAACACCAGCAGTTCCGGCCCGGTCACCGGACCACCACCCCTCAACCCGTAAAATGCCTGTTCATGACCTCGATCGACCCCGCAGAGCTGGAAGTCTGCCTGCGCGTGCTTGCCCAGGTCGAGGACCTGCCCGCCGAGCACGACGACGCGGTGCGCGTCCGCCGGGCCACCGCGAAGATCTTCAAGGCCGCGAAGAAGTTCCGTAAGTCCGAGCGCAAGGCCGCCATCACGGCCAACGACCGGGCCGTCACGGCGCTGACCGCCACCGGGTCGCCGGACCGCATCGACGACGAGACGCAGGGCCTTCCGCTCGTGTCGAACGCTCAAGGCGCGACGGCGGGCACTCTGCTGCGCGCGCGGTCCTGCTACACGTGCCGCAAGCGGTTTGTCGAGGTAGACGCCTTCTACCACAACCTCTGCCCGTCCTGCGCCGCGTTCAACCACGGCAAGCGGGACGCGCGCACGGACCTGACCGGCCGCAACGCGCTGCTGACCGGTGGCCGCGCGAAGATCGGCATGTACATCGCGCTGCGGCTGCTCCGTGATGGCGCGCACACCACGATCACCACGCGGTTCCCCAAGGACGCGGCCCGCCGGTTCGCCTCGATGCCCGACTCCGCCGAGTGGATCGACCGGCTCAAGATCGTGGGCATCGACCTGCGCGACCCGGCCCAGGTGCTGGCGCTGGCCGACGAGGTGGCACTGCGCGGCCCGCTGGACGTTCTGATCAACAACGCCGCGCAGACCGTGCGCCGGTCTTCCAACGCTTACGCACCCCTGGCGGCCGCCGAGCACGAGGCGTTGACCGGGGACGCCAAGCGCCCCGAGCTGATCTCGTTCGGCGGCCACGGCCAGCTGGCGTTGCCCGGCACCGCCGTGCCCGAGGCGCACTCGGTGACGACGCTCGCGTTGATGGCGGGCTCGAAGGACATCGACGCGGGCGGCCTGGTACCGGATCTGGCGTCGACCAACTCGTGGATCCAGAACGTCGACGAGGTCGATCCGGTGGAGCTGCTGGAAGTGCAGCTGTGCAACTCGACCGCGCCGTTCCTGCTCATCTCGCGGCTGCGCGCATCCATGGCGAAGAGCTCGTTCCGGCGCAAGTACGTGGTGAACGTGTCCGCGATGGAGGGTCAGTTCTCCCGCGCCTACAAGGGTTCCGGGCACCCGCACACGAACATGGCCAAGGCCGCGCTGAACATGTTGACGCGCACCAGCGCCGAGGAGATGCTGCAGACCGACGGCATCCTGATGACCGCCGTCGACACCGGCTGGATCACCGACGAGCGGCCGCACCCGATGAAGATGCGGCTGGCCGACGAGGGCTTCCACGCGCCGTTGGACCTGGTCGACGGGGCCGCCCGCGTGTACGACCCGATCGTGCGCGGCGAGGCGGGCGAGGACGTCTACGGCTGCTTCCTGAAGGACTACGCGCCGTCCAACTGGTGACGCACGCGTCCGAGGTACCCGTCGGACGCACCCGAACGAGCCCTTTCGTCACGGGACAGGTCTATTCGACCGTGTGTTCGAGTACCCATTTGTCATGAGAACTGTGTGGCGGGGCGCACTTCGGTTCGGCATGACGACGATGACGGTGCGGCTGGTGTCCGCGTCGACGGAACACCGCGGCAGGGTGCACCTGGTGCACCGCGAGGACAGCGGCCGCGTCCGGCACCAGCAGGTGTGCGGCGAGTGCTCTATGCGCCTCACCCCGGACGACATCGGCCGCGGCTATGAACTGGACGACGGCCGAATCGTCCAGATCGACCCGCACTCGCTGCCCGCACCCGAGGACGGCGTGATCGACGTCCAGCAGTTCGCGCCGGTCAGCGACCTGGACCCGATCGCGTTGCACCGCAGCTACTACGTCGACCCGGACGAGCTCTCGGTCCGCTCGTACGTGTTGCTGCGGGAGACGCTGGAACGCACCAAGACCGCCGCGATCGTGAAGTTCGGCTTGCGCGGCAAGGAAACCCTGGCGGCGATGAGACCCCAGCACGGGGTGATCGTCCTGCACACGCTGCTGTGGCCCGACGAGGTGCGCGAGCCGCACTTCGCGTTCCTGCACCGCGACACCGAGGTCCGCACGGGCGAACTGGCCGCGGCGGCGGCGTTGGTGCGCGCGCAGACCCGGCCGTTCAAGCCGCACGACTACCCGAACACCAACCACGAAGCCCTGCTGCAACTCGTCGAGGCCAACGTCTAGTGCCCTCCACCGTCCGCAAGTCCTGTCGTTACAGCGCGAAAGGCACGTCGGTACCGCTAGTTCGTACGTAGGTGCCTTTCGCTCCGAACACGAGTTGCGACTACCACTTGGCGGGCTCGGCCAGGGCGTAGCTCGTCGCCACCCGGTGGTGGTCGTGGTAGATCGAGAGCGTCGACTGGCCGGCGGGCTTCCCGTTGCGCCAGGCCGTGCAGTAGATGCCGGACGACCACCGCATCGTCTTCGAGGCCTTGGGAAGCACGGTCTGCGTGCGCGACACGACCTTCTGCCCGTTGATCCACACCTCGAACTTGCCAACGTCCTTCGCCAGCTTGAACCGCGTCACGATCCTGGTCCACTCGCCGCGCTTGATCTTGCCGGCCGTGCCCGAAATTCCGCCGGAGCCGCCGTACCGGATCTCGTCGTTCTGCACGAACATCAGCAGCCACGGGCCTTCGGGATCTTCCGGTGACCACTGCTGGAACGTCACGTTCTGGTTGTGGAACTGCCAGTTCGCCGGAAGCATGACCGCCTGGCCGTAGTAGCGGTCCTGACCGACCGACTGGGCGCCGCGGTCGATCGTCTCCGAGTGGTAGCCACCGGTTTCGTTGATGTAGGTCTGCTTGGCCTCGATGGCCGTCGACCCCTTGTAATGCACGTTCGTGACGTCGCGGATGACGCCGTCCTTCTGGGTGTAGTGGTAGTCCCAGCCGTTCAGCGTGCCTTCGTTCTGGAAGTCGACGCCGGGAGGGGGAGCCACGAGCAGAGCCGCCATCAGCAGGGGGAGCATGAAACGCCTTCCGTGGGTGCCAGGCGGCGGCCGGCTCGGACACTAGCATCACTGTCCATGCTCGCCAGCCCGTCCGACCTCGTCGACCTGCTCGAATGCGAGCACCGCAGCTACCTGGGCCGCAACGACCGGCAGGGCGATCCGGACGAACTGCACGCGGCGGCCTCGCGAACGGCCGCCGAGATGCGGGCGGGCCAGGACATCATCGAGAGCGCCGTCTTCTTCGACGGCGTTTTCCACTGCTCAGCAACCCTCATCCGCACTCCCGCGGGCTACGAGCCGTACGCGGAGGAAGCCACGCCGCTCGCGATCCTGAACCTCGCCGCGGCCGCGCAGGCTGCCGGGGCCGAGCGTGCCCACCTGCTCGTCGACGGAAAGCGCACGTCGT
Source organism: Lentzea aerocolonigenes (assembly GCF_000955955.1). Taxonomy (GTDB): domain Bacteria; phylum Actinomycetota; class Actinomycetes; order Mycobacteriales; family Pseudonocardiaceae; genus Lentzea; species Lentzea aerocolonigenes_A. Next base: position 32,625 of record NZ_JYJG01000199.1, read on the forward strand.
TCCGGGTCGCCGACTTCACGCCGTTGCTGGGCCGGCTCAAGACGCGGCTCGCGAAGCCCTCACCCGCACCGAAGCGGTCCTGGGGTGAGCTCCGGGCCGCGTGCACCGGGTGTCGCTTCGCCCGTCACTGCGCTTCTGGCCGTGAAGAGGCCCGTGACCTGTCGCTGGTGGCCGGGCTCAGGGCGGATCAGCGGAGGAAGCTGGTTTCGGCCGGTATTGAAACCATCGACGCGCTCGCGGCGACCGAGGAACGGCCTGCCACGCTCTCCCCCGCCAGCTTCACGGCGCTGACCGCGCAGGCGCGGTTGCAGGTGCGGCAGGAACGGACCGGCGTCACCAGCTACGAGGTCGTCGCGCCGGAAGCGTTGCAGCACCTGCCCGAACCGGCGGAGGACGACGTGTTCCTGGAGGTCGACGGGGATGTCTTCCGCACGCCCGGCTGGGAGGGCACGTTCGCGGAGTTCGTCGACCGCACGCCCGTGGGCACGGTCTACCACTTCACGCCGCACGACCTGCACGCTCGCGCAGCGCTCACCGCCACCAAGGAGTCCGAAGTGGACGAACTGGTGCGGCGCTGCGTCGACCTCGGTGCGCTGACCAGGCGAGTGCTGCGGGTCTCCACTCGCGAGTACACGTTGCCTGCGCTGAAACCGTTGGTGCAGGACGAGATCCCGACCAGAGGCGTCCGGGATCTGCTCGAGAAGATCAAGCGCGAGCACGGCATCGAGACCGCGGTTCGCGAAGAACGCGACGAGGCCGCACTGGAGAAGGCCGCGGAACGGGCGCGCCGGATGGCCGCGCTCACCGAGCCGTTGCTCGCCGAGGGGCATGCTTTGTTCGCGGCGACTGTCGGTTATCACCGGCGAGAGGCAAGTCCCGCGTGGGGTGACTTCTTCCGGCAGGCCAGTGCGCCGATCTCGGACCTGGAGACCGACTCCAACTGCGCCGTGCCGATCACCTTGAAGGCCGAGGACTGGGTGCCGCCGAGTGGGCGGATCCGGACGCACAAACGGCAGGTGCACGCGCGGATCGACCCCGAGCGGCCGCACCCGTTCGGCAAGGACGAGCAGGTCAGGCTGTTGTATCCCGGCAACGTCACGCGGAATGCCGTGGTGTCGGACGACAACCCGTACGAACTGGTCGTCACCGAAAGCAACTCCGCCGAGCACGCCGAGCTGCCGATCGCGGTGCTGCCGGGCAGCCCGGTTCCGGCGTCGCCGAAGGACGAGGCCGTGGCGGAGCTGGCCGAGCAGGCGGTGCACCTGTTGCCGCTGCTCCCCCGCAATCCCGGCATCGACCTGCTGCTGCGCACGCCGCCGGGACCGTTGCCGCAGCACCCGGACGTCGTGCAGGCCGTGATCAAGGCCGTCGACCAGCTCGACGGCGGCACGCTCGCCGTGCAGGGACCGCCCGGCGCCGGCAAGACGTACCTCGCGACCAAGCTGGTGAAGCACCTGATCGACCAGGGCAAGACGGTCGCGGTGACGTCGAACAGCCACAAAGCCGTCGAGAACGTCATGAACTCCGTCGACCCGTCGATCCCCATGGCCAAACGCCCCAAGGGAAAGCCTTCCAAACAGGAAGATGACGCTGTCTTGTCCTGGGACCAGCCCAAGGACAACGGCGCGCTGGCCCGCTGGCGTGAGGAGCACCCCGAGGGACATCTTGTCGGCGGCACGGCGTGGACGTTCTCGAACGCCGTGATCAAGGCCCAGCCGTTCGACGTGATGATCATCGACGAGGCCGGCCAGTTCGCCCTGGCCGATGCCGTCGCCGTGGCCACCGCCGCGAAGAACCTGGTGCTGCTGGGAGATCCGCAGCAGCTGCCGCAGGTCGTGCAGGGAGTGCACCCACCCGGTTCGGATGCCTCCGCGCTCGGCCACCTGCTCGGTGACGCGGACGTCATCCCTGACCATTTGGGCTATTTCCTGGCGGAGACGCGCCGCATGCACCCGGCCGTCTGCAAGCCGGTGTCGGAGCTGTCGTACGCCGGACTGCTCCATTCGCACGAAACTGCCCATAACCGAAGCATTGAGGGCATCGAGCCCGGCATCTACCTGCGCGAGGTCGATCACCGGCACAACATCACGTCGTCGACCGAGGAGGCCGACGCCGTGGTGGACACCGTGCGGCGGATCGTGGGTCGAACTTGGACGGACAACGGCAGAACGCGCGAACTGACCGATGCGGACGTTCTGGTGGTCGCGCCCTACAACCTGCAGGTCAGGGTCATCCGGAGACGCCTGGCAGAGGCGGGTTTCGACGAGACGCGGGTGGGCACAGTGGACCGCTTCCAAGGACAGGAAGCACCCGCGGTCATCATGTCCATGACGTCGTCGTCCACCGTGGACCTCCCGCGTGGCCTGGACTTTCTTTTGTCACGTAACAGATTGAACGTGGCACTCTCCCGTGCCCAGACGCTCGCTGTGATGATCTGCTCGCCACGCCTGCTGGATGCCGATGTCCGAGGCGTGGAACAGATGCGCCTGGTGGCGGGCGTCATCGGCCTAACAGAAAACATGAGGATCTATCCGTGGTGACATCGCTCCGTTGTCATACGGTGACCTTCTGAGCGCTCTGTGTTGCTAGCGTGGCCCGGTTCACCCGGTCGGGTGATCAAGGATCTGAATGTGCTCGATCCGCCTCGCACCAACCAGAGCAGGAGACATCCGTTGGCAAGTAGAGTTCTCGGCGCGCTCGCGGTGACGGCCACCGCCGCACTGGCCACCCTGGCGATGGCCACCCCGGCCAGCGCACACACCGCTGACGGGTGGGCGAAGTGCGACGGGAAGGACGCTGTCCTCCACGTGAACTTGACGCAGTTCGCGCCCGAGAAGAAGAACACGGTTGTGATCACGGACGGTGAGACGGTCCTGGTCCCCACCGAGAAGTTCGGCTCCACCTGGAGCGTGCACAAGAAGGACTTGGACGGCAAGGTCGCACACACCTTCACCATCGATGTGAAGGCCTACGACACCGACAAGTCGAAGAACAGGAACTACGACAAGCACTTCACGTACACCACCGAGGTGTGCGACAAGACGCCGCCGAAGCCCGAGCAGCCTCAGCCGCCGAAGCCTGAGCAGCCGAAGCCGCCGGTGGAGACCACGACGGAAGCGCCCTCGTCCTCCGTCACGCCTCCCGCTCCCGGTGGCAGCACGCCGGAACCGCCGCTCGCGGCGACCGGTGCCTCCCCGATGTGGATGCTGCTCTCGGGTCTGGGTCTCGTGGGCGCCGGTGCCGGCACCCTGCTGTTCCTGCGCCGTCGCCGCAGCGCGTGAACTAGCTGAGCTACCACGGAAATCGGGGGCGGCCCCAGGAGGCCGGCCCCGTTTTTCGTTGCTACAGCCCCAGAGGAGTCGCGGGACCGGCGCCGTGGTGGATGAACCACTCGGTGCCGAACGGCAGCGCGAACGTCTCGTCGTCGAGCGACAGGAAGAACGACTGCTCGGTGATCTGCGAGGCGTGCGCGCGCATCGCCGCCCGCTTCACGTCCAGGTACTTCGAGACGTCCACACCAGCGGTGATCTCCGAGTCCGGCACGGCGCCCTCCCGCACCGGCGGCGGATCCATCTCGGCGCGGCGGAACGCCTCCCGGAAGTCGGACCCCTTCACCTTCGCCTGGTACACCGGCGTTCCGGCGATCTCCGCGGCGCGCAGACCCACCCGGTGCACCTGGATGTGGTCCGGGTGGCCGTATCCGCCGAAGCGGTCGTAGATCGTGAGAGCGGCAGCGTCCTCTTCCGCCAGCAGGGCGGCGAGTTTCGACGCCGCCTCCTCGACATCGGCCGTCCAGAACGAGCCCGGCCGCGAGTTCGACGAGTCGCCCATCATCCCGGAGTCCAGGTATCCCAGGAACTCCACGCGCGCCACGCCCAGGAGATCCGCCGCCGCGTACGTCTCCTCCACCCGGCGTTGCCAGAGCTCCTCGCCGGGTGACAGGAAGTCCGGGATCTCGCCGACCTCGCCGCGGGTCGCGACGACGAGCACGACCCGGTGTCCCTCCTCGAACGCCTTGCGCATCACGCCTCCGGTGAGGATGCACTCGTCGTCGGGATGCGCGTGGAAAGTCACCAGTGTGGCCATGTCCGCGACGTTACCCGCGAGTGGAACTTGCCAATTCCGCCGTGCCCGCACCACTCCTTAACGTGGGCCCGGCACCCTAGGCCGCAGGGGAGGTTTGTCGTGCGCGTGCTGTGCACAGTCGCGTTCTCGGCTGCTCACGCACGGGCTCTCCTCCCTCTTGTGACGACGCTCACAGAGCAAGGTCACGAGGTGCTGGTGGCGGGCCCGGCGTCCGTCCTGACCGGCTTCACCAACCAGCCGGCCAGGACCACCGCTGCGCTGCCGGAAGTCTGCGACCAGCTCGTGGACCTGTTGCAGGGCGAGATGCTCTCGCTCCCACCGGACTACGACCCGTTCGCCGACGAGATGATCGTCGAGTTCGCCGCGGGCCCGCACATCAACGGGGCAGTCCAGGTACTCCTACCGGTAGCAGCGGACTTCCGGCCAGACCTCGTGCTGCGCGACGGGATCGAGTTCGCCGGAATGCTCGTCGCGGAACGACTCGGCGTCCCCCACGTCGCCGCACCCACGGGCGTCGGGCAGTACATGGACCGGCTCACCCTGCTGAACGCCCTGAACGAGCGCCGCGCGGAACTCCGCCTGCCGCGGCACGAATCCCTCGACTCGGCGCACCGGTACGGCCGGCTGGACGCGGTCCCGCCTGGCTACTCCTTCGCCCGCCAGCCGATGCCGCCCGCGTTCGCCTACCAGCAACCCTCGCACCACAGCACCGCCGACCGTCTCCCGCAGTGGCTCGCGGACCTCGATCCGGGCAAGCCGCTCGTCGTCGCCTCCACCAGCACGTCCGGCGGCGTGTTCGCGACCGAGTCCGCCTTGCGGCTCTTCGACTTCGACGCCATCCCGGACCTCGCTCTGCGCCACTCCCCCTTGGCACACCTGGAAACGCTCGTGGCGGGCCTCTGCGCGGTCGACTGCGAGGCCGTGGTGCTGACGGGCGGGCTCCCGGTGGAGGCGCCGGCAGCGCGGCACGTGCACCTGGTCGAGCAACTCCCGCAGGCGTTGTTGTTGCAAACAGCCGACTTGCTCGTCTCACACGGCGGCTACAACTCGATCCGCGAAGCCGTGCGGGCCAGCACGCCCGTGGCAGTGCTTCCCGTGTTGCACGACCAGATGCACAACGCGCACCGCGTCAGTGAGCTCAAGCTGGGCGTGCGGGTGCAGGACTTCGAAGCCCACGCGGTCGCCGAAGCGTGCCGGAGAGCGCTCTCCAGCCCGGAGATCCACCACGCCGTGAAACGCGCCCAACGGCACATGCTCGGCCTGCCACCGATCCGGGCGGTCGCGGGCTATCTGGAACGAATAGTGCACCGCAACCGCAAGCTCAGCGTCGCCCGGTGACTCACCGGAAACCAGGCGTGCTGGGCGGCAGGCCCATGAGCACCGCGCCGGCCGCGTCGTAGATCGCGGGACCGAGGAACGCGTGCTGCTTCGGCACGAGCGCGTCACCGAACAGCAGCTGCAGCGGGTGGTCAGAGTTGATCACAGCCGTGCCGGACACCTCCACCAGCCTGCCGACGACCTCCGACGACGTCCTGGCCAGATGTGCCGCGGAGAGCCTCAAATGCGCGTTCTGCTCGTCACTCACGTCATCCCCGGCGACCACGGTGTCCCAGACCTCGTGGCTGAGCTCGTAGAACCACGCCCGCGCCGAACGCAGCGCGGCCTCGCACGAAGCGACCTCCGCGCGGTAGTAGGGCCGGTCGGCCAGCCGAGGTGCGCCGGTCACTCCCGCGTACCCGGCACCAGCCGACAACGCGTGGTCCAGCGCGGCCCGTGCGACGCCCGCGCCGACCACAGCCAGCACCTGGGCCGCGTAGGCGATGGCCGGATAGCGGTACAACGGCTCGTCGATCGTCGATCCGCCGCCACGGACGAACGTCCACTCCCGCGGCACCTCGACCCCGCGCACGACCAGGTCGAACGAACCTGTGCCGACCATGCCGACGACGTCCCAGTCCCGCACGATCTCGACCTGCGAGGGCGGCAGCACGGCGACTCTGGGCTTGCCCTCGGTACCGCCCTGGATGCCGACGCCGAGAACGTCCGCGCCCATGCAGCCACTCGCGTACTTCCAACGACCGTCGACCACGAACCCGCGTTCAGTCGAAACAGCGGGCTGGACAGGGAAGAGGCCTCCTGCGAAGACGACGTCGGGACCGTCGCGGTAGAGCTCTGCCTGGGTTTCCTCGGGCAATCCAGCCAGGTAGACAAGAGCGGACGCGAAGCTCGCGACCCAGCCGGTGGACCCGTCGACCACCGAGATGCGTTCGATCAACCCCAGGAACTCCGCGGGCGGCAACGGTTCCCCGCCGAACCGGGCAGGTGCCGCGGACCGGTAGATCCCCGTCTCCTTGAGGCGGCCGATGAAGTCCCGCGGCACGTACCGCAGCTCGCGGAACTCGGCCTTGCGCAGTGCCAGCTCCGCGAGCACGTCGTCGAACACCATGTCTCCGACCTTGGCACAACATGTGAAAGGGCGGCGCCTCCCCCAGGTAGGAAGGCACCGCCCCTCGGCGAACTCGTGGAGCTATCGCAGGGTCAGGTTCCAGGAGTTGATGTACCCGGTGTCACCGGAGTACACGTCCTGGACCCGCAGCTTCCACGTGCCCGCCGCGACCTCGGACGAGGCGTTGACCGTGTAGGTCGCCACCACGTTGTCGGCACTGTCCGAAGTGGACGAGTTCTTCAACCGGTAGGCGGTGCCGTCCGGCGCGATCAGGTCGATCACCAGGTCACCGCGGTAGGTGTGGACGATGTCCACGCCGACCTTGGTGGCCGAGGACGCGTTGCCCGTCACCGACGAGCTGATCGAGGACTCGACGGTGCCCCGGTCGATGATCGTGACGTCGGTCGTGTTCTCCAGGCCACCGGACGGCGGCGGCGTGGAGTCGATGGCGTTCACGGCCTTGGTCGCGTCGGCCAGACCAGCGCCACAACCACCCGAGCAGGTGCCGGGAATCGGGCGTGAGTTGGTCTTGATGAGGTCCTTGACCTGAGCCGGCGTCAGCGTTGGCTTCTTCGCCACCAGCAGCGCCGCGAGACCCGCGATGTGCGGAGCGGCCATCGACGTGCCCTGGTACGGCTTGTAGGTCTCCGCACCCGGCGTGGTGGCACCGGTGTTCAGCGTGGACCAGATGCCGTTCTCCGGCGTGGTGATGGTGCCGGGGGTGTCGGTACCGCGACGGGTCTCGCCGCCGGGCGCCGCGATGTCGATGCGGGTGCCGAAGTTCGAGTAGAACGCCTTGTTGCCCTCACGGCCGAGAGCCGCGACCGTCACGACGCCCGAGCAGTTCGCCGGGGTGAAGTTCGCGACGTTGGCGTTCGAGTTGCCGGCCGCCACGACGACGGTGGTGCCGCGGTTGATCGCGCCGTTGATCGCGTTCTGGTAGGTCGTCGAGCAGGACGACTGACCGCCCAGCGACATGTTGATGACCTTGGCCGGTGTCGCGTTGGCCGGCACACCGCTCACGGTGCCGCCGGACGCCCAGGTGATCGCGTCGGCGATGTCCGAGGTCGAGCCACCGCACTGCGCCAGCACGCGGACGGGCTGGATCTTGGCGTCGTAGGCGATGCCCGCGATGCCCTTGCTGTTGTTCGTGGACGCGGCGATCGTGCCCGCGACGTGCGTGCCGTGCCAGGACGAGCCCTGGTCGGCGGGCGGGACGGGCTGGCCGAGCGCGTCGGTGCCGCAGTCGCCCTTCTTCATCCAGTCGCCCTCGTCGGACGGGTTGCTGTCGCGGCCGCCACCGTCACGGGCGCGAGTGGCGTCCGAGACGAAGTCGTACCCCGCGACGACCTTGCTCGCCAGATCGCTGTGCGCCACGTAGCCGGTGTCGATCACGGCGACGGTCACGCCGGCGCCGGTCGAGCTGGACCACGCGCCGGGCACGTTCATGCCCGCGGTGGCCTCGAACAGGTCCCACTGCCGGGAGTACTCGGTGTCGTTCGGGTCGGCGAACGGCTGCATCAGCAGGTCCGGCTCGACATAAGCGACATCGGGGTCGCTCTTGAACGCCTGGATCGTCGAGTCCGCGTTGGCCGTCTTCGAGCCGAGGTCGACGACGACCGCGCCGCTCGACATGCGGCGGTGCACGGACTTGCCCTTGCTCTTCACATCGTCCGAGGCAGCGGTGTCGGACGAGGCTTCGGCGGTGCCGGGCTTGTAGCCGACGATCAGCCGTTCGAACGGGCGGTTCACCTGGGTCGAGTCCGGTTGGGACTGGACCGGGGCAGGAGCAGCGTTAGCTGGTGAGATAACGCTGAGCACGGCGGCGGAGACTGCCGCGGCGCACACGCTCGTGCGTCGCAATCCGTTCACGTGAGGTCCTTCCACGCAGGGCCTTCGCGTGCCGTTGAGGGCGTCAGTGTTCTGAACCGGCTGCGGAGGTGACGGGACCGTAAGCCGGGTCACACCTGCGAAAACAGGTCTAGCGGAGTCCGAATAGCGACACTGACGTGTTCACGACAGGTCCACTGCGCTGAATGGCGCACAATGTGGTCGTGTTCGGACACTTGGGCGTCGCGCCGGAGCTAACGGCCGTTTACGAGCTTCTGGTAACGGGAGGTAGCCGCACCACGGACGAGATCGGCGTCGCACCGGACCTGCTGGCACAAATGCGACAGCTCGGCATCGTCCGGTACCTGCCAGGCGACGTCTGGCAGGCCGTCGCGCCCGATCTCGCCGTCGAGGCGCTCATCGCGGCCCGCGAGGAGCAGAACCGCCGGGCCCGCGCGGACGTCGGCCCGTTGATGGAGCTCTACCTGCGCAACCGCGACGAGGAGCAGGCCGACAACGCGTTCGTCGAGACGGTCACCGGCGTCGGCGCGGTGCGAGAGCTGTGGCACACGCTGCTCAACGGCGCGCGCGACGAGATCTGCGTGCTCGACCAGCCGCCGTACGTGACGCCGCTGGGCGAGCACGTCGCGCTGGAAGACGAGACGCGGCAACGCGACGTGCAGTGGCGTGTGGTCTACGACCGGTCCGCTGTGGACCTTCCCGGCCGGGTCACCGAGATCATCGAACTGGTCGCGGCGGGTGAACGGGCGCGCGTCACGCCGACGCTGCCGTTCAAGCTCGCCGTGATCGACGCGCACGCCGCGGTGCTGCCCGTCGCGAACGGCGACGTGGTCGACAAGGTGCTGCTGATCCGGCCGTCCGCCTTGCTGGACGTGCTGCGCTCGACGTTCGAGCTGTACTGGGACAAGGGAATCCCGTTCAGTCCAGGCGGGATCTACGCGGCGGCGGCCGATGTGGACCCGAACCTGCTGGGACTGCTCGCGGCCGGGCTGACGGACGAGTCGATCGCACGGCAGCTGGGGCTGGCACCCCGGACCGTGCAACGACGGGTGCGCCAGCTGATGGACCGCTGCGGCGCGCAGACCCGGTTCCAGGCCGGAGTGCAGGCGATGCGACGAGGCTGGCTCTGACCGCGAAAACTCGGGTGCAACCTCAGGTGATCTTGCGGCGTCTTGATGGTTGCAAGCACACATCACCAGGGGGATACATGCGCATGCGCAACGTGATGACGGCTGCCCTGACGGGCCTCGCACTCCTCGGAATCGCGGGCACCGCGTCCGCACAGTCCGAGCTGACGTGGCCGCCGAAGGACGTCACTCCGGTCCACAAGACCAAGGCGGAGCTGCAGAAGCAGGCCGACGAGTTCTCCGCGCACCAGAAGAAGGCGTTCCCGCGTGCCTTCCACGGCGCCAAGGACGTCGCGACCGGCAACTGGGGCGGCGAGGCCGAGGGCGTGTTCGACGACATGCAGTACATGGGCAACTCGGTGACCTTCACCTACCAGGGCCAGAAGGTCAACACGTACACGCAGGTCAACGCGCCGGGCTTCCTCAAGTCGTCGCCGAAGGAGTACTGCGAGACCATCACCTGCACCAAGACCGTCGGCGACCACCGCGGCGGCGTGACCGTCTTCGCGAAGGACGACCGGTTCGGCATCGTGGAGGCCCGCAACTTCCGCCCGAACGGTGAGGTCGTCTGGGTCCAGAGCTGGACGC
>NZ_JYJG01000200.1 GCF_000955955.1 Lentzea aerocolonigenes
GTCCAGAGCTGGACGCAGGGCACCGAGGCGCAGCTGGCGGCTCTGGCCACCGACCGCGCCTTCACCTTCACCAAGAAGTAGTGGGCACCAAGAAGTAACAGGCACAGCGAAGAAAACACGAGCGGGCGCTTCCGGTCATGGAGTCACCGGAAGCGCCCGCCCTGTCAGCTGGCGACCTTGCGCGCGGCCACCAGCTGGCCTTCCGAGAACCCCTCGACCCGCACCTCGGTGCCGGTCGTGCTCAACGTCGCGGTGTGCGCGCCGTCGGTGACGTCCAGCGAGGTGGCCGGGCGGCCGTCGACGTAGATGTCCACCCGGTCGAGGTTCACGGTGTCCAGTGAGACGGTCGTTCCCGCGACCGCCACGCCGAGCCGCCGCACCGGCAGCGCGGCGAGCAACGATCCGGCCCGCGCGAGCAGATCGACGTTGCCTTCCAGCAGATCCGCGCGCGTCAGCTTGTGCTGGTGCGTCGGCCGCACGCCCAGATCCTCGACGGGCGTACCGGAAAGCTTGCCGACGCGCAGCGTGCGGCGGATCGACACGCGCATGTTCGCCTTGTTGGGCAACGGCTTGTACGGCGACTCGGGGTCGCCCGGCGCCGGGATCTTCAGCAGCTGCATCAGCAACCCGTGCGTCCACACGTTCGCGCCGCCCGCGCCGGTGTTGTCGTCCACGCCGAGGATCGGGCCCAGCTCGTGGTCGGCCCAGCCCGCGGCGAAGATGTCGGTCGCGGAGTAGACCCGCGCGTCGGTGATCAGCAGGACCGGGCCGTGGTAGGTCTGGCCGACCGCGTTCGCGCCGTCGACCGGGCTGATGGTGTGGGCGCAGGAGAACGCCTGGCCCGTCTCGGTCGAGCTGTCGAGCGACGGGAACCACGGGCCGAGGTCGATCTGGCCGGTCGGGTCGTCCGCGTGGCGGCGGCAGATGCGCAGGTTCAGCGGTGTGCTCAGGAACTGCACGGGCTCCGGGGAGATGCTGCGGGGAGTCATCGTCTGCAGCAGGAACTCGGAGGCGAAGATGTGGCCGCCGCCGTTGTCCCGCACGTCGACGATGAGTCCGTTCTGCGGCAGCAGAGCCGCGAGCCGCACGAACTCCTTCAGGAACCCCTCGGGGTCGTCCACGCTGAACGTGAAGATCCGCAGGTGCCCGAAGGTGCCGGACGGCGTCACGACGGGACGCGCCCGGAACACGCCGGGCATCGTCGTCGCCACGTCCGTCACGCTCATCGCGACCGCCTCACCGGAGGCCTCGGCGGCGATGACCTTGGGCGCGTGCAACAACTTCTTGGCGCGCGCCTTCTCGTCCGAGTCCAGGTCGACGCCCTGCGCGGCCGCGGCGGGCGACAGCGAGTCGACGTCGGTCATCGGCGGCAGGTTGTCCGTCACCTGCCAGTCGACGCGGATGTCCTCGGCGCCGGCCGCGCCCTGGAACGTGACGACGACCCAGTCCTCGTCGGGCGGGAGCTGGATCACCAAGGGGCGCAACGTGAGCGACTCGAGGCCGCGCGCGAGGTTCGCGGCGGTGTTGCTGCCGGCGAAGATCGCGCCGTTCAACGCCACGGCGCGGGCGATCGGCATGCCGTTCCAGTGCGTCACCTCGGCACCGATGGCGAGACCGTTGAAGTCCGCGACCGTGCGCGCGACGAGGTACTGCTCGGTGCCGTCCGCGGCGAAGCAGCGCTCCAGCTGGAACGGCAGGAAGGCGATCTTGCCCGCGAACGGCGCGGGCAGCAGGTAGTTCGTGTGCAGGTCGCGGACCGAGTGGAAGGTCGAGGACAGCTCGCGGTGGAACTGCCACTCCGGCTCGGCGGTGGCGTCGGTCTGCCGTTCGAGTCTGGCTCGTAAGACCCTGAGTCTTTGCACGGGGTTCACCGCGTGCATGGCGACTTTGAGCGGCAGGTGCGCGTAGTTCTGTTCCAGCAGGATCAGGGCCTGGTCGACGAGGAGCTTGCGCTGAGCCAGGGTGAGCGTGCCCGCGGTGGCGAGGAACTCGGCGAGTCCGACGGAGTTTGCGACGTTCGGGTGAGCGGTTGCGGTCATGGTGGGGCCTCCTTGCCAAGTAGAGGCTTTCCAGGCCGTCTGGATACACCTTTTTCACCCGTTCGGCCGCTAATCGGAGCAGTTTTCAGGACGACAACTGGAGTAAAGGGGAGGCCACCATGAGTCCGCGGACCTTGGAACTGCGCATCCACGGGGTCAACAACACGCCCCCGACGGCGATGCTGGCGCTCCCCGACCACGCCGTGGAGCAGTTCCGCGGCGACAGGTTCGGCAGCTTCTGGCGCCCGAAGCCGGACAAGGTCGCCGAACTGCCACCGGATCACCCCGGCCGGGTGTCCGGCGACGTGCGGCGCGAGGCGTACTCGTGGGGCGGCATGGCGCGCAGCAGTCCGGGTGTTCCTGGCAGCGGGGTGCCGTCGGTGCTCGCGAACGTGTTGGGGCGCATCGGATGGGCGTTGCTGCTCCCGTTCGGTCTCGCGAACGTCGCCTACTGGTCCCGGAAACTCCCCGACGACTCGATTCCGGCCACCAAACGGATGGCGTGGTGGAACGCCGGGCGCGGCGCGGCTTCGACCCGGTTGTTCGGCCTGGGGCTGACGGTTCTGCTGGTGCTCGCGGTGTGCGAGGTCGCGATCGACATCTACGCGATCCAGTGCTCGTTGCCGGGCACGACGTGCAAACGGCTGCCGGAGTTCCTCGATCTCCTCGGCGATCCCGCGCGGCACATCAGGGTTCTCGCCGCTTCCGCCGTGCCGGTGTTGCTGCTGCTGGGGTTGCTGGCGCTGACGTCGTTGTCCCGCAGCAGGTACGAGATGACGACCATGCGCCGCTCGCCTCAACGGCGTGCGGGCGTGATGCTCAGCCGGTCGTCGATGTGGGAGGGCAGTCCGCGGATCCGCCGGCTCACGCGCCTGCACATCGCGGCGGGCTGTTGCGTGGTCGTGCTGGTGACGAGCACGCAGTTGTGGCACCACGCGTTCTTCCTGGTGCTCACCGTGCTCGCGGGCGGGCTGCTGGCGACGGTGACGGGCCGCGTGGTGGTGACCGCGACGGACTGCCCGGACGTGCCGTCGACCGAGAAGGGCGGCCTGTGGTCGTGGCTGCTGATGATCTCGGCGGTGATCGTGCTGGTGGCGCACGGGTTCGCGGTGTATTCGATCGAGCCGGTGTTCGACCGGCCGCTGTGGCTGACGTCATGGGGGCCGCCGGTCGTCGCGGTGGCGCTGCTCGGTTCGGTGCTGGCGGCGTGGGCGTGGCGGCGCACCGACGCCAAGGGGCCGCTGGTGTTCGTGGTGTTGTTCGCCGGGTTCATGGTTGCGACGTATTGGTTTTCGCCGGCGTGGATCGGCGCCGCGGTCGTCGGTGGGGTGTTCGCGTGGCGGGCGCGACCGCGTGCCGGTGACGAGTGGCAGGCCTGGCGCGGTGCCGGACCCGGTGTGCTGCTGGGGTTGTCGCTGACCACGTCGATGATGCTGTCGACGGTGCTGGTGCTGACGTTCCGCGGCTGGGCCGGGACGGGCTTGCGGGCGCCGTCGTTCTACTCCTGGTTCAGCGCGGCTTTCGCGGTGGCGCTGGTTCCGTTGGTGCTGCTGGTGCTCGCGGAGGCGTTCACGCTGTTGTCGCGGCTTCTCAAACCCGCGGTGCTGGACACCGAGGCAGAGGTGCTCGTCGTGCGGGTGCGGCACGTCGTCGCCGTCACGCACCGGGCCGAGAACGTCATCGGCGTGCTGTCCGTCTCCGGTGTGCTCGCGCTGATCACGACCTGCTACCTCACGTTCGACGCGCCGGCGTGGTCGCAGTGGCCCGGTGTGACGTGGGTGCTGGGCAAGGGCGACTGGGTCACCGGGCTCGCCGGGGTCGCGGTGATCGGGTCGTTCGTCGGTGCCGGGATGCTGACGAACCGGCGGCCGCTCGGGCTGTTGTGGGACCTCATGTGCTTCCTGCCGCGCACGGCGCATCCGTTCGCGCCGCCCTGCTATGCCGAGCGCGCGGTGCCGGAGATCGCCGACCGGACGCGCGAGTTCCTGGACGACTCCGAGGACAACCGCGTGGTGCTGTCCGCGCACAGTCTGGGCGCCGTGCTGGCCGTCGCGGCGCTGTACGCGTTGCCGGAGGGGTATTTGGGCCGGGTGCAGCTGCTGACGTACGGCGTGCAGCTGAGGCCGTACTTCGGGCGGATCTTCCCCGAACTGCTCGGGCCTTCTGTTCTGGGTACGCCGGAAGTCCGTGCGGGCGCGCTGTTCTCGTGCGATCCGTGGCGGCGGGCGCCTGGCGCTTCCCCGGATCGCGGGCTTTCGTCGTTGCTGGGCCCGAACTGGATAAACCTGTGGCGCCGCACCGACTACCTCGGCTTCCCGGTGCACGGCTGGGAGGACAACGCTCTTGATCGCCGTGCAAATGAGACGGACGGCTCACCGGACAAAGTGGAGACTCACGGCGGTTATCACTTGTGCGAGGCGTATCGAGAAGCGCTCAGCGACCTCGTCTCAATTGATCTGAACCGGTCACCCGATGGTGAACGTGGTGGGGGTGGGAACCTGGAACGCAGTTGACTTGAGGAGAGACATGCGCACGACTGTGGTGCCCTCGTGGGTGCCGTACTGCTCACCGGTGGACTGGCCGCTTGTTCGAGCGAAGCCCCCGCTCCTGCGGCGCCTGAGATCAAGCCGGTGGCGGAAACCTCGCTGGCCGCGCCTGCCGCGTCCGGTGACCAGCCGAAGGGCATCACCTACGACGTCAAGCGGATCCCGGTGGGCGCCAAGCTCTCCACCGGCTCGTCGGTCGAGAACGGACGGACGACGGTCGAGCTGAAGGTGTCCGGTCTGCTGCCGAACACGAAGTACGGCTCGCACGTGCACACCAAGCCGTGCGGTGCGAAGCCGGCCGACTCGGGCCCGCACTACCAGAACGAGAAGGACCCGGTCACGCCGAGCGTCGATCCCGGGTACGCCAACGCGGAGAACGAGATCTGGCTCGACTTCACCACGGACGCGCAGGGTGCCGCGACCGGCAAGGCGACGGTGAAGTGGGAGTTCCGCAAGGGCGAGGCGAACGCCGTGATCATCCACGCGACGCACTCCAGCACCGAGCACGGCAAGGCGGGCACCGCCGGTGACCGCCTCGCCTGCCTCACCGCCCAGTTCTGAACGATGAAGGGAACCTTCATC
>NZ_JYJG01000201.1 GCF_000955955.1 Lentzea aerocolonigenes
CTCAGGTGGAGCAAGGTTCCCTTCATCGCCCCCGGAGAGGGATGGTCAGCACGGCCAGGTCAGGGCCACACCCCCCGCGAGATGTGGCCCTGACACCGGCTCCAGCACCGCCGCGCGCACGAGGTTGAGCACCTCGTATCGGGGTCCGGCGCGGCGGACCAGTCCGCGCACGCTCAACGCGCGCGCGACCCGTTCACACTCGTCGTCGCCGCGATCGGCCATGCGCACCAACGCGTCCCGCTCCTCGACATCCAATGTGGACAGCGAGAGCCGCAGCGAGTCGCGCAGGTGAGCCGACGTCGGGTCGAGCGGGTTGGTCCGCAGCCGCTCCAGCAGGTGCTGCGGCGAGTAGACCATGAACCACCCGGCGGCGAACTCCAGTGCCGACGGCAGCCCGTCGAGCTCCCGCACCAGACCCATCAGCGCGGCCTGGTTCCCGTCCTCCTGGCGGAATCCCGGTCGCACGCGGCGCACGTTCGTCACGAGCAGCCGCACCGCGGCCTCATCGCCCAGCGGCGCCAACGGGAACACGTGCTCGCCGGGAATCCCGGTCGGTGCGAGCGCGGTGACGACGACTCGCAGTCTCGGGTGCCGCATCAGCAGCCCGGCGTCCGGGACGTGGTCGGTGACGAGGACCGTGTCCTGGTGGTCGTCGATCGCCGGCGTGCGCGTGGACGGCAGCCACGCCACCGACCAGCCGAGCCGGAAGTGGAGCTCCCCCGCCACCTCCAGCGCGAGCCGCGTCTTGCCCACCCCGCTGACGCCGGTGATCGTGACCAGCCGCCGCCCGTCGACGAACAGGCCGGTCAACGCGGCCGTCTCCGCCTCACGCCCCACGATCGCCGACGACGGCGCGGGCGGCGGCACCGACACCGGCCCGGCCGGTCGTCCCCCGGCCTCCTGCAGGTTCGCGCGGCTGTCGTCGTCCAGCCGGAGCCCGTCCGCGAGCAGCCGCACCGTCTCGGCGCGCGGCGACCTCGTCCGGCCGCACTCCAGGTCGCGGATGGCCCGCACGCTCACCATCGCGAAGTCGGCCAGCTGCTGCTGCGTCAGACCGACGCGGATCCTGTGCGTGCGCAGCAGTTCACCAAAGTCCCTCACGCCTGCCCACCCCTCGGAACCCCGGCCACCAGCCCGCAAGGCAGCGACACCGTCCTGCGCGCGCACAGCAACTCGGCAAAGTCCCTCATGCCCGCACCCCTCCCCGGCCCCGAACCTCCGAGATGCAGCGTGTGCGCAGCAGCTCATCGAAGTCCTTCATGCCCGCACCTCTCTCTGGTCCCGAACCACAGATCGATCAAGTGGCCGCGAGATACAGCGAGTGCGCACCGGTTCTGCAAACTCCTTCATGCCCGTTCCCCTCTCCGAGCCTGAGTCTCAGGCCGGAGGAGTCTCGAAACATGGGGGGCGATCCCCCATATTCACGTTCGCGGTAAATCTGGGGGCCTGGCCCCTATGTGGTCCGTGCGCGCGCGTGCGAGGTTTTGCCGGTGACCTCCGTGGCCGGGACAACCACCGGCGAGAGCTGGACAGCGGCTTTCGCCCACGCGCTGCGCCCGCTGATCGACGCCGCGAGGCTGGAGGTGGCGCCGCCGTTCGACGCCGCTTTCGCCGAGCAGCTCGGCCGTCGCCTGGTCGCGATCGCGGCTCGCACGCTGGTGCTGGAGCTGCACAACGCGCGGGGCACGCTGACCGGCGACACGGGCGCCGAGCGGTTCACGTCGTTCACGCGGAACCTGGACCTCGAAGCGTTGTTCGCGCGCTACCCGGTGCTGGCCCGCTTGCTCGCGCAGGCCTGTGAGCAGGCGGTTTCCGCTCATCACGAGCTGTCGTCGCGCTTCACCCGCGACCGCGCGGAGATCGTGCGGACGATCTTCGGCGGGGTCGATCCCGGTGCGCTGGTGGCCATCGAGACGGGTCAGGGCGATCCGCACCAGCAGGGCCGGACGGTCGCGGTGCTGACGTTCGAGTCCGGGGATCGGCTGATCTACCGGCCGCGTCCGGTCGGGCTGCACCGGCACTTCGTCGCCCAGCTGACGTGGTTTTCCACGCGGACTGGAATTGAGTTCCGGTCGCCGCGGCTGGTGGTGCGCGACGGTTACGGGTGGCTGGAGTTCGTGAGCCACGAGCCGTGCGCGGACGTCGCCGGGGTCGCCGAGTTCTACCGGCGGCTGGGGGCGTTGCTGGCGCTGCTCTACGCGATCGACGGCACCGACATGCACTACGAGAACCTGATCGCGTGCGGTGACCAGCCGGTGCTCGTCGACGTGGAGACGTTGTTCCACCCGACGCCCGCGCTGTCCGACGATCCGGCCGCACTGGCGCTCGCGCGATCGGTGCACAGGACCGCGCTGCTCCCCCACGTGCTGTTGGGTGACAACGGCATCGCGGACGTGTCCGGGGTCGGCGGCGATCACGGCGTGCCGTCGCCGCTGGACGTCGTCGACTGGGCCGACGCCGGAACGGACCGGATGCGGCTCGTGCGGCGCCCCCGTGAGTCCACCGGGGCGTTCAACCGGCCACACCTGAGCGGCACACCAGCCGAGCCCGCGGACTACCAGGACTCGCTGCTGGCGGGGTTCCGCGCGGGTTACGACGCGATCGTGGCGCACCGGTCCGAGTTGCTGCGCCTGGTCCGTGCGTGTGCCGACGACGACGTGCGGTTCGTGCCGCGTGCGACCCGTCAGTACGCCGTGTTGTTGGACGAGTCCACGCACCCAAGCGTTCTCGTAGACGCGATGGACCGCGACCTGGCGTTCGGCGTGCTGATCGTCGACGACCCGTTGCTCGACCGGCTGGTGCCCTTCGAGGTGGCCGATCTGTGGCGTGGTGACGTGCCGCTGTTCACGTGCCGGCCGGGGTCGCGGGACCTGTGGACCACGTCCGGGCTCCGGCTGCCGGGGGTGCTGCCGGAACCAGGGCTGGACGTCGTCGAACGCAAGATCGCGGCGATGAGCGAGGTGGACCGGCACGACCAGCAGTGGGTGATCGCGGCCGCGCTGGCCTCCAGGCCGAAACCCGTGTCGCACCGCAGCGGCCCGTCCTTGCCCGGCCACGTCGCCGCGGTGGACCCGGATCCGGCACGGCTGCTGGTGGCGGCGTGCGGGATCGCGGACCAGATCCTCGCGCACGCCGTGACGGGTCAGGACCGGGTGAACTGGCTGGGGCTGGAGCTGATCGACGACCGGCACTGGACCGTCCACCCGCTCGGTGCGGGTTTGTCCAACGGCTACACGGGTGTCGCGCTGTTCCTGGCCGAACTGGGCGCTTTGACCGGTGCCGCCCGGTACGTCGACTTCGCCCGCGACGCCGTCCGTCCGCTGCCCGGGCTGCTGGAGCTGTTCGGTGCCGAGGCCGAGCTGGTCACGGCGGCCGGCGGCGGATTCCACGGCCTGGGCGGGATCTGCTACGCGCTGGCACGCCTGACCCCGTTGCTCGGCCTCGAGCCTGATCTGCTCGCGACCGCGGTGTCGTTGATGCCGCGGGAGGACACGTCGTTCAGCGTGGTGGACGGTGTCGCCGGCTCGCTCGCCGCGATGATCGCCGTGGGCACACCGGAATCCCTGGCGCTGGCCGGCCACTACGCGTCGCTGCTACGTGGTGCTATTTGTTCTGCCAATGGATTCGCCCGCGGCCATGCGGGAATCGGATGGGCACTTCGGCGTTACGCGGCAACGGTCGCGAACGAGTCTTCTAGTGTGGCCGAGTCCTTTTCCGTGGCGGCAGACTCCTGCTTCGAGACAGACGCGATCGACCCGACCGACGCCGGCTGGTGCTCGGGCATGTCCGGTGCGGCCCTGGCGCGCGCGGACGAACGCTTGAGCACAGTGCTGGCGTCCCGGGAACCGTTGCGGGACATGAGCCTCTGCCACGGAGAACTGGGCGTGATCGAAGCCCTGTCGGCGCACCACCCAGCTGCTGCGACCCGTCGCACGGCCCTGCTGCTGGGAGCACTGGACGAACACGGCGCCCGCTGCGCCACCCCGGGCGGGGTTCCCTCACCGGGGCTGCTCACGGGCCTGGCCGGCATCGGCCACGGCCTGCTGCGCCAAGGGTTTCCCGTGCCGTCCGTGCTGTTGCTCGAACCGTGAGACCAACAGATGAGGAGAGCGTCTGATGAACGAGTCCCTGCACCGCCCGACCGCCCTGCCCGAGCCGGTCGAGAGCGTGATCGGGGAGATGGAGCTGGCCCCGAGGTCGCTGGCCGGCGCCCGGGCACGCGCGCTGGCCGGGTTGACGCTCGCGGTGAGTGCGTTCGCGTCCATCACACCCACGTTGTCGGACCCGACCGTCAGCGTGCAGTAGGAGTTCAGGCCGGATGAGGGGCCGGGCGAGCAGCCCGGCCCTTTCTCGTTGATCGCGGAAAGATCCTTTCCTGATCACCTGGCACTGTCCCGGCGAATACGCCTGAGCAGCCGATACGAACGACGTCACCCTGCCGTTAAGGTCCTGCCATGCAGACCCGAGCCCCCCACGTGGTCGGCCGCGATCGAGAGGTCACGGCCCTCGCGGGGGCACTGCGGCGCACCCGGACCGGGCAGGGCGGAGCGATCTTCCTGACCGGCGAGGCCGGGATCGGCAAGTCGCGGCTGGCCCGGTACGCGGCGGGGCAGGCGTACGGCGAGGGCATCCGCGTGCTGAAGGGGCGCGGCACGACGATCGGGCCGATGGTGCCGTTCCGCCCGATCGCGGAGGCCCTCCTCGCCCTCTTCAGGGGCGAGCCTCCGGACGACTCCGCGCTCGGGCCGTACAAACCGGTGCTGGGCACGCTGATCCCGGAGTGGCACGACCACCGGTCCACGACGGAATCCGTCGTGGTCCTGGCGGAGGCGGTGCTCAGGCTGCTCGCCTCGGTCGCCAGGAGAACACCGTGCCTGCTCGTCCTCGAAGACCTGCACGACGCCGACGCCGAGACGCTCGCGGTCATCGAGTACCTGGCGGACAACCTGGAGGACCAACCGGTTCTGCTGCTCGCCACGAGCCGCAACGAACCGGGCAACGCGCTGGAGCTGATCCACCGGATCGTGCAGCGAGGAGCGGCCACCGCGCTCGAGCTGCGCAGGCTCACCCAGGCCGAGGTCGAACGGATGACGGCCGCCTGCCTGGAAAGCGAGCAGATCCCGGGCGAGCTGTCGGATCGCTTGTGGACGGACAGCGCCGGGAATCCGTTCGTCATCGAGGAACTGTTGCACGGCATGGTGAGCAGCGGCCTGCTCGTGGCGGGCGCCGAGGGCTGGCAGGTGCTGGGCGAGCTGAAACTGCCGGTGCCGGCGGCGTTCGTGCGCAGTGTCGCCCACCGCACCGACCGCCTGGGGCCGCAGGGACGCGAGGTGCTGTCGATCGCGGCCGTGCTGGGTCACCGGTTCCCGCTGTCCGTGGTGCAACGGGTGACCGGCACCGACGACCGCCACCTCCTCAGCCACCTGCACGCGGGAGTCGCTGCCCAGCTCGTCACGCCCGACGAGCCCGCTCCCGACTGGTACGCCTTCCGGCACCCGCTGACCGCGGAAGCGTTGCTGGCACAGCTGGCACCCAACGAACGCGCGGACCTCTCCAGGCGCACGGCCGACGCGATCGAGGACCTGCACCCCGGACTGACCGGCGACTGGTGCCCGCTCGTCGCGAAGCTCAGGTTCGACGCCGGATCGCCGGACGAGGCCGGGCTGCTGTTCGCCGAGGCGGGACGGAGAGCGCTTTCCTCGGGCGCGGCCGGATCCGCGGTCACGTTGCTGGACCGCGCGCAACGCCTGCTCACCGACGAGACGCGGGCCGCGGTGCTGGACACGCTGCTCCCGGCGCTCGCGGAGACCGGCGAGTTCGAGCGCGCCTTCGAGTTCGAGAAGGACGTGGCGGAACTCAAGGACGGGCCGGGAAAAGCGAAGCTCCACACGCGACTCGCCCGGATCGCGCACCAGGCCGGGCGGTTCCCGTTCGGGGTGGAGCAGGTGCGCATCGCCCGCGCGCTGCTCGGGCCGGGCGCACCCGACGAGCTGACCGCGCAGCTGGACGTCACGTCGGCCTACCTGTCGCTGATCAGCCCGAGCGCCGACCGGGTCGAGTCGGCGGCGAGCCTGGCGCGGCAGGCGGCGGAGGCGGCGGCACGGGCGGAGCTTCCCGCCGTGGCGTGCGAGGCGTGGCAACTGCTCGGCGTGATCGCGCGCGAGCAGGATCTCGACGAGGCCAACAGGTGTTTCGACCGGGCGCTCGCACTCGCGGACGCCCACCAGATGCCGATCCAGCACATCTACGCGCTGGTTCGCCTGGCGGGCAACGACTGGCTCGCGGACGGCAGCACCGCCACGCTGGACCGCGCGCACGGCGAAGCGTGCCGGACGGGCGCGATCACGGTGTCGTACAGCGTGAAGGCCATCCTGGCGCTGCAACTCGTGCTGGCCGGCGACTACGACGAAGCCGCCGTCCAGGTCGAGACCTGCCTGGAAGCGACCGGACGGCTGCGGTTCCACTCGCTGACCCGCTACCTGTTGATGGTGAAGGCAACGCTCGCCGCACATCGCGGCAACCGGCAGGAGACCGACGAAGCCGTCGCGATGTTCGAGGCGGTCGCGAAGAGCGGCGCGCAGGAAGTCCCGCTCTGCTACGGACTTGCGCGCGCGTTCTGCGCCCTGCTCGAAGAGAACCACGTGCTGGCGATGCAGGAGCTCGACCTCGCGGAGGCCAAGGAGTCGCAGAGCCCCACGCCGTTCCACCTCTCCGGCTCACACGGCCTGCGCGTGCTGCTCGCCGTGCTGGACGGCCGCTGCGGCTGGTCCGACTACGACGTGCTGGTGAAGTCGAGCGCGGCCGGCATGCGCTGGAACCGCCAGTTCGCCGACCTCGCGCACGCGGTGCTGCTGGGCCGCGACGGCAAGCACGCCGAGGCGCGCCAGGCGTTCGACAGCGCCCAGGAGGCCGCCGCCCTCTACCCGATGGCACGGCACCTCGGACTGCGGCTCGTCGCGCAGGAAGCCTCGGGCTGGGGCGATCAGGTGACGTGGCTGCGGTCCGCCGAGGAGTACTTCCACCAGGCGGGGATCCCGGCGGTGGCGTCGGCGTGCCGGGGGCTGCTGCGGCAGTCGGGCGCGTCGGTGCAGCAACGCCGCAGCGGCACGGACCAGGTGCCGAAACAGCTGCGCGGGCACGGCGTGACGGTCCGCGAGTTCGAGGTGTTCGTGCTGCTCGCCGACCGGATGGGCAACAAGGCCATCGGCACCCGCCTGCACATCTCTCCGCGCACGGTCGAGAAGCACGTCGCCTCCCTGATCGCGAAGACCGGTCAGCCGGACCGCGAGTCCCTCTCCGCGTACGCGGCGGCACTGAGCCGCTGACGCTCGCGCTTGAGCCGTGCCTCGTACTCGTGCCTCCTACCGCCCGCCAAGTCATCGCGAGCAGCGCGCTCCACGTCCCGGAACACGTCGTAGTAGGTGTCGTCGTACTGCTCGACGATCTCGAACGTCCACCGCCCCGGCAGCACGTTCCGGCCGAGCAGCTCGCGTTGCACCCGGTCCGCGTGCTCGTGGTGGCCCGCCCGCCGCAGCAGCGCGATCGCCTCGTCGAGCGTGAAATCGGCCGAGCCGGTCAGCTGGTGGAACGAGTAGAGGTGGCCGCGGGCGCGTTCGGTGGTCTCCAGGGCCTTGCGGAGCTTGCCGAGGGCTTCGATCGTCAAGTCGTCGTCCATGCCACGCGGCATACCCATCCACGCCCGAGTGCTACCGCCAGGTCGTCGGACACCGTGTGGTCGTCCACGCCACGCGGCACACCGGCCACGCCCGAGCCCCACCGCCAGACCGCCAGACCGCCAGAAACCGTGCCGCCAGAAACCGTGCCGTCGTCCACGCCACCCGTAATACCCCCGCCGCGGGTTTGCCCCCACTCCTGCCGGGTAGTCGATCACCGGCCGTGTCCATCACTGACACTGCGTCCTTCACAGAGCGAGGTGACCCCTTATGGTCGACGTCACCACCCGCACGCGGGTCCAGCAGGCCGCACTCGTCGTCGCGGCGGTGTTCGCGCTGGTAGGCGTGCTCGGTTTCATCCCAGGCATCACCACCGACTACGACTCGATGACCTTCGCGGGCCACGAGTCCGGCGCGATGCTCCTGGGCATCTTCATGGTCTCGATCCTGCACAACATCGTGCACCTGCTGTTCGGCGTCGCAGGCTTCCTGGCCGCGCGCACGCCTGCCGGTGCGCGAGCGTTCCTGATCGGCGGCGGCGCGGTCTACCTCGTGCTGTGGCTGTACGGATTGGTGATCGACAAGATGAGCGACGCCAACTTCGTGCCGCTCAACAGCGCGGACGACTGGCTGCACTTCGTCCTCGGCCTCGGCATGATCGGACTGGGAGTGGCGCTTGGCAAGCGTGCCGCCCTGCGCTGACACCGTTGGCGTAGAAGAGGAGTTCCTGCTCGTCGACACGGCGTCCGGGCGTACTTCGGTGCGCGCGGACGCCGTGCTGGCGCTCGTCCAGGACACGGACCTGACCAAGTTCCACGCCGAACTGGCGGCCACCCAGGTGGAAGCCGCGACCGGCCCGTGCACGTCTGTTTCCGAACTGGGCCAAGCCTTGCACCAAGCCCGCACCACGCTCGCGAAAGCGGCTGAGGAGGTCGGCGTCGGGCTGATTTCCCGCGGCACTCCGGTGAAACCGTCGCGGCAACAGATCGTGGATCACAGCAACCCGCGTTTCCGCCGTGTTCTCGACACCTACGCCGGTGTCGTCGAGCACTACGAGGCGTGCGGCTGCCATGTCCACGTCGGCGTTCCGGACCGCGAAACCGGCGTACGCGTCCTCAACCACCTCCGGCCGTGGCTGCCGACGTTGCTGGCATTGTCGGCGAACTCCCCTGACCACGGCTACGCGAGCTGGCGGATGGTCGAGCAGTCGCGCTTCCCCGGCTCCGGAGTGCCGCCGGTGTGCACGAGCGCCGCCGACTACGACGCCCACGTCGCGCGCATGGTCGCGTGTGGAACGCTCGTCGACCGCGCCCAGTCGTTCTGGCTCGCCCGCCTGTCGCCGAAGCTGCCGACCGTGGAGTTCCGGGTGGCGGACGCGGCGGCGACGGTGGAGGACGCCGTGCTGCTCGCCGCCCTGTCGCGGGCTCTCGTCCACACGGCGTTCCTGGACGGTGAACCACGCCCGGTGCGGGACGACGTGTGCGCAGCGGCCGTCTGGACGGCTTCCCGGTACGGTCTGGACGGAGCCGCCGTCGACCCGTGGCGCGCGTGCCGGGTTCCCGCGTCGGCGATGCTCGAGCGGCTGCTGGCGCACGTGACGCCGGCGCTGGCGGAGCGTGACGAGCTCGATCTGGTGCATGACCTCGTCGAACAGCGGGTATGAGACCTGAGTGAAGCTTCCTTCGCCCCGCGGACCGCTGTCCGAGACCGTCGTCGCCACCCTGGGCGGTGAGCCGGACGGTCAGCCGATCCCGTTCACCGCCGCCGACCCGTACGGCGAAGACCTCACCATCGCCCTGCACACGTTGTACGAGCTGCACTACTGCGGTTTCGACGGCGTGCACCCGGCCTGGGAGTGGGACCCGGAGCTGCTCAAGTTCCGCGCCCAGGCCGAAATCGTCTTCCTCGCCGCGCTGCGGTCCGACGTGGACGGCGGTGACGACCTGGACGCGGCACTGGACGCCCTGCTGGTCGAGCACGTCCCCGGCAGCGGCGTGTCGCACCACCTGCGGGACAACGGGAACTGGGACGAGATGCGCGAGTACTTCGCGCACCGCTCGGTGTACCACCACAAGGAAGCCGACCCGCACGCGTGGGTGATCCCTCGTCTGCGCGGCAGGGCCAAGGCGGCGCTCGTCGCGGTGGAGTTCGACGAGTTCGGCGGCGGCCGGGCGGACCGGATGCACTCCCGGCTCTACGCGGATCTGTTGCAGGGCGCCGGAATGTCGGCGGACTACCTGCACTACCTCGACGACGTGCCCGCTCCCGCGATCGCGATCGTCAACATGATGTCGCTGTTCGGCCTGCACAGGTCGTTGCGCGGCGCCCTGGTCGGCCACTTCGCGGCCGCGGAGATCACCACCGCTCCGAGCGCCCAGCGCATGGCCCAGGCCCTCGAACGCCTGAACGCCGACCCGAGGTGCGTCGAGTTCTTCACCGAGCACATCGAGGCCGACGCCGTGCACGAGCAGATCATGCGGCGCGACGTCATCGGCTCACTGCTCGAGCAGGAACCGGAACTGCGAGCGGACGTGGTGTTCGGCATCCAGGCGACGGAACTGCTCGAAGCACGCCTCGCCGATCACCTGTTGTCCTCGTGGGCGGCCGGGGAGTCGTCGCTGCGCACGCGCTTGCGGTGGCTGGTGTCGCAGAACGGGTAACGCTTGCTGCGACGGCAGGCGCACACCGCGACGACGAACCGGTCGCTGGTGTGCGTCACGCCGTCCTCGGTGACGAGCTCGACCGGTCCTTCGACGAGCACCGGCCCGTTCGGCACGACCGTCACCCTGCTCCTACTGCGACTTTCACTGCGACTGCGGGCGTTCTGGCCGGTCACCGCGGATCACCACCAGTTCCTCGTATCGCTGGCCGGGCTCGATCAGGCCGTGCCGTTCCAGGAAGTCGACCCGGCCGTTCATCACGGGTCCGAACGGCACCGACCGGCGTTGCACGATCGACGCCTTCAAGCCGCAGTCGCGCAACTGCCGCAACGTGGTGTCCACTCCGCACAGTGCGGAATGGACCATCAGCAGCACGCCGCCCGGCACCAGGAGGTCGAACATCCTGGCGCACAAGGGGTCCAGCAGCTGACGGCCGTCCAGCCCCGCGTCCCACGCCCGCGCCGGTCCGCGTGCCGCGCACGGGTCGGAGGCAGGCACGTACGGCGGGTTGGCGAGCACCAGGTCGAACCGCTCGTCCGCGATGACCTCCAACGCGTTGCCCAGGCGCACCCGCAACGGCATCCGTTGCAGGGCGGCGTTGACCCGCGCGGTCCACACCGCGCGCCGGGAAACGTCCACACCGGTCACTTCTGCGGCACCGGCGCGGATCGCCGCGATCGCGAGCGCTCCGGTGCCGGTGCCGATGTCGAGAACGCGCGCGCCCGCCGGAATCGCCGCGGCGTGCATGGCCTCGACCAGGAGTGCCGTGTCGTCCTGGGGCGCGTACACGCCTGGAGCTCTGAGCAGCCTCACAGTCGGAGAATCCCCCGGTCGAAGACCTTGAAACACCGTGTTTTCGCACGACTTCGGCGGGTACACGAGGATGTGCTGACCACCGCTTTCCGGCTGCTCGCCAAGGCACGGCAGGCCCGCGCGTTCCATCCGCGTGGAATTCTGCTGAGAGGCGAGCTGACGGGCGCCGCGCCATTTCCCGCCTCTGCGAGCGTCGCCGTTCGTCTGTCCAAAGGGGCCGGTACCGGACGTGGCTGGCCGGACGTGTTCGGTCTGGCGCTCCGCGTTCCCACCGAGTCGGGCGACTGGGACGTCCTGCTGTCCAGCACCGGCACGGGCAGGCTCACGCGGCTGCTGCCGACGCCGGTCCGCGGCTGGCGGGACGCCCGGCTCGGCACGCTCGCGCCGTACCGGTACCGCGACGAGCTGATGTGGCTCATGGCCGTGCCGCACGGCGCGCCACCGACGCGGTTCACGATCCACGCGTCCGGCACGGACGCGCAGTGGCGCCAGGTCGCCGAGGTGACGCTGCATCCCGAGGACAGCGCGGCCACGCCGATCGCGTTCGACCCCGTGCTCAACCGCCCGCAGGAGATGGAGCTGGCGCCGCGCTGGCTCGCCGTGCTGCGCGAACAGGCTTACGAGGGGAGCCGGCGCGGCCGCCCGCGGTCATGACCTCACTCGCCGGATTCCTCCGCTGAACCGGGTTCCGTCATCGTGCGCATCATCTTCGCCTTGACGGGGTCCGGCGCGATCTTCCCGGCGATCGCCTGAACCTTGTTCTTCAACGAGCCCGCGACCACGTGGTCGTCGCCCTTCATCAACGCGTCGAAGCCCTGCTGGGCCACCTGCGCCGGGTCGTCCTTGTCCCCCGTGGCCACCTTGGTGTCCTGCATGCCCGCGCGGTCGAAGAACTCCGTGTCCGTCGGCCCCGGCATCAGCGTCGTCACCGAAACGCCGGTGTCGCGCAGCTCTTCCCGCAGCCCCTGCGCGAACGACGCCAGGAACGCCTTCGAGGCCGCGTAGACCGAGTGGAACGGTCCGGGCGCGGTCGCGGCGATGGACGACGTGAACAGCACCTTGCCCTCCTTGCGGTCCACCATGTCGCTGATCAGCCGATGCGCGAGGTGAACCGAAGATCGGACGTTCAGGTCCACGATCTCCAGGTTGTCGCCCAGCGAGGTGTCGCGCACGAAGTCACCGCCGACGCCGACACCCGCGTTCACCGCCAGCACGTCCACCGGCCGTCCCAACGCGCGCACACGGGATACCAGCGACTCCACGCCCTCGTAAGCGCGGAGGTCCACGCGCACCGGTTCCACGTGCACACCACCGCTGCGCAGTTTCAGCTGCGCGGCCGTCTCGTCGATCCTTTCGTCCTCAGCCGCGACGACGACGTCGAAGCCGTTGTCCGCGAGCACTTTCGCGAGCTCGTAACCAATTCCGCTGGAAGCACCGGTCACCACGGCAAGCGCATTCACAGGTCTTCTCCTTCCGGTCAACACCCGGATACCCGTGGCCACCAGGTCGATGCGACATCGGCCGAAAGTCCGATGCAACCTCCCGGACGTGTGCGGTGTCCTTATCGGTAGGTTGGTCGAAACGACATGGGGGACATTCGTGCGCAAAATTCTTCTCGCGCCGCTGTGCGCGCTGGTCACGGTTGCCGTGGCGGCGTGCAGTCCGTCAGGTCCGGACCAGACCAATCCGGAGCTGGCACCGCGCGGCACGACGATGACCAAGGTCAAGCCCGAGAAGAAGGACCTGACGACCAAGCTGAGCCTGTCGGGCAAGGTCGAGATGAACCCGACGTTCGGCCTCACCGCGCCGGTCGCGGGCCAGGTGCGGTACTTCGACCTGCAGGCTCCCAACGGCACGCCGACGAAGCCCATCAGGGTCGCGACGGTGTGGAAGGACGGGGCGCCGAACTACGTCGAGATCCCGGCCGGTGCCACGTTCGGCGGCAGGCTGGTGGACGACAAGGCGACCGTGACGGCGGGGATGCCGATCGCGTCGGCGAAGCACGTCGGTTACGCGATCGTCGGCGACATCGACGGCGCGCAGGCGTACAAGATCAGTGGCGCTCTGACGGACGTGACGGTGCAGATCAAGAACGGTCCGGGCCCGTTCCCGTGCACTGTGCTGGGCACGATCGCCGCGCTGCCGCAGGGCACCATTCCGGAGAAGCCTCCGGTCACGCCGGACACCAAGAACCCGCCAAAACAGCCAGAGCAGCCGAAGCAGCCCGAACAGCCGCAGCAGCCGAGTTCCTCGACCGGTCTGCGCATCGTGTGCACCGCGCCGGCCGACGTGCAGATGATCAACGGTGCGGCCGCGTCGATCGAGGTCACCACCGGTAAGTCCGCACAGGCGCTGGTCGTTCCGGTCGAGGCGGTGGCCGGTCAGCAGGGCAAGGGCAAGGTCGACGTCATGCAGCCGGACGGCTCGCGCAGGACCGTGGACGTCACGCTCGGCCTCACCGACGGCAAGGTCATCGAGATCAAGTCGGGGCTCACCGGTGACGAGGAGCTCGCGGTTCCCGGCCCGAACCTGCCGGAAGGCCAGCAGCAGGGCGGCGACCAGCAGAAGCCGACGGGACCGTGATGCAGCCACAGGTTCAGGTCCAGGCGCCGCTGCTCCAGCTCAACGGCATCACGAAAGTCCTGAAGGGCCAGGAGGAACCGCGCACCATCCTGTCCGGCGTGGACCTCACCGTCCATCCTGGACAGAGCGTGGCGATCCTCGGCCGCTCGGGTTCCGGCAAGTCGACGCTCTTGTCGTTGATCGGGCTGTTCGACCGCGCCGACGAGGGCCAGTACTTCCTGCACGGCAACGACATCACCAAGCTCCCCGAGCGCAGGGCCGCGGCGTTGCGCAGCGCGGAGTTCGGGTTCGTGTTCCAGCGCTTCTTCCTGCTCAAGCACCTCACCGCGGCGCAGAACGTGGCGATGGCGCTGGTGAACGGCCAGGGCTGGTCCGCGCGCCGCAAGCGCAGGCAGCAGGTGATGGAAGCGCTCGAGACCGTCGGCATCGCGCACCTCGCGAAGTCCAAGCCCGCCAGGCTTTCCGGTGGTGAGCAGCAGCGCGTCGCGATCGCCCGCGCGCTGGTCCGGCAGCCGCGGGTGATCCTCGCCGACGAGCCGACGGGCGCGCTCGACACGGAGACCGGCAACCTCGTCGTCGAGGTGCTGCTCAACACGACCAGGCAGGGCTGCGGCCTCGTGCTGGTCACGCACGACCACGACCACGCGCGCAAGATGGGCCGCGTGCTGGAGCTGCGCGACGGGCGGTTCAACTGATGTTCTCCGGCAAGCTGCGGTCCGCCCTGGTCATCGGCGGACAGGGCATCCGCGCCCGCAAGCTGCGCACGTTCCTGTCGATGGTCTCGCTGTTCCTCGGCGTGCTCGCGGTCGTCGCGGTGCAGGCGGGTTCGGAGATCGCCGAACGTGCGATGCTCACCGACGTCGAGCTCCAGGCCGGCAAGGACGGCACGCTGATGGGCTACATCCCCGGCGAGAAGGGCGCGTCGGGAATCGTCGAGACGATGCTGAAGGGCCGCTCCGACGCGGTCGCGATGATCAGCTCGCAGGCGATCATCGGCGAGCCGGGCGTGCGGCCGATCAACGAGGGCGGCTCGCCGTTCGAGTACGCCGGCCGGGGTGGCGACTACTACGGCCCGCAGATGATCTGCGACGCGAGCGGCAAGTGCACCGAGCAGAAGGAACAGGAGAAGAAGCCGGCCGGCCAGGCGATCGAGGTCAGCATGGTCGCGCTGACCGGTGACATCCGCCAGTTCAAGCCGTTCCGCCCCGTCTCCGGCACCTGGCTCGACTTCGCGTCGACGCCGTCGCTGGCGCCGCGCATCGTGCTGAACGAGGAAGCCGCCAAGGGCCTCAAGCAGTACCGCGTCCCCGGCGAGATGATGATCGAGGGCGCCACCCACCACGTGACGCCGCAGATCGTCGGCGTGGTGCAGGACGGCAACGGCCAGCCGCGCATCTACATGCGGCTCGACGAGCTGCGCACCTGGATGCCCGCGGCGGCGGAAGCCAACGACACCAACAGGTTCCGCGGCGGCGGCACGCAGCTCGAGGTCTACCTGCAGCCGGGTTCCGAGGACCTGCAGCAGCTGATGAAGGCCAAGCTCGTCGGTGCCGGCGTCGAGCAGAACCACCTGCACTTCGACACGGTGAACTCCAAGAAGCGCATGCAGTCCGAGCTGAAGATCATGCGGTTGATCTTCCTCGGCATGGCGTTCCTGGTGCTGCTGATCGGCGTCGCGGGAATCCTGAACGTCGGCCTCGCCACGGTCGGCGAGCGCGTCGAGGAGTTCGCGCTGCGCCGCGCGGTGGGCATGTCCCGCATGCTCCTCGCGGGCATCGTTTTGGCCGAGACGCTGCTGACCGGCCTGCTGACCGCGGCGCTCGCGATCGGCGCGGGCGCGGCAGGCCTGCAGGTCGCGCTGGCGATGTTCGGCAGCCGCTTCCCGTCGTTGCAGGGCACCGCTTTCCCGTGGGAAGCAGGCGTTGCCGGGGTGATCGCGGGTCTGGTCGCCGGTGTGCTCGGCGGGCTCATCCCGGCGATCCGGGCGGCGCGGATTCCGATCGCCACAGTCATGCGGGCCTAGGAGGCAGGCCCGTTGCCGACGAAGCCCCGGACCGCGAGAGAGGCGGACCGGGGCTTCGTGCATTTCTCAGGCTTCGTTGAAGGTGTCGGGGTTCGGGCCGATCCGGCCGCTGCGGTCCAGAGTGGACAGAGCAGCGATCTCCTCATCCGACAGCTCGAAGTCGAACACCGCGATGTTCTCCCGGATCCGCGACGGCGTCACGGACTTCGGGATCACGACGTTGCCGATCTGCAGGTGCCAGCGCAGCACGATCTGGGCCGCGGAACGGTTGTGGCGCTGGGCGATCTCCGCGATCACCGGGTCACCGAGCAGCTCGCCGCCCTGGCCCAGCGGCGACCACGCCTCGGTCTGGATGCCGTGCTGGGCGTGGAACGCGCGCAGCTCGCCCTGCTGCAGGTACGGGTGCAGCTCGATCTGGTTGACCGCGGGCACGACACCGGTCTCGTCGATCAGCCTCCGCAGGTGCGCGGGCTGGAAGTTGGAGACGCCGATCGCACGGACGCGGCCTTCCTTCTGCAGCTCGACGAACGCCTTCCAGGTGTCGACGTACAGCTCGCGGGCAGGCGTCGGCCAATGGATCAGGTACAGGTCGAGCGTGTCGAGCCCGAGCTTGCGCAACGACTCGTCGAACGCGCGCAGCGTCGAGTCGTAGCCCTGGTCGGCGTTCCACAGCTTCGTCGTGATGAACAGCTCGTCGCGGTCGACCGCGCTCAGAGCCTCACCAGTGCCGCGCTCGTTGCCGTAGATGGCCGCGGTGTCGATGCTGCGGTAACCGGCCTTCAGCGCCTCCGCCACAGCCGTCGTGGCCTCCGCGTCCGGCACCTGCCAGACACCGAAACCGAGCTGGGGCATGGTCACGCCGTTGTTGAGCTTCAGGGTGTTCAAAACCAATCCTTACCAGTTCTCAGGGGATCAAAGTGGGTGCCGTACCGCCGTCGACGCGGAGGGCTGCTCCGGTCGTCGCGGACGACAGGTCGGACGCGACGTAGGTGATGAGGTTCGCGACCTCGTGGGGGCGGATCAGGCGGCCCAGCAACAACGTCGGGCGCTCGGTGCGGACGAACTCGGCCTCACCGCCGTCGCCGACGCGGTCGCGGATGAACTCCTCGACGCCGGGCGTGAGGGTCGGGCCGGGCAGCACCGAGTTGACGGTGACTCCAGTTCCGGCGACCGCCTGCGCCATGCCGCGCGCGATCGCGAGCTGCGCGGTCTTCGTCATGCCGTAATGGACCATCTCGGTGGGCGTGAACACGGACGACTCGCTGCTCACGAAGATCACCCGGCCCCAGCCGCGCTCGACCATGCGCGGCATGTAGTGCCGCGACAGCCGCACGCCGGACATGACGTTGGTGTCGAAGTACCGCTGCCACTCGGCGTCGTCGATCTCGAACACCGGTTGCGCCCCGTAGATGCCCATGTTGTTGACGAGCACGTCCACGTCGGGCAGTTGGTTCACGAGCTGAGACGCGCCCTCGGCGGTCGCGATGTCGGCCGCGACACCCCGTACGTCCCCGTCGAGCTTGGCGACGGCTTCGTCGACCCACTCCTGGCTGCGACCACTGACGACCACGGTCGCACCCGCCTTAAGCAGCGCCTCCGCCGTGGCGAAGCCGATGCCGGAGGTGGAGCCGGTCACAAGCGCCGTGCGTCCCGACAGATCCATGTCTCTCCCCGGTAGACTTGTTGAAGACGATAACGAGCGTACGCAATAGTTGCACACGCTGTCTATTCGAGAAGGGTTGACCTATGTCACTGGACGACGACGCCGTCCAGGCGCGCGCTCAGGGCTGGCGCACGCTCGCGGCGTTGCACGCGCGCATCGAGGACCGCCTCGAGAGAGCGCTGCAGAAGGCTCACGAACTCTCCGTCAGCGAGTACACCGTTCTGGACGTCCTCAACCGCCAGGACGGCTTCCACCTCAGGATGAACCAGCTCTCCAACGCCGTGGTGCTGAGCCAGTCCGCCACAACGCGCCTGGTCACCCGCCTGGAGGACCGCGGCCTGCTCGCCCGCTACCTCTGCCCGACCGACCGGCGCGGTATCTACACCGAGGTCACCGAGAAGGGCCACGAGCTGCTCGCGCTCGCTCGCCCCACCCACGACGAGGTCCTCACCGCGTCGCTCGAGGAGGCCTCCGAAACGCCGGAGCTCAAGCCCCTTGTCGACGCGCTGGCCACGCTCTAACTAGGCTCACCCACATGGCCGACACGCAGTACGAAGACCTGCTCCGCCACGTCCTCAAAGAGGGCGTGCGCAAGGAGGACCGCACCGGCACCGGCACGCGGTCGATCTTCGGCCACCAGCTGCGCTACCCGCTCGCCGCGGGCTTCCCGCTGATCACGACCAAGAAGGTGCACTTCAAGTCGATCGCGTACGAGCTGCTGTGGTTCCTGCGCGGCGACAGCAACGTCGCGTGGCTCCAGGAGCACGGCGTGACGATCTGGGACGAGTGGGCTGCGGCCGACGGCGAGCTCGGCCCGGTCTACGGCGTGCAGTGGCGTTCCTGGCCGACCCCGGACGGCGGTCACGTCGACCAGATCGCGGAAGTGCTGCGGACGTTGCGGGAGAACCCGGACTCGCGGCGGATCATCGTGTCCGCCTGGAACGTCGGCGAGATCGCGCAGATGGCACTGCCGCCGTGCCACGCGTTCTTCCAGTTCTACGTCGCCGACGGCAAGCTGTCGTGCCAGCTCTACCAGCGCAGCGCGGACCTGTTCCTCGGCGTGCCGTTCAACATCGCCTCCTACGCGCTGCTCACCCACATGATCGCCGCTCAGACCGGTCTCGGCGTCGGCGACTTCATCTGGACCGGCGGCGACTGCCACATCTACGACAACCACGTCGAGCAGGTCGAGCTGCAGCTGAGCCGCGAGGCGCGCGAGTTCCCGACGCTGCAGATGGCTCCGGCCTCGTCGCTCTTCGACTACAAGTTCGAGGACTTCACGATCGAGGGCTACGACCCGCACCCCGGCATCAAGGCTCCGGTGGCGGTGTGATCGGCCTGATCTGGGCCCAGGCGCCCGATGGCGTGATCGGCCGCGACGGCACCATGCCGTGGCACATCCCCGAGGACATGAAGCACTTCCGGGAGATCACCGCGGGCGCGGCCGTCCTGATGGGCCGCCGCACCTGGGAGTCACTGCCGCCCCGCTTCCGCCCACTCCCCGGCCGCCGCAACCTGGTGCTGTCCCGCACTCCCCAGGAAGGCGCCGAGACGTTCGACAACCTGGAGAAGGCGCTCGCGGACGTGACCGGCGACCTCTGGGTGATGGGCGGCTCGGCGGTCTACGCGGCCACGCTGCCGTTCGCCGACCGCGTCGAGGTCACGGAGATCCGCGAGGTCTTCGAGGGCGACACGTACGCGCCGAAGATCGACCGCGAGCCGGTGACCGTTGGTGAGTGGCAGGAGTCCAGCTCGGGCCTGCACTTCCGGTTCGTCAGCTACTAGCGCCGGCCACCGGGCTGCCAGTCGTGGACCTCGACCGCGTCGTAGCGGTCCACGCTCAGCACCGCCGCCGGGTCCTCTGACCTGACCAAAGCCGCGGTGCCCAGCCACTGTGAGCCGTCGTCGGACAGCAACGGCCCGTACGCGACCAAGCCATCGGCACGCACCGGCTGAAGGTCCACGGGCTCGCCGCACCCGAACCCGAGCACCAGATGTCCCCCCGCGCCCGGGAAGTCCCACATCGTGCGCCCGAGCACGTTGCGCCACCTGCGCACCAGCACGTCCCGATAAGCCCCGGCCTGGTAGCAGGGCTCGTCGAACGCGAACGCCCGAGCCGCCGCGGCATCGGGCACGTCGACGATGTGCACGCTGCCGGCCAGCACGTCGCCGCCGAACGTCGGCCCGCGGGCGATCAGCGAGAACCGGTCCATGTACGACCAGTGCTCCTCGAGCAGCTTCTCCCGCAACGGCAGCGATCCGGGCCGATCCCGGTGGTAGCAGAAGAACTCCATCAGCCGATCTCCACGGCCCACACCGGCAGCACGAACTCGGCCTCGGGCAGGGGTTCCTCCTGAAGATCGGACCACGCGACGAATCCGCCCGGGTCGCCGAGAAACCCCTCCACGATGGCGGCCAGCGACACCGTGAGGTCGAGCTTCGCCCCGAACGGAAGGCGGTCCCGCGGCAACGACGTGGTCGAACATCTGAGCTGCCCGCCCTGCACGTCGTGCCACACGTAGAACGTCCCCGTACGGCCCAGCGCGACCGCCCGCTCCGACTGCGACCGGGCGGTCTCCTCGAAAGCCGCGACCACGTCGCCAGCCACCGCCGACGCGTCCGTGCCGAGGATCCACGTGTTCGCCGCCGCCTCGGCGTCCGGATCGCCGTTGAACAGCAACGGTTCGTCCGCGACCTCGCGGATCCACGTCACCAGCATCAACGGCGCCGCGCCCGTGCGTGCCACGCCTCGACGATCAGCTCTTCCAACTCGCCCACCCCGATGTGCTCCAACCGCACGAGAATCGCCGGATACCCGTTGAAGTGCGGCGTCGTGAAGTAGACCGACTCGTCCGAGGCGAGCAACGCCTCCTTGGCCCCGAGATCCGGCACCCGAGCCGCCAGGATGGGCCCGGACGGCGCCGAAGACCCCATGGCCGCCAGATCCGTCTTGCGCAGCGGCCGTTCCCACACGAAGAGCTTGTCCTTGACCCTCCAGTCGACGACGCCCTCCCGCACCCCCTCCGTCACGTCGGGCATGGAGGTGGCGATCCGGCGCACGTCGTTCCAGGTGGCCATCACTAGCTCCTACAGGTGGTCCGGCGGACGCTGCTGCTCGGCCAGGAACCGTTCGAACTCGGCGCCCAGTTCGTCCGCGCTGGG
Organism: Lentzea aerocolonigenes; assembly: GCF_000955955.1. Lineage (GTDB taxonomy): Bacteria > Actinomycetota > Actinomycetes > Mycobacteriales > Pseudonocardiaceae > Lentzea > Lentzea aerocolonigenes_A. Next base: position 20,578 of record NZ_JYJG01000201.1, read on the forward strand.
GAGGTCGGTGTTCCCGACAGTCTGGATGAAAGCGTCGTACTGCCGCTCGAGCGCTTCCACCACCTGGGCTACTTCCTCCGACTCCGCGACCTGCCGGTGGATCTCGGCGTCAGCGGCCTGAGCCGCGTCGATCAACGACCCGATCGGCAACGCCAGACCAGTCGAACGGGCGAGGGCGTCCAGCAGCGTCACGGCGGCGGTCGGGTACTGCGACTGCGCGAGGTAGTGCGGCACCTGGGCCGCGAAGCCCATCGCGTCGTGGCCCGCCTGGCCGAGCCGGAACTCCAGCAACCCGGACACGTTGCCCGGCACCTGCACGCGGTTGAAGAACGGCTGGTACTCCGAGACGAGCTCCGGCCGCGTCGCGTGGCCGATGACGTTCAGCGGACGCGTGTGCGGCACGCCCATCGGGATGCCGTGGAAGCCGACGGTCAGGCGCACGCCCCAGCGGTCGATCAGCGACCGGACGGCGAGGATGAACGCCTCCCAGCCGCGGTCCGGTTCGGCGCCGGTGAGCAGCAGGAACGGGTGGCCGGCGCTGTCCCACAGCAGGTGCACGACCAGCTCGGGCGCGGCGTAGTCCTCCCAGTGGTCCGTCGCGTAGGTCATCAACGGGCGGCGCGAGCGGTAGTCGATCAGGCTGTCGAGGTCGAAGCGCGCGACCACACGGCTCTCGAGCGTCTCCAGCAGGTGCTCGGCGAGCAGACGGCCCGCGGCACCGGCGTCCATGAAGCCCTCGAAGTGGTGCAGCAGCACCGCACCCGTCAGGTCCGGCACCTCCGAGTCCACCTCGTACAGGTTCTCCGGGTCCAGCACCGCATTGCCTCCAAAACCGTCGTTTCACTCTCGTCTCAAGCCAACCACGTGGACACCAGACTGA
>NZ_JYJG01000202.1 GCF_000955955.1 Lentzea aerocolonigenes
AAACGCGACCGAAGGTATTGCCGTCACTCACCTGCCACCGCATCGTTCCATCAGTGGTTTGGCGGGTGCGTGGGTTTGGGGCCGGTACGCCGACACGCCCACCGCTGCGGTGCGGAGGGCGTGTGGGTGTGAGGCTGGAAGTGTTGCGGGGTCAGGCTTTCTTCTTGGCGGCGATCTGGTCGATCACTTCGGACTGCGAGACCACGATCTTGCCTGCCAGGGCCTTGGAGCCCACGTGCACCCCCTTGGACTGGGCGTCCTTGGCCATGTCGACGCCGCTGCGGAGGTGGCGGGAGAGGGCGGCCAGGTAGAGGTCGTCGAACTGCTTGCCCTGAGCGGCTTTCAGGCCGCTGACGTCCTTCTCGGTCATCATGCCCGCCATCTTGTGGGTGGTGGCGGCGTCGTCGCCCGGGACCTGGATGTTCCAGGAGCGCAGGTAGGTGGCCATCTGCTCGATCTCGCCCGCTTCGGCCTTGGAGATCTTGTCGGCCACGTCGATCACGAACTCGTCCTTGGAGCGTTCCAGGGCGATCTTGGAGATCTCGATGGTCTGGCGGTGGTGGGGGATCATCCTCAGCGAGAAGGTCGCATCGTCCTCGTTGGCCGCTGGTCCGGCGGAGCTGTCTCCGCCGAAGGTCGAACAGCCCGTCAGTGCTAGCAGACTGAGCACGATGATGAGCAGACGCGCACGCATGAAGCCTCCCGTCACGGTTCCCTGACGAGGCATACGGGTGGCCGATGTGTCCGGTTCAGAGAAACTTCCGGAACCTAAGTGGTCAGGTCGCCCAGGGCTTCTACCACGCTGGCGACGACGTCCGGGTGGCCCAGCGGGAGCGGTGCCGGGATGCGGTTGTCGGGGGCTTGGTGGCTGCGGACCACGACTCGTGCGAGCGGGAAGTCGACGTCCACCTCTGGATCGACGAGAAGGACGGAGCGCACCAGGTCGGAGTGCTCGCGGACGAGGTCGATCACGTCTGCTGCCAGCGGGCCGCTGGTGACCACGTCGAGCATGGTCGAGGTGTCGTCGCGGTGCATGGTCAGGACTTTGTCCACTGTGGACTTCCAGGACGGGGCGGCTGGGACGCGCAGCCAGACGACGCGCACGGTGTCGGCCAGCGGACGCCAGGTCGCGGGGACCTCGTCGTGCGGGGCCTCTCCTGCTGGATCGATCACGAGGATCGTTGCCGTTCCGGTTGGACCGTCGGCCACGACGCCGGGGCCGGTCGCCCTGGCGGGCTGGGTGAAGTCGCGCATGACCTGGGCTACCCGCCGGCAGGCGGTTTTGCACGTAGTACCAGTGGTGCGATTGGTCTGGTCCCGTAACCCGATTGGCGGAGGCCAAGACCAGTTGAGTGAGTGGACTTGTTGGCACCGACCGATTTTTGGCCCACGGGCGGTGATGTCTTGACCACTTTCTGAACCCAGGTTTATGGTCTAGACCACACCGAAACTTGATCGGCGAGCGATCTGGACGCTCCCGGTTCCCGCCCCTGCAACGGGGGTCTACCCCGCCTGGGAACTAGCCAAGGAGTTCGGACGATGAAACTCACCCGAAAAGCGGCGCTGGTCATGGCCGCTGTCCCTGCAATCGTGTTCATCACGCCCGTCGGTTCGGCCAGCGCGCACGGTTACGTGTCGTCGCCGCCCAGCAGGCAGGCGCAATGTGCTTCAGGAGTGGTCAAGAACTGCGGCGGTCCCGAGTGGGAGCCGCAGAGCAACGAAGGCGACAAAGGCAGGACGGACTGCTGGGGCGGAGACCGCCTGGACTTCCAGGTGCTCAACGACGACAGCAGGGGCTGGCAGGCGACCAACGTCGGCACCAGCCTGACGATGACCTGGACGTTCACCGCCCGGCACCGCACGCGTGACTACGAGTACTTCATCGGTGGCACCCGCGTCGGCTACGTCAACGGCAACAACGCGGCCCCGGTCGACCCGGTGCAGCACACCATCAACCTGAGCGGGTTCTCCGGCCGCCAGAAGCTTCGCGCGGTGTGGAACATCGGCGACACGGTGAAGGCGTTCTACTCCTGCATGGACATCAACATCGGCGGCACCGGCGGCAACCCGACCCCACCGCCGACCACCACCAACCCGACGCCACCTCCTGTCGGTGGCACGTGGGCGCCGAACACGGCCTACGCGACCGGTGCGACGGTGACCTACGGCGGGTCGAGCTACCGGTGCCTGCAGGGCCACACCTCGCTGACCGGCTGGGAACCGCCCAACGCGGCGTCGCTGTGGCAGAAGATCTGATCCGATGAAGCGCCTGGTGATCGCGATTGCGGCCGCGGTCCTGGCGCTGGCGGGGTGCGGCGGAGAGGCGATCGTGCCGGAGGGCCAAGGAGCCCACGGGCACGGCGCGAACTCCGCCGCACCACCCCCGCCGGCCGCCAGCTCGAGGTTCAACGACGCGGACGTCACGTTCGTGCAGATGATGGTCGACCACCTGCAGCTCGGCATCAGCCTTTCCCAGCTGGCGATGGCGAAGGCCACGAAACAGGAGACCAAGGACCTCGCCGGCGCGATCAACACGACTCAGCGGGAAGAGCTCTCGATGCTCAAGTCCTGGCTGAAGCTCTGGGGCAAGCCGGAGCAGGGCGGCGCGAACCTGCACGTCCAGCACGGCGGTCAGCCCCTGCTCGACGACAAGGTCATCAACGACACCAAGGAGAAGAGCGGGGCCGAGTTCGACCTCGCGTTCCTCAACCTGATGACCGGGCACCAGGGTGCCGCCGTGGAGATGGCGCTCACCGAGAAGAAGGACGGTCAGAACCCCGAGACCACGGCTTATGCCGAGCGCGTGGCCAACACGCGGCAGGGCCAGATCCAGCAGATGCTGAAGGCCATCAGCGAACCGTAGGCATTTGGTCAGCGGTCCGGCGTTCCCTTCCCGGTCATGGACGTTTTGATCTCGGGAGCGGGCATCGCCGGACCCGCGCTCGCCTACTGGCTGGCACGCTTCGGCTTCTCGCCCACGGTGGTGGAGCGCGCGCCGTCGCTGCGCCCTGGTGGTCAGGCCGTGGACTTCCGCGGCGAGGCGCACCTTTCTGTCCTGAGACGGATGGGTGTGCTCGATGCTGTGCTGGCCGCGCAAACTTCCCCGCGCGACATGGTGTTCCGCGATCCTGAGGGGCGGGAACGGTGCCGGCTGCCCGCGTGGTTCACGGGCGGCGAGGTGGAGATCCTCCGCGGCGACCTGTCCCGGTTGCTGTACGAGGCGAGCTGCTCTGACGCCGAGTACGTGTTCGGTGACTGGATCACCTCGCTGCACGACGACGGCGCCGGGGTGGACGTGACGTTCGCGCACGGGCCGTCGCGGCGGTTCGACTTCGTGATCGGTGCCGACGGGATGCGGTCTGGCGTGCGACGGCTCGTCTTCCCGGAGTACCGGCCCAAGTTCCAGGGTTACTACTTCGCGATCTGGGACGCCGACGGTGACGACCGCGAGCTGACGTGCGCGCCGGGGGTGACGAGCGCGCCCGGCTGGCTGATGTTCAAGTCGTCGGTGCCGCCGGAGCTGATGCCCTACGAGCTGATCGCGCCGGGGATCTACTTCGACTCGATCAGCCAGGTGCGGATGCCGGCGGTGAGCTCGGGACGGGTCACGTTGATCGGTGACGCCGGGTTCGGATCCACGTTGGGAGGCATGGGAACCGGGCTCTCGGTCGTCTCGGCCTACGTGCTGGCAGGGGAGATGGCGGCGGGCGAGGGTGCGTTCGCGCGGTACGAGGCCCTGATCGGACCGTACGCGCGCGGGTGCCAGGGAAATCCGGGGCCGCCGCTCGCGCCCGCCACCCGGCTCGGGATGTGGGCGCGCGACAGGATGTTCGGGCTGCTGCCGAAGATCCCGATGGTGGCGCGGTTCGACATGCGGGCGGCGACCGCGATCAAGCTCCCGGAGTACGCGCTAGCTCGTTGACGACCGCAGTTCCTCCAGCGCGGCCTCGACCTGGCGCTTGGCCGCGTTGTGCATCCACCCGAACCCCAGCTCCAGCTGCGCCTCGCCCAACAGCTGTTCGGCCTTGGCCAGATCACCCCTGCGCTGGGCGATCTTGGCCAGGCCTGCGTTCGCGAGTGCCCTGGTCGCGGCCAGACCGGCCTGCGTCGCCATCTCCAACGCCCGCAGGTAGTCGCGCTCGGCCTCGTCCACGTCGATGTCGAGCAACCGGTCCGCACGCCGTCCCCGAAGTTCGGCGAGCTCTTCCTTGGCGCCCAGCTCACCCATGGCGCGCAGTGCGTCGTCGGTCAGCGCCAGTGCCTCGCGCGGGTCGTCGGTGAGGTTGGCCAGCACGTCCATGACCTGGGCCGCGCCCCAGCGTTCGCCCAGGTCCTGGAACTGCTCGAGCGCCTTGCGGGCACACGCGATCGCGGTCGCCCTGTCGCCGTTCTCGACAAAGCCGGTGTAGGAGTTGCTGAAGCCGATCAGGCCCTGGATCCACGGGTCGTCGCTGCGTTCGACCTCGTCCTGCAGTTCGGTGCGCGGGGCGCCGGGGTCGGGCGGGCCGCTGAGCATCGCCCACGCGATCAGCACGAACGGCTGCTTGATCGGGCCGCTCAAGCCCTGCAACACGTTCTGCACGCGTTCCGGGGCGGCCAGAGCCAGCAGAATCGCGTACTCCTCTGTGGACTGCTCAGGTAGTTGGGTGTGGAGTTTCTGGGCCAGGCCTTGGACTTCCGTGCGGCTGCCCTTCACGTACCAGTACCAGGACAGCTCGGCGACCAGCTGCAGCGCCAACTGCGGGTCGTGGTCGGTCGCCCACTCGACGGCTTGCAGGCAGTTCGCGTGCTCCGCGGTAAGACGGGCGAACCACCGCACCTGGTCGCGCCCGCGCAGCTCCGGATCCGCGCGCCGGGCCAGATCCAGGAAGTACCGGGCGTGCTCGGCGTCGACGCGCTTGTGCTGCGAGCAGAACTCGCGGATGGTCGCCAGCATGCGGTAGCGGCCGTCGGTGGCGTCCACCAAAGACTTGTCCACCAACGCTTCCAGCACCTCGAGGTCGTGCCGGCAGACCTGTTCGACCGCTTCGAGCGTCGCCCCGCCGCTGAAGGTCGCGATGGATGCCGCCAGGTCGCGCTCGTCGGAGTCGAGCAGGTCCCAGCTCCACTCCACGACCGCGCGCAGGGTCTGATGGCGCGGTGCGGCGGCGCGGTTTCCCTTGATGAGCAAGCGGAAGCGGTCACCCAGCCGGGCGGAGATCTCCTCGGTCGTCAACGTCCGGGTGCGCGCCGCGGCCAGTTCGATCGCGAGCGGCAGGCCGTCGAGCTCGCGGCAGATGTCGACGGTGTGCTGGTCCTGCACGAACGCCGGGTTGACGAGCCGCGCGCGGTCGACGAACAACGCGACGCTCTGCTCGGGCTTCAGCGGCGGCACCGGGCACAGCATCTCGCCGGTGATGCCGAGCGCCTCCCGGCTCGTGGCCAGGATCCGCAGCGACGGGCACGTGCTCAGCAGGTGCTGCGCCAGCTGGGCGGCCTGGACGATCACGTGCTCGCAGTTGTCCAGGATCAGCAACGTGTCACGCTCGCGCAGCGCCAGCGTGAGCCGATCTTCCGGCGCCAGCACGGTTTCCTTGAGCCCCAACGCCTGCAGCGTCGCCGCCGAGACGTCCTTCACCGGCGCCAGATCCACGAAGATCGCGTCCGGGCCGGCGCTCTGCAGGGCGAGCCGCGTCTTGCCCGCGCCACCAGGCCCTGTCAGCGTGATCAGCCGCGACGTCATCGACTCGAGCCGCCGCAGTTCGTCTTGCCTGCCAACGAAACTGGTGAGCTGCGCCGGGAGCTCGCGATGGTTCTGGCCGCGCAGGATCTGCAGGTGGATCGCCCGCAACTCCGGCGAGGGGTCGGTGCCCAGCTCGTCGGCCAGCAGCGCCCGCGCGTCCTCGAACGCCTGCAACGCCTCGGCTTGGCGGCCGTGCTGGTTCAACGCCTGCATCAGGTATCCGCGCAGCCGTTCGTCCAACGGGTGCTGCTGGACCAGGTCCGCGATCTCCTGCACGTCGGCCTTGCCGAGCCGGATCCGCGCGGCGATCAACGCGCTCGTGGCGGCCGACCGCTGCTGCTCGAGCCTCGTGGCGTGATCGGCCGCGTCGATGTCGGCGAGCGCAGGACCACGCCACAGCTGAAGTGCTTCGGACAAAAGGGATTCCGCACCCTGTGAATCACCGTGCTCCAACGCTCGCTGGCCTTCCGCGGCCAGCGAAGCGAACCGTTGGGCGTCAACGTGATCCGGCGCCAGGGCCAGCCGGTAGCCAGCTGGGTGGAACTCGATGAGCGAGGCGTCCCCGAGCGCCCGGCGCAGGCGGGACACCTGGCCCTGCAACGCGTTGGCGGCGTCGGACGGCGGTTCCGAGCCGTAGAGCTCGTCGATCAACCGGTCGAGCAGGACGATTTCGCCCACCCGCAACGCCAGCATCGCGAGGAGGGTGCGCGGACGCGGCCCACCCACCGCGATCTTGCCGTCCGGGGAGTGCGCCTCAACGGGCCCGAGAATGCCGATGTGCACGGTGTCAGCGTACGAAGCGGCCGGGGCTCGTACCCAGGACACGGCGAAAATGGCGGGTGAGATGGGACTGGTCGTGGAATCCGGCCATCACCGCGACCTCAGCCGCGCCGTGCCCGTCCAGCAGGTAGCCGCGGGCGAGATCCACCCGGCGTCCGGTCAGGTACCGGTGCGGCGGCAGCCCGAACCGCTTGCTGAACGCCCTCACCAGGTGCGTCGGGCTGGTCTGCAGCTCCGCGGCCGCCTGGGCGAGCGTGATCCCCGCAGGCACCGAGGCGTCCAACAGGTCCCGCAACCGGTCCGCGAGCGTCGGATCGGCGTACACGGCGGCGGTCGTGCCTTCGAAGTGGTGCGTGAGCCGTTCGGCGATCAGCGCGAGCCGGCTGGAGGCTTCGAGCGGGTCGTCCAGCGCCAGGTGCAGCTGGTGCACCCGCTGCCGCAGCACCGGGTCGACCAGCATCGGGGTGTCGACGGCCTTGCCGATCAGCTCGTCCGGCAGCACCGAGTCGTCCAAGTACAGCACGCGCTTTCGGAAGCCGGTCGGAACCGCTGACCGCCCGTCGTGTGTCACGTGCGGCGGCAACAGCGTGACGCCCGAGACGAGCGCGCCGTGCTCGTGACGGTCCAGTTCGTACCGCACGGCACCGTCGTCGAGCAGCATCAACGTCCACGCGTCGTGTGTGTGCGCCGGGTACGCGTGCGTGGTGAAGTGGGCGTGGAAGACCTCTTTGATCCCGTCCACCGCCGGCTTCCAAGCGGTGCTGCTCATGTCAAAAACGTACAAGACGCCAGGCCAGGACGCCCGTGACAGTGGTGCCATGTTCGACACCAAGATCGCTGTGCTGCTGCGGGACGACCTGGCCGGCTGGCAGGCGCTGAACGTCGCCGCCTTCCTCGTCAGCGGGCTGCCACAGGAGCTGAAAGGCGAGCCGTACGTCGACGCCGACGACGTCACCTATCTGCCGATGTTCGGCCAGCCCGTAGTGGTTCTTCAGGGCGACAAAGACCTGCTCACCAAGGCCCACGAGCGTGCCCTGAGCCGTAACCAGCAAATGGCCGTCTTCACCGCGGACCTGTTCGCGACGGGCAACGACGAGGACAACCGCGCGGCCGTCCGCAAGGTGCACACGCAGGACCTCGACCTGGTCGGGATCGCCGTCCACGGCCAGAAGAACGCGGTCGACAAGATCTTCAAGGGAGCGCGCATGCATCCGTGATTGACTTTGAATCATGCTGGTGGGGACGCGTGAGCTCGAAGTGTTCGAGAAGGCCAGGCCGCGGCTGGAGGCGATCGCCTACCGGCTGCTGGGGTCGGCGACCGATGCCGAGGACGCGGTTCAGGACACCTATCTGCGCTGGCAGGATGCCGAACACGCGACGGTCGAGACGCCAGAGGCGTGGCTGACGAAGGTGCTCACCAACCTCTGCCTCAACCGCCTCACCTCGGCGAGGGCGCGGCGCGAGACCTACGTTGGCCAGTGGCTGCCGGAACCGGTGTTCGCGGGCGACCGGATGCTCGGCCCGTCCGAGACGGTTGAGCAGCGCGAGTCGGTGTCCATCGCGATGCTCACCCTGATGGAACGGCTCTCGGCCAACGAGCGGGTCGTCTACGTGCTGCGCGAGGCGTTCGGTTACGCGCACGGTGAGATCGCGGAGATCCTCGACCTCACCGAGGCGAACTGCCAGCAGATCTACCGCCGTGCCAAGCAGCACCTCGCCACCGGCCGGACCCGTGTGGAGGTCGACGCCGCCGGCGCGCGCAAGATCGTCGAGGAGTTCCTCGCGGCGGCGCTCAGCGGCAACACCGACTCGCTGGTGAAGCTGCTCGCCGACGACGCGATCAGCGCGGGCGACGCGGGCGGCGTGTTCATCAGCCTGCCGAAGCCGATCACCGGCGCGCTCAAGGTGGCGAGGTTCCTGCGCACCCTGTTCACGCCCGACGAGGCCAAGCGGGAGATGGCCGGCGGCCGTCTCGATCTCTTCGCCGAGGTCGTCAACGGCGTGCCCGCGCTGGTGCTGGCGGTCGGTCACCGGGTGTTCGCCGTCATCTCCCTCGAGGTCACCACCGAGGGCATCACGGCCGTCCACACCCAGGCCAACCCCGCCAAGCTCGACCGCGCCACCCGGCGATGGGCCGGCGGACAACCCCTCGTCGAAGGTTGGTGACCCAGCTCACATCCAACTCCTGTCAGGTTTCGCGCCGCTGCCCGGTTCAGGTAGCGACACCAGCCAGACAGGAGCGAAACCATGACGCACCGCATCGTCGTCCTCGGAGCCGGATACGCCGGAGCCAACGCCGCCGGCCGCCTCGCCAAGCGCTTGCACCCCGCGGACACCGAGATCACCCTCGTCAACGCCGACCCCGAGTTCGTCGAGCGCGTGCGGATGCACCAGCTGGCGGTCGGGCAGGATCTGAAGCCCCGCAAGCTGACCGACGTCTTCGCGAACACGGGCGTGCGGGTGCGGATCGCACGGGTCGCCGCGGTCGACGCCGAACGCAAGATCGTCGACACCGACGGCGGCGAGATCGCCTACGACACCTTGGTCTACGCACTCGGCAGCACCGCCACCAACGTTCCCGAGAACGCCTACAACATCGCGGGCAAGCAGGCCGCGAAGCGACTTCACGCCCGGTTGGAAGACCTCGGCGCCGGCGGCACCGTCCTCGTCGTCGGTGGTGGCCTGACCGGCATCGAAGCGGTTACCGAGATCGCTGAGGCCCGGCCTGACCTCAACGTCTCCTTCGCCGTCCGCGGAGGGCTCGGCGACTGGCTGAGCGAGAAGGCCCGCCAGCACCTCCGTCAGGCGTTCGACCGGCTCGGAATCACCGTGCACGAAGGCGTCGACGGTCGCACGCTCGACGCCGAGGTGACCGTGTGGACCGCCGGTTTCGCCGTTCACCCCATCGCCGCCGCAACGACCCTGGAGGTCTCCGCGTCGGGTCAGATCGTCGTCGACGAGACGATGCGTTCGGTCTCGCACCCGGACGTGTACGCCGTCGGTGACGCGGCGCTCGCCCAGGGCGGAAGCGGTTCGACGTTGCGGATGTCTTGTGCCTCAGGCGTTCCGACCGCGCACCTCGCGGCCGATGCGATCGCCGCGCGCCTCACGGGCCGTGAGGTCCCGAAGAACAAGATCGGTTACAACGGCCAGTGCATCAGCCTCGGCCGCAACGACGCCGTCATGCAGTGGGTGACTCCCGACGACCAGCCCAAGGACTCCGCCCTCACGGGGAAGGCGGCCGTCCGCCTGAAGGAGTTCATCTGCAAGAGCGCGGCCTGGAGCATTTCGCACCCAACGGTGCTGATGCCCTCACGTCGCCGGCACGTCACCACGGCCAGCGCAGTGCTCGAAACCGCGCTCTAATTCGTGCGTGATCAAGCCGCTCCGGATGGCCGTGTTCCTGCTGGTTCTTTCGGCAGAGGTGTACCTGGTGATCGCACTGGGGGACCGGTTCCGCTTCACCAACCACTTCAGCTATTTCACGGTGCTGTCGAACGTGTTCGCGGCGTGTGTGGCGCTGTTGGGGGTGTGGCGGCCGGTCTCCTCGCAGATCAGGGGAGCGGCCGTGCTCTACATGGCCACGACCGGCATCGTCTACGCGCTGCTGCTGCGAGGCGTTGACGTGCAGACGCCCGCCTACGCGAACTGGGTGCTCCACGTCGTCGCGCCGATCCTGGTCGTCGTGGAGTGGCTGCTCGCGCCAGAGCGGACGACCAGGGCGTGGGTGTGGCTGTCGTTCCCGCTTGCCTATGTCATCTACACGCTGGTCAGGGGCCCGATCGTGGACTGGTACCCGTACCCGTTCCTCGACCCGCGCGCGCATGGCTACGGCGACGTCGCCCTGACCTGCGTGTTCGTCGCGGTGGTCATCACCGCGCTGGCCTACGCGGTGTCGTGGGTCGGCACGAAATTGGCCCAAAGAAGCAGTGTCGTCTTGTCCCACGACTAGGGCCAATCGGCGCCCTAAGTTCTAGGACATGACCAGGCGACTCGCGTACGCACAGCTGACGAACTCGATCGGCGACGGCGGCTTCCTCGTCGTCTCCGCCCTGTACTTCACCCAGATCGTCGGCCTGAGCGCGGCGCGGGTCGGCCTCGCGCTGACCCTCGCGTGGGGCGTCGGAGCCATCGCGGGAGTCGCGTTGGGGCACGTCGCCGACCGCCTGGGTCCACGCACCACCGCGGTCGTGCTCGCCGCAGCCACGGCCACCAGCATCGGCATCCTGCTCTTCACCCGCAGCTTCGCGGCGTTCATGCTGGTCATGTGCCTGTACGCGAGCTTCCAGAGCGGCCTGCAGGCGTCCAGGCAGGCTCTCCTCGCAGGCCTCACGACTCCCGAAGAACGCACGCGGGCCCGTGCGCGGATCCAGTCGACGGCCAACGCGGGCATCGCGATCGGCGCGGCGATGGGCGGGTTCGCGCTGCACCTGGGCACCGAAGCCGCTTACACGGCCGTGTTCGTGATCGACGTGCTCGCGTTCGTCATCGCGGCACTGATCCTGAGCACGCTGCCGGAGACCGTGATGACCCGCGCCAGGGGCAAGTTCGACGTGCTGAAGGACCGGCCGTACGCGCTGATCACGCTGATCAACGCCGTGATGCTGCTCTACATGCCGCTGCTGAGCCTGATCATTCCACTGTGGATCGTGCAGCGGACAGAGGCGCCGACCTGGCTCGCCGCCGCGCTGCTGGTGCTCAACACCGGTGCGGTCGTGCTCTTCCAGGTGCGGATCGCCAAGCGCGCCAACGGTTTGAGCCAGGCCTCGAAGCTCGTCAAGCACGCTGGTCTGATCATGCTCTCCTCCTGCGCGGTGTTCGCGGCGTCGGCGTTCAGCCTGGGCGCCTGGCCGGTCGCGGCCGTGCTGATCGCCGCCGCGGCACTGCAGGTGCTGGGCGAGATGATGCTCGCCTCGGGTGCGTGGGAGATCAGCTTCACCCTCGCGCCCGCCGACCGGCAGGGCCAGTACCAGGGCTTCTTCGCGACCGGAACGGCAGTCGCGCGCATGGTCGGCCCCGCCCTGCTCACCACGGTCGTGCTCGGCTGGGGAGCGATCGGGTGGCTGCTGGTCGGCGGGCTGTTCGTGGTGGCCGGTTACGCGATGGGCCCGGCGGTGCGCTGGGCCCGCGAGAAGAACTCCACCAGCACGGGTGCCGCTGCCGAGGACTTGAGCATGTGCGTCTGACCAGGCAGCTCCTGGTACTCCACGTCCCCGAGGACCTCCGCCGCGTTCTTCATCGTGTTGCGGAGGTACTCGGGGCTCTTGCCGCCGTTCATGACGAGCGTCGGCACCTTGATGTTCCAGCGATCGGCCGGGAGCGATGAGCCGCGACCGTCGTCGCCGAGGATGCGCAGGTCCCACGGCAGCGTGTGGGCGACCAGCTTCAGCTTCTTCCACACCGGGGTGAGCTTCATGATCGCGAGGCCGAAGCCGGGTACGCCGACCATCTTCATGAACTTCGAGAGCATCCCGGAACGGTCGCCGCGAGCGAGCATGTCGTTCATCTGCTCGACGATGTCGGCGGGACGCGGCGTGTAGGTGTCGTCCACGACCATCGGCAGCTCGTAGACCGCGAGCCGGGTGATGGACGGCAGCTTCGTCGCCGCGTCAAGGGCGAGCGCCGCACCCGAGGACACGCCGAACACGAACGCACTGCCGCCGGCTTCCTTGATCACCGCGTCGAGGTCCTCGATCTCGTGCTCCGGCGTCCACGGCGTCGCGCCGTCACCGGTCTCGCCGCGGCCGCGCCGGTCGTAGGTGTAGACGGTGAAGTTCTTGTCCAGCACCGAAGCCAGCTCGGTGGACGGGCCGAACATCCGGTGGCACATCGCGCCGTCCACGAGAACCAGCGCGGGCCCGGATCCGGTGATCGAGTACGCGATCCCGGTGCCGTCGGCGGAGGTCGTGAAGCGCGTCATTTCTGCTCTCCCAGGGTGGTGTCGAGGAAGCTCTGCCAGTCCTGCTCGGACTCGTCGCCCTCGAAGATGTTGTGCGCGGCGATGAACGGCCCGAAGAACCCGCGCATGAAGCGGTACATGCCCTTGTCCGTGCGCAGGGCGAGAGTGTGGGCGTTGCGGTGGAACTCGACGGCGTCCGGGAGCTTCTCGGCGATGGCCGCGTCGAGCTTCTTCCAGGCCTCGTCCCAGTCGCTGATCATCGGGCCGAACACCGTGATCGGACGGGCGGTGCGGCCGGGGAAGTGCGTCAGGTACTCGACCAGCGTGCGGCGGAACAGCGCGCCGCCCAGCGTCATGGCCTCGAACTCGTCGGCCCAGTCGTCGCCGGGCAGGAAGCCGCTCGTGACCATCCGCAGCACCGTGCTGCCGCGCTCGCGCCCCTCGACCAGGAACTCGTAGGCGATGAACCGGCCGTCGGGAGCCTTGCCGCTGTCGTAGGCGAAGTGGCTGCCGGGCTGCGACGCCGTGATCTCGCTGGTCGGCTGATACCCACCGAAAGCCATCTTGACCTGGCCGTTCGCGACCTCGCTGCGGCCCATGTACCACGAGTCGATGCCAGGCCCCGTGGCGATGGCCGTCCAGACGTCCTCGACGGACGCGGGCACCTCGATCTCGTCGGTGCTTTCGAACGCGTGGCCCATCAGCTCTCCCTCTCCGGGTTCGTGGATGGTCTCATCCTGCTCCCGACAACTCTTCTAGTCAAGACAGTGAAGCTAGTCTTGACAAAAAAACTTGTCGGTGGTTCTGTTCTCGCCACCCGAACTCCTGGAGGAAGCCATGTCCCGCATCGCCTGTGGTGTCGTCGCCGGTCCGCTCTACCTGGTCGTGGGGTACGCCCAGGCCTTCACACGCGAGGGTTTCGACCTCACCCGGCACCCGTTCAGCATGCTCAGCCTGGGCTCGCTCGGCTGGATCCAGATCGTGAACTTCGTCGTCAGCGGCGCGCTGTTCGTCATCGCCGCCACGGGCATGGCCAGGCACACGAAATGGGGTGCGCGACTGATCGGCCTGATGGGGGTGGGGATGATCCTCGGTGGGGTGTTCACCGCCGATCCCGCGCTCGGATTCCCCGCCGGCACACCGGACGCCGCGCCGGTTTCGCTGTCGTGGCACGGGATGCTGCACGCGGTGGCGTTCGGGCTCGCCATGATCGGCTGGATCGGTGCGTGCTTCGTGTTCGCGCGTAGGCTCGGGGGATGGCTGGCGGTGATGAGCGGCCTGACGGGCGTGCTCCTGATGGTGCCGATGGCGTTCCTGGGCAACCCGGGCGGCACGGTGCTGCTCTACGTCGTGGCGACGATCGGCTGGGTCTGGACCTCGGTCGTGTCCCTCAAGCTGAGCCGGCCTGCCTTCTCGAGCTGATCTGCCCCGAGTGCGGGCGCGTCACCACCGACGAGGACGCGCCCGGATGTGCCGCCTGCCGTCACACGAGCTGATGGGCGTGCACCTTGCTGATGTCGTAGGAGACACCGCAGAACGTGCACTGCAGCCCGTACCTGCTGCTGATGGTGAACAGCGGGATGAAGAAGAACGTGGGCTTCGTGTAGCGCCGGAACAGGTTGTGCGCGGCCTGGTGTCCGCAGTGCCCGCAGACCAGCGTGAGCATCCGGAGCTGCTCGATCGTCGTGCGCCAGCCGAAAATGAACATCCGCGCTCCCTGGGTTGGCTTGTCCCTTTGACGTCTGACGTCCCAATTGAGTTGCAGTGAGCCCGGCAACTTCAGAAGCTGCACAGGTGAGCAACCTCTTGCGGCCCTGGCTGCCGTCCGACGCTCCGATCGTGCTGGCCGCTGCCGCCGAGCCGGAGATGGACCGTCAGTTCACCACGCCGGTCGACTCGCTCGCGGCCGCTCAGGACTGGATCGCGATGCTGGAGGAGCGGCGCGACCAGGACACGGCGTACGCGTTCGCCGTGCTGGACGACGGCGTCCCCGTCGGGAACATGGCCGTGTCGCAGGTGGAACGTCGTCACCTCTCCGGGTGGATCTCCTACTGGATGCGCGAGGAGGCTCGCGGCAAGGGCCTCGCCACCAGGGCGTGCCGGGCGATCAGCGAGTTCGCGTTCACCGAGCTGGGGCTGTTCCGGCTGGAACTCGCACATCGGCTGGACAACCCCGCGTCCTGCCGGGTGGCGGTGGGCGCGGGGTTCCGCCGGGAAGGCGTCGAGCGGGCCAAGCTGCTCTACGACGGCGTGCGGTACGACACCGAGACACACGCGCGGCTCGTCACCGATCAGGTCTGAGGTTCGTC
This sequence comes from Lentzea aerocolonigenes, assembly GCF_000955955.1. Classification (GTDB taxonomy): domain Bacteria; phylum Actinomycetota; class Actinomycetes; order Mycobacteriales; family Pseudonocardiaceae; genus Lentzea; species Lentzea aerocolonigenes_A. The sequence continues at coordinate 14,711 of NZ_JYJG01000202.1, forward strand.
GATCGGCAGGCCGGGTAACCGGCAGTGCATGAGCGACGTGCAGGACGAGCTGCTGCGGACGCTGACCAAAGTCGCGAACGCCTTGCGCAGCGCCCAGATCCCGTTCGCCCTGACCGGTGGATGCGCCGGTTATGCGCGCGGTGGTCCGGCGAGTGAACACGACGTGGATCTGCTGGTGCGTGAACAGGACGCGACCGAGGCGGTCCGCGTCCTCGTGCAGCGCGGACTCAGAGCCGCGGAACCGCCGGAGGACTGGCTGCTGAAGGTCTACGACGGCGACTCGCTGGTGGACCTGCTGTTCCGGCCCAACGAACGTCCCGTCACCGACGAGGTGCTGGCGATGGCCGAGGAGATGCCGGTCGGGTCCGTGATGCTGCCGGTGATGCCCGCGACGTTCGTGCTGAGCAGCAAGTTGCTGGTGCTGGACGGGCATCGGTGCGACTTCAGCGAGCTGCTGCCGTTCGCGCGTGCGTTGCGCGAACAGATCGACTGGGAACACGTGCGCGAGGAGACCAAGCATTCGCCGTACGCGGAGGCGTTCCTGGTGCTCATCGAACGGCTGGAGATCATCGGGAGGGGCAATGGAATCCGAGCAGTACCTCGCGGCAAACCTGCGTAGGGCGGTCGCGGAGGACCCCAGAACGGCGGAGCTCGGCGTGCGGGTCACCGTTCGTGGTGATCACGTGATGCTCTCCGGCGACGTGGCGTGCGCGGATCGGCGCATTGCCCTCGAAGAGGTGCTGCACGAGGCCGCGCCCCAGCTCACGATCTTCAACGACGTGCGCGTGACGCCGGCGGGTGAACCGGAGGGTGAGGAGGACCTGCGATGATCCGGATCGCGGCGGTCGGGGACGTGCACCTCGGCGAGGACATGCGCGGCAGGCTCCGGCCGGCACTCGACAAGGTTGGTGAGCACGCGGACGTCCTGCTGCTGGCGGGTGACCTGACCCGGCACGGCACGGTCGCGGAAGCCCAGGTGGTCGCGGACGAGTTCGCGGACCTGGCGGTGCCCGTCGTCGCTGTGCTGGGCAACCACGACCATCAGGACGACAAGCCGCTTGAAGTCACCAAGACGTTGCAGGACAAGGGCATTCACGTCCTGGAGGGCTCGACCTTCCAAGCCGAGATCAACGGCTGCACGCTCGGTGTCGCGGGCGTGAAGGGGTTCGGCGGCGGGTTCGCGGGCAAGTGCGGGAGTGCGTTCGGCGAGCGCGAGATGAAGGCGTTCATCCAGCACACGTGCGACATCGCGGAGACACTCGAGCAGGCTCTGTCCGAACTGGACACCGACATCAAGGTCGCGCTGACCCACTACGCGCCGGTGCCGGACACGTTGCGCGGCGAGCCACCGGAGATCTATCCGTTCCTCGGCTCGTACCTGCTCGGCGAGGCCATCGACGCGACGGGCACGCATCTCGCCGTGCACGGCCACGCGCACTTCGGCACCGAGCAGGGCATGACACCGGGCGGGGTGCGGGTGCGCAACGTCGCGCAGCCGATCATCCGGTCCGCCTACACCGTCTACGTGATGGAAGGTGCTGCTGTATGACCGTCGGCGACTTCATCGTCGAGCGTCTGCGCGACTGGGGCGTCAAGCAGGTGTTCGCGTATCCCGGCGACGGCATCAACGGGATCGTGGCCGCGTTCGGCAAGGCGGACAACGACCCCGCGTTCATCCAGACTCGGCACGAGGAGATGGCCGCGTTCGCCGCGGTGGGCTTCGCGAAGTTCAGCGGCGACGTCGGGGTGTGCCTGGCGACGTCCGGGCCCGGCGCGATCCACCTGCTGAACGGCTTGTACGACGCGAAGCTCGACCACGTCCCGGTCGTCGCGATCGTCGGCCAGACCGCCCGCACCGCGCAGGGCGGCAGCTACCAGCAGGAAGTCGACCTGCACTCGTTGTTCCGCGACGTGGCTTCGTTCCTGATCGACGTCAACGTGCCAGAGCAGTTGCCGAACGCGCTGGACCGGGCGATGCGCACCGCCGCGGCCGACCGCGCGCCGGCCGTGCTGATCATCCCGAACGACGTGCAGGAGCAGGACTACGAGGCGCCCAAGCACGAGTTCAAGTACATCCCGTCGAGTCCGCCCTCGCGGCCTTCTTCCTGTGTCGTACCGGCGAACGACGAGGTGCGCCGCGCGGCCGACGTGCTGAACACCGGCGAGAAGGTCGCGATCCTGATCGGCCAGGGTGCTCGTGGCGCGGCCTCTGAGGTCCGCGAGGTCGCCGAGATGCTCGGTGCCGGGGTGGCGAAAGCGTTGCTGGGCAAGGACGTGCTGCCGGACGACCTGCCGTACGTGACCGGGTCGATCGGGCTGCTGGGCACCCGTCCGTCGTACGAGATGATGCGCGACTGCGACCGGTTGCTGATCGTCGGCTCGAACTTCCCGTACTCCCAGTACCTGCCGAAGTTCGGCAAGGCCCGCGGAGTGCAGATCGACGTCGACGGCCGTGCGATCGGCATGCGCTACCCGACCGAGGTCAACCTGGTCGGCGACGCGCGGGAGACGTTGCGCGCGCTGATCCCGTTGCTGGAGCGCAAGAACGACCGCTCGTGGCGGCACACGATCGAGGCGAACGTCGAACGCTGGTGGGAGGTCGTGGAGAAGCAGGCCTCGGTGCCCGCCGACCCGGTCAACCCGATGCTGATCGTGTCCGAGCTGTCGAAACGCCTGCCCGCCAACGCGATCGTCACGGCGGACTCGGGTTCCGCCACGAACTGGTACGCGCGCTTGCTGCGGATCCACGGCAACGTGCGGTCGTCGTTGTCCGGCACGCTGGCCACGATGGGTTGCGCTGTCCCGTACGCGCTCGGCGCTGCGTACGCCCAGCCCAAACGCCCGTTGATCGCGCTGGTCGGCGACGGCGCGATGCAGATGAACGGCATGGCGGAGTTGTTGACGCTCAAGCGTTACGGCGTCCGGTGCGTCGTGTGCGTGTTCCACAACAACGACCTCAACCAGGTCACGTGGGAGCTGCGCGCGATGGGCGGAGCGCCGAAGTTCGAGGAGTCGCAAACGCTTCCGGACATCTCGTACGCGGACTACGCGCGCTCGATCGGCCTGCAGGGCATCGAGGTGGACAAGCCGGACCAGCTGGGCCCGGCCTGGGAGACGGCGCTGGCGTCGGACGGCACTGTCGTGCTCGACGTGCGCTGCGACCCGAACGTGCCGCCGATCCCGCCGCACGCCACGTTCGACCAGATCAAGGACATGACCGAGGCGGTGCTGCGCGGCGATCCCGACGCGTGGGGCCTGATGAGCCGCGGTATCAAAACCAAGATCCAGGAGTTGCTGCCGTGAAACTGGGCTATTTCCTCTCGTCCGAAGAACACGGGCCGCGCGACCTGGTCCGCCACGCGCGCATGGCTCAGGACCACGGCTTCGAGTCGCTGTGGATCTCGGACCACTACCACCCGTGGAACGACGAGCAGGGCCAGTCGCCGTTCGTGTGGGGCACGATCGGTGCGCTCTCCGAGGCCGTGTCGGTGCCGATCACGACCGCTGTCACGTGCCCGATCGTCCGCATCCACCCGGCCGTGATCGCCCAGGCGGCAGCCACGGCGGCCGTGCAGTGCGAGGGCCGCTTCGTGCTCGGCGTGGGCAGCGGGGAGGCGTTGAACGAACACGTTCTCGGCGACCGCTGGCCGTCCGCCGACGTGCGGCTGGAGATGCTGGAGGAGGCGATCGGCCTCATCCGCACGCTGCACCAGGGCGACGAGGTCACGCACCACGGCAAGCACTACACGGTCGAGAACGCCCGCGTGTACACCGTGCCGGAACGCCCGGTGCCGATCTACGTCTCGGCGTTCGGTCCCAAGGCGGTCAAGCTCGCGGCGAAGTCCGGCGACGGCTACATCTGCGTCGGTCCGGCGGGTGACCTGGTGAAGCAGTACCGGTCCGAGGGTGGACGTGGACCGGCCCAGAGCGGGTTGAAGGTCTGCTACGCCGAGTCCGAAGAGGACGGTGTCAGGACCGCACACCGGTTGTGGCCCAACGACGGCCTGCCCGGCGAGCTGGCCCAGGTGCTGCCGACGCCGAAGCACTTCGAGCAGGCGTCCGAGCTCGTCACCCCGGAGATGATCGGGGAGTCGATCCCGTGCGGCCCGGACCCGGAGAAGTACGCGGCGAAGGTGCGGGAGTTCGCCGAGGCCGGGTTCGACGAGCTGTACGTGCAGCAGATCGGCACGAACCAGCAGGAGTTCTTCCAGTTCTGGGCCAAGGAAGTCGTGCCGCTGCTCGATGTTTAACCACTGATGCGCAGGGCACCCGGTCCTATGAGGAGATTCCTGCGCGAGCACAGCCTGACGCTCGTTTTCGGCGGGCTGTTCCTCGCCGCGCTGGTCGGTCAGTTCTTCGCCGGCCACGCCGACTTCAACGAGCGTCAGGCTGCGCTCGGACAGCCGCTGCTCTCCCTCGGGCAGTACCTGTTCTCCGCAGACTTCCTGGTCGACGTCGCGGAGAACTGGCAGTCCGAGTACCTGCAGTTCTTCCTGTACGTCACGGCCACCGTCTGGCTGATCCAGCGAGGTTCACCCGAGTCGAAACCGGCGGACAAAGTCGGCCGTGGCACTGAGAAGGACCAGCAGATCGGCCAGTACGCGACCGAGTCGTCACCGAAGTGGGCACGTGCGGGCGGCTGGCGCACCGCGGTGTTCTCGAGGTCGCTCGGCACGGCGATGCTGGTGCTGTTCCTGTTCTCCTGGACCACGCAGTGGATCGCGGGCTGGTACGCCAACAACTCCGACCCGCTGGCCGAGAAGACGGGCCTGGGCGAGTACTTCTTCAGCTCCGACTTCTGGAACCGGTCGCTGCAGAACTGGCAGTCCGAGTTCCTCGCCATCGCCTCGATGGCGATCCTCAGCGTCTACCTGCGCCAGCGCGGTTCGTCCGAGTCGAAGCCGGTCGGCGCCGCGCACTCGGTGAGCGACGAGTCAGGCTAGTGCTGGCGGTTACAGCCCTAGTTCCACCCACTGCCGGCGCCACTCGGGCGGATCGAACTTCTGACCGTAGTACCGGGTGTCGCGCACGATCCGGCCGTCGTGGTCGAGCTCCCACGCGACGACGACGTGCCACACCTCGTCGCCGTAGTCGTTGACACCCTCCACGATCCAGAACAGCCCGGAGCCCGTCACGCGTCTCAGCGCGATGGTGGGTGGCTTCGGGAACGCCTCCTGCATCGAGCGCATGGCGTCCCGGCCGCGGATGGTCTCGCCGGACTGCGGCATCTCCATCACGTAGTCCGGCGACCGCAGCTCGTACTCGGACAGCGGGTCGAGGTCGCCGAACATCAGCTCGACGCCCTTGCGCATCGCGTCCGCGTCATCGTGTGTGACGGCGCGGCGGAACAGCTCCAGGACGTGGTTCATCACCGGAGTCTGCTCCGCCGCGCCGCACAAGGCAGCGCGACCACCTTCTCGGGCCGTCGACCGCCGCCCTAGGCGAGGATCTCGCCGACCGTGCCGGCACCCACGGTCTTGCCGCCCTCGCGAATCGCGAATCCGAGCCCGGTGTCCATCGCCACCGCCTTGCCCAGCTCCACCGTGACCTCGACGGTGTCCCCTGGCAGCGCCAGCGTCCTGTCGAGCTCGACCACCCCGACGACGTCGCCGGTGCGGAAGTGGAACTGCGGCCGGTAGTTCGAGGCGATGCCCGTGTGCCTGCCACCCTCGGCGTGCGAGAGCAGGTACACCGACGCGCGGAACTTCGTGTGCGGCGCCACGCTGCCCGGCAGGGCCAGCACCTGGCCGCGCCGGACCTCGCCGCGCTTCACCCCGCGCAGCAGCACCGCGGCGTTGTCTCCCGCCTGGGCCTGCTGCATCGGCTTGCCGAACGTCTCGATGCCCGTGGCGACCGAGGTCACCGCGGAACCGAGCCCGATCACCTCGACCTGGTCGCCCAGGCCCAGCACACCGCGCTCCACCGCACCGGTCACGACCGTGCCGCGACCGGTGATCGTCATGACGTTCTCGATGGGCATCAGGAACGGTCCGGACAGGTCGCGGTCGGGCACCGGCACGTGCTCGTCCACGGCCTCCAGCAGCCGCACGACGGAAGCAGTCCACTCCGGGTCTCCTTGCAGCGCACGAAGACCGGACACGCGGACCACCGGCGTGGCGTCGCCGTCGAAGCCGTAGCGGGAGAGCAGGTCGCGGATCTCCAGCTCCACCAGGTCGAGCAGCTCCGGGTCGCTCACCGCGTCGGCCTTGTTCAGCGCCACCACCACGTACGGCACACCGACCCGGTGCGCCAGCACGACGTGCTCGCGCGTCTGGGGCATGGTGCCGTCCTCGGCGGACACGACCAGGATCGCGCCGTCCAGCTGCGCCGCACCCGTGATCATGTTCTTCACGTAGTCGGCGTGGCCGGGCATGTCGACGTGCGCGTAGTGACGCGTGGGCGTCTCGTACTCGACGTGCGCGATGTTGATCGTGATGCCGCGGGCGAGCTCCTCCGGGGCGCGGTCGATGCGGTCGAACGCGGTGAAGGTGGTGCCCGACGGGTCCTTTTCGGACAGAACCTTGGTGATGGCGGCCGTCAGCGTGGTCTTGCCGTGGTCGACGTGACCCATGGTGCCGATGTTGAGGTGCGGCTTGGCGCGCACGAACTCCTGCTTCATTTCCTTTGTCCTCGAAGGCGCAGCTGGGATTTCCAAGACCGATCGACCGCTACCACCCTCCTCCAGCGGTCCTGGGGAGGGGACTGGAGAAGGGTCAGATTCGAGCGCCGGCCAGCTGTGCCGAGGCAACGGCGAGCGCGCCCGCAGGAACACCTGCGAACGTGTTGTGCTCAGCCGTCAGGAACATGCGCCGATCATGACAGGCCTAAAGATCCGTTGTCACGTCGTTTTCCGTGCCCTCTTCCGCCAGCCGGATCAGAGCCCGTGCGGCCGGGCTGTGCGGGCCCGACGTGCGCCATGCGAACGACAGCTGGCCCCGTGGCGAGGGGTCGGTGATCCGCACGGCGTGCAGCCCGCCGGCCATCGACGACGCCAGGATCGCCGGCCCGAGCCCGCGCTGGGCCAGCGTGATCACCATCGGCGGCGCGGACGCCTCCAGCGCGATCCGTGGCTGTCGTCCACCACAGGCCGCGTCCAACGCCCCGCGCAACCCGGTTCCCGGCGGCAGGCAGATCAACCCGCGCGTCAGCAGCTCGTCCACCGTGACGGATTCCCTGCCGTACCAGGGATCGCCGGCTGCAACGGCGGCGACCAGCGGTTCATCAGCCAGCACCCGCACCGACAGCCCGTCCGGAACGGCACCGGCGTACCCGATCAGGGCGAAGTCCAGCTGACCGTCCAAAAGGGACGATATCAGCGCGTCGGAGTTGGCCTCCGTCAACGTGATCTCCACGTCCGGGTACGAGGCGTGGAACGACGACAGCAGCTCCGGCAGGTCCATGATCCCGCACGACACGACCATCCCGACGCGCACGACCCCGCGCACCAGCCCGGCCATCTCCTCGACGGTCCGCCGAGCCGACTCCACCGACAGCAATGCCGCCCGCGCCAACGGCAACACGGCTGCCCCGACGTCGGTCACCGTCACGCTGCGCCCGGACCGGTCCAGCAGGTCGTGCCCGAGCTCCCGCTCAAGCCGCCGGATCTGCGCGCTCACCCCGGGCTGCGCGACGTGCACCCGTTCCGCGGCTCGCGTGAACGAGGCCTCCTCCGCGACCGCGACGAAGTACTCCAGCTGCCGAAGCTCCATAACCAACGATTATAGACAGCAGCACAACTAGATCTTGGACTTATAACCGCAGCGCAACCATGCTTGAAGCATGCAGAAGTTCCTTCCTGGCGACACCGGCTACGACGACGAACGCAGCGGCTTCCAGACCGGACTGCGCCACGAACCCCAGGTCATCTTCGCCGTGGAGACCGCTCACGACGTCGAAGAAGCCGTCCAGTACGCCAGCGAAAACGGCCTCGAGTACGCAGTCCAGACGACCGGACACGGCCTGACCACGACCACCAACGGCGTCCTCATCTCCACCAAGCGCATGAACAAGGTCGAGATCGACCCGCAGACCAAGATCGCCAGGGTCGAGGCGGGCGCGGTCTGGCAGCAGGTCGTCGAGGCGGCCGCTCCGCACGGCCTCGCCCCGCTCAGCGGCGACGCGAGCGACGTGGGCGTCGTCGGCTACACCCTCGGCGGCGGCTACAGCGTGCTGGCCAGGGAGTTCGGCTTCGCGAGCGACCGCGTCCGCCAGACCGAGAAGGTCGGCGACGTCATCACCGCGCTCGAGTTCGAACTGCTGGAGATCGGCCAGGTCCACGCGGGCGAGATGTACTTCGACGCCGAGCACGCGGAGCAGGTGTTCGAGGCCTTCCACCAGTGGGACCTGCCGGACCACGTCACACCAGCTCTCACCACCATCTCGTTCCCCGACATCCCGGTCTTGCCCGAACCGCTCAGGGGCCGTGACGTCGTCCGCCTGACCTTCGCGAGCACGCGACCGTTCGAGGTCGACCACCTCCGCGTGGCCCCGAGGCTCCTCGAGGAGTTCGGCGAGAAGCCCTTCGCGGCGACCGCCGGCAAGCCACTCCCACCGCACACCTACCAAGGAGACAACGTCCTGCTGAGCGACCTCCCGCTCGACGTACTTCAGCGCGTCCGTGCGAAAGCCGCGAACTCGGACGTGCCGGTCTTCCTCGGCGTCAACCCGCTCGGCGGTGCTCTCAAAGGTGACGCCAGGTATGTGGTCAAGCTGATCTCGCCGCGGCTCGGCGTGGAGAAGCTGCACGCCGAGGTGTTCGAAGAAGTCAGGCCGTTCGTGATCGGCACCGCGCGGAACTTCCGGTACGCCGTAGGCTGACCCGCATGACCCGAGTGGTTCTCGTGGAGGACCACGACATGGTCGCCGAAGCGATCGGCCTGGCCCTGGAGCGCGCCGGGATCGAGGTGATCGCCCGCGCGACCACGGTCGCGACCGCGCTCGCGGACAGTCGCCGCGGCACGCCCGACGTCGTCCTCCTCGACCGCAGACTGCCCGACGGCGACGGCACGGCGCTGATCCCCGAGCTGGTGAAGGGCGGCGCGAAGGTGCTGGTGCTGACCGGCGAGGCCACCGCGTCGGTCGCCGCCCGCGTCGCCGAGGCAGGCGGATCCGGGCTGATCCTCAAGTCCGCGCGGCTGGACGAGCTGGTCGACGCGGTCCGCAAGGTCGCGGACGGCGAGGTGGTGTTCGACCCGAAGCTGCTGGCGGGCGTGTTCGACCGGCTGACCGGCAGGGTCAGGGTCGCCGGGGCGACGCTCACCGCGCGTGAGCAGGAGACGTTGCTGCTGCTCGCGGACGGCGCGGGCACCGACCAGATCTCCACCAGGCTCGGCGTGGCCCGCAACACCGCGCGCAACCACGTCCAGCGCGTGCTCGACAAGCTCGGCGCCCGGTCGCAGCTGGAAGCGGTGACCATCGCCCGCCGCGAGGGCCTGCTCGACTGATGCAGCTGCACTAGACGAGCTGGTGGTCCTGCGTCTGCACTCGGCGCGATCACGGGTGCACTGTGCTTTGGTGACCACGAGCTCGCTTTCCGAAGCGGTGTTCTCCTTGCCGGAGGAGGACCATCGCGGCGGTGTCGCGCTGGCTCGTGCGTTCGCTCGCCGCACCGCGATGAACTTCGGCTTCCGCGGCAACCACGACGACGTCGTGCTGGTCGTCAACGAGCTCACCACCAACGCCGTCTGCCACGGCGGCGGCCAGCCTTTCGTGCGGATCGTCGGTGGTGAGAACCGCGTGCTGGTCGAGGTCACGGACGACGAGGCAGCGCATCCCGAGCTGAGGTCCGGTGGCTGGGGGCTGCAGCTCGTCGCCCGGCTCGCCGAGGCGTGGGGTGTGACAGAACGTGCAGGTCAGAAGGTCGTCTGGTGTGAGTTGACGGCCTGACCACCATGATGAGGCCGTGCAACCGGACTGGCAGGACAGCGATCTCTTCCGCCTGCTCGTGCTCGGCGTGCGCGACTACGGCATCTTCATGCTCGACCCCGGCGGGCACATCGTGAGCTGGAACGCCGGTGCCGAGCGGATCAAGGGATGGGCCGCCGAGGAGATCATCGGACGGCACTTCTCCACGTTCTACCCGCCGGAGGACGTCCGCGCGGGCAAGCCGGAATGGGAGCTGCGGGTCGCGAAGGCAGAGGGCGCGCTCGAGGACGAGGGCTGGCGGGTCCGCAAGGACGGCACGAGGTTCTGGGCGAACGTGATCATCACGGCCCTCTACGACGACACCGGCGAGCTGCGCGGGTTCGGCAAGGTCACCCGGGACATGACCGAACGGCGGCGGGCGGAACAACAGCTCACGGACCGGCGCCGGCTGCTCGCCCACCTCGTCGAGGCTCAGGAAAAGGAACGGCAGCGCATCGCGTGGGACGTCCACGACGACACGATCCAGGCCATGGTCGCGGTCGACATGCGGTTGCAGCTGCTCGCCCGCAAGCTCCCGGACGAGCACCGCGACACCGTGGACCAGCTCGACGGCGCGGTCCGGTCCGCCATCAGCAGGCTGCGCAACCTGGTGTTCCGCGTCCGGCCGCCAGGGATCGAGCGGCAGGGGCTGCGGGACTCGCTGGCGGCTTACCTCGGCGACACCGCCATGCCGGCCGACATCGAGTACTCGCTCGAGCGGGAACCCGGCGACGACGCGGCCATCACGATCTTCCGCATCTGCCAGGAGGCGTTGACCAACGTCCGCAAGCACGCGCGGGCCTCGTCCGTGGTGATCTCTTTGTCCACTGTGGACCGAGGATTTCTGGTGCGGGTGGTCGACGACGGCGCCGGAATCCCCGATCTCGACCCGAACGCCGGGCACTTCGGCCTGATCGAGATGCGGGAACGCGCGGAGGCCGGGGGTGGTTGGTGCACGGTGAGCGCTGCGGAGAGCGGTGGCACGGTGGTGGAGTTCTGGCTCCCGGACGTGAGGCCTTGATGGTGAGAGTGCTGATCGCCGACGACGATCCCCTGATCAGGGACGTGCTGCGGGACGTGCTCGACGAGGAGCCGGACCTGGAGGTCGTCGCCGTCGCGTCGGACGCCCGCGAGGCCGTTGAACTGGCCGAACTGCACTCGCCGTCGGTCGTCGTGCTGGACGTGCGGATGGGTCACGGCGGTGGTGCGCGCGCGGCGACGGAGATCCTGCAACGGGCTCCCGGCACGCGCATCGTCGCGTTCTCCGCCTACACCGACGTGGGGGCCGTGGACGAGATGCGCCGCGCCGGGGTGACGGAGTACCTGGCCAAGGGCGTGCGCAACACCGAGCTGGTCGACGTCGTCCGGCGGCTGGGCGAGCAATAGGTTGTGATGTGGGAGCATCGGCCGTAACGTCGAGAAGGTAGCCGGGTTCAGCAGCGTGCTCGGAGTCCGGGTTTCGCGCGCTTTCGGCCACCGGGGGTGTGCTGGTGAAAGAAGATCAGTTGAAGGAATCGCCGCTGCTCACGGTGAGAGCCACCGAGGTCGCCGGAGTGGTGGTCGTGGCAGTCGAAGGCGAGATCGACGTCGACACCGCCGACGTCGTGCTGGACGCGCTGCGGCTCGGCTTCTCCTCGGGTGGCCCCGCGCTGGTCGCGGATCTCACTCTGGTCAGCTTCTTCGGTTCGACCGGCATCTCCACCTTGATCACGGCCCACGAGGATGCCGAAGAGCAGGGCATCGGATTCCACGTCGTGGCACCACAGCGCGCGGTGCGGAGACCGTTGCAGGTCACGGGAGTCGCCGACGTCCTGTCGCTGCACGACTCCGTCGACGAGGCGTTGTCCGCGCTGAAACCGGTGCCCAGCGAGTAGGCACCGGTTTTCCACGCTGGGTTCAGCCGGCGAGCTCTACCAGTTTCGGCACGACCTCGTCCGGGTGCGGCATTTCCGCGATCTCCGCGGCGATCTTCGCGACTGCGACGCGCACGTCGTTGTCCTGCAACAGTTTGCGGGCCAGTTCGTACGTGGCGTCCGGGGTGAACTGCTCGCCGGTGAGTTGTGCGCCGAGCCTCGCGTTCTCGACGATCTCCGCGTTGCGGAACTGGTCGGCGCCCTGCGGCAGCACGAGCTGGGGCACGCCGTGCGCCATCGCGGCCACCGTGGTGCCCGCGCCGCCGTGGTGCACGGCGAGATCTGCGTGCGCGAGCAGATCCGCCTGAGGCACCCACGGCAGGACGTGCACGTTGGCCGGTACGTCCTCGACCATCGACGCCTCGACCAGTGGCCCGGTGGCGACCAGCACTTCCGCGTCCAAATGCGACAGGCCGGCGATCGCGGTCCTGATGAGCTCGATTCCGGCGAATGCCGTGCCGAACGTCAGGTACACGAGTGGCCTGCGGTGTTCACTCACCCAATCGGGTAATTCTCCGGGCTCCGCGAACGGGATCGGCCGCAGTGGAATCCGCTGCACGTCCGAGAGAAAGCCCAGGTCCTGCAAGGATGGCGGAAAGACGTCGAGATAGGGCGATCCGAGTCCGTAATGATGCCCATCCGGCAAAGCGATGCCGAGTTCGTTCAAGTATTCCCGCAGTCGCTCGCGCATGGCCTCCGGGACGAGCGTTTCGTCCATTCTGCCGAACCCGTGGCAGACGACCGGAATTCCCGCCTGCATCGCCGCGATGCCGGCGCCGGGGTTGATGATCTCGAAAACGACCAGGTCAGGCTTCTCCCGCTCCAGCACGGGAGCCAGGTCCTGGGCGTACTTGCGCGGCAGCAGTGAGCCGAACGCGTCGACCGCGGTCTGCCTCAGCATCGTCCGCTCGAACTCCGCCGTACCGTGCTTCGAGTTCGCCTGCTTGAACGCCTGCCAGATGCTCATACCCGCTTCGACGGCGGTGAAACCCAGCTTTCGCGCCAATCCCAGAAACTCCTGGTCGACGGCGTAGAGAACCTCGTGTCCCTGCTCGCGGGCGGCGGTCGCGAGCGGGAGTAATGGGTACATGTGTCCGTGCGAGCCTAAGCTCGAGAAGAGAATGCGCACTGATCCACGATAGGTGCTTTTCATTTCCTCGGGGTGAGGTCTTCCCACACCGCCGCGATCTCCGACGGTGCGGGCATCGCGGCGATCTCGTCCCGGACCTCCGATGCGGCCCGCTGCAACTTGGCGTCCTCGATGAGCTGGGTGAGCAGCTCCGGCGTGACCGCCCTGGGCTGTGCGCTGAGCCCCGCCCGACGGGTGGTGATCGCGCTCGCGTGCACCGTGCGGTCGCCAGGCCCCGGCTCGACCAGCTGCGGCACACCGGCCGCGAGCGCGCTGAGCAGCGTGCCCGCGCCGCCGTGGTGCACGATGCCGTCGCAGAACGGCAGCACCCGCGGGATCGGCACCCACCCGACCGTTTTCACGTTGTCCGGCAAGCCTTCCAGGCGTTCCGGCCGGACGAGCACGAACTCGGCGTCGACGTGCTCGGCCGCCTTGGTCACCGCCGCCATCATCCGGCCAGAGCCAGGTCCGGGCGCCGTGCTGCGGCTGACCAGGATGCGCGGCTTGCCGGAGGGTTCGGCGAGCCACCGCGGGACGTCACCGTCGCCGCTGTAGGCGACGAACCTCATCCGGTCCCCGCCGGGGAACGTGGCCAGGCTCGGCGGCGCGGTGCGCAGAACCGTTGCGGGAGAACGCACTTCGGCCTTCATCCGGGCGCCGACCGCCTTGGTGAGCTCCAGGCCGTCGAACAGCGACACGTCGTGGACGATCGAGGGCACGTCCAGCGCTGATCCGGCGGCCGCGAGCGGTTCGTGCACCACGACGTCCGGCTTCCAGCCGCGGGCAAACGCTTGCAGCGGCTTGGTCATGGCGTCGCCGACCGTGCCGAAGAGCCGTGACACGAAGTCCAGCCTGCCGCTGCCCCGCATTTCCCTCTTGGCCACCAAGGGATGCGTCACCATGATGCGCAACGCGATCGGTCCGAAGCGGACGTTCGCCGGGACGACGTCCTCGACGTGCAGACCGGAGTCGCGAACCCGCAGAGCCTCACCGCCGGTCGCGACCACGACCTCGTGGCCGGCGTCGCGCAACGCCAATGCCAGCGGCATCAACGGAAACACGTGACCGAGCAGAGGTGCGGCAACCACGAGAACACGCATACCGCCAGGCTAACCCCGTCAGGGCTCGACCAGCCGTCGAACGGCGTCCTCCACGGTCTGCCGCCGCACCACGTGGTCCGAGCTGTCCGCCGGAGCGTTCGACCACATCGACGCGATCGCCAGCACCAGCACCAGCACCTGCTCGGCCGAGAACCGCCGCGACACCAGTCCTCGGTCCTGCGCCTGCCGGATGGCGTCGATCTCGGCGGACCGGCTGATTCGTCCCGGCCGCTCCAGCCGGTGCCAGGTCGCGAGCCGGGCGAACTCCGGGTGTTCGTGCTGCCGGTCGTACAACCTGGCCGCGTACCCGGCCAGGTCAGCAGCGTCGAACTGCACGAACGCCGCGTCCACGACCTCGGACTGCACCGCGTCGAACAGCTCTTCCTTGCCGCCGTAGTAGGTGTAGGCGAGGCCGGCGGAGCACCCGGCGATGCGGGCGATGCGTTCCATCCGCGCGCCACCGATTCCGTAGGCCGCGAACTCGACGAACGCGGCGTCCAGCAAGCGGCGGCGGGTCTGTTCCCGGTCGCGGCTGCGCATGCGAATCAGGCTATGACGAAGGGCCGCACTCCCTGAAGAGTGCGGCCCGAGTACCGGAACAGCTTCGCTTGAACTACTTCGCCATGTCGAACCAGTTGAAGCCCTCGACCATCTGCCGCGTGGTGTCGCTGAGGTAGCGCGGGCCGGTGAGCTCCCAGCGGTCGACCCACGTGTAGGTGCCCGGCTCCTGCGACTCGTCCTCGGCGGTGTTCTTGTCGTCCGAGGCCGGCGAGTACTGCAGGAAGTGGCGCTTGGTCAGGGTGACGTCGAGCGCCTCGTAGGCGGACTGGGTGTTCAGGTAGTCGCCGTCGCCGTGGTCACCCGCGCGGCCGGGGTCGGCCAGCTTCAGCTTGATGGTGTTGCCGCCGAAGGAACCGGTGGCGGACACGACCGTGACGATGTGGCCGCCGGTGCGCTGCAGGGTGTCGCTCAGCGGACCGTTCTTGTAGCGGCCGTACACGAGCTGCAGCGGGCCCTCGTTCAGCTTGCGGGCGACGTCGCCCGCGAAGTCCGTGCTGTCGAGCGTGCTGACGACGCCACGGGAGGTCTGCCAGCCGGCGTCACGGGCGAGCTTGGTGGCGGAGTCCCACGCGGTGCGCAGGTTCGTCAGGTTGGTGGAGCCGTTGTACTTCGCGTCAGCGCCGATCCGGTAGATCGAGCCGGTGACGAGGTCGTAGTCGGAGGCCTTCATGGGGTCGATCCACCCGACCTTCGTGGGCCCCCAGCCGACCGGCGCGCCCTTCACGTGCCCCCAGTAGTGCAGGACGTTGTACAACGACGCCGGGCCGCAGTAGGCGTTGCCGTTGTTGTCGAGGTCGGTGCGGAACTGGTCCACATCGCTCACGCCGCACTTGCGGACGGTGAAGTCCGGACCGGTGAGGTCGGAGGCGGTCACGCACGGCGCCGGGGTGCCGATGATGTCGGCGGAGGCCATCGGAGCGAACGCGGTGGCGAGGGTGGCGGTGGCAGCGGCGGCGATCAGAGCGTTGCGGATCATTTCGGTGTCCCCTTCTTGTGTTCCCC
This sequence comes from Lentzea aerocolonigenes, assembly GCF_000955955.1. GTDB lineage: Bacteria > Actinomycetota > Actinomycetes > Mycobacteriales > Pseudonocardiaceae > Lentzea > Lentzea aerocolonigenes_A. The sequence goes on from NZ_JYJG01000202.1 coordinate 30,319, forward strand.
TGTGGTGACACAAGATTCGCCGAGGTGAACCCCCAAAGGCATGAGGGACGATCCCTCAACGTTCCGCCGCGAAAGATGGGTGTATCAGGGCCACCCCCACGCCGCTCCGTATCAGGCGAGGACCCGGGAGAGGTCCCTGCGACCTGCGATGCCGAGTTTCGTGTAGATGCGGCCGAGATGATTCTCGACCGTCTTCGGCGTCACGAACAGCTCCTGCGCGATCTCCCGGTTCGCCCGGCCCGCCGCGGCCAGGTCGGCCACCCTGCGCTCGGACGCCGTGAGCGACTCGGCCCCCACGACCAGCTGCCTGCGCGGCCGGTCGCCGAGGGCTTCCAACGCCTCGACGGCCCTCGCGCGCAGCACTGCCGAGCCGCACTCGCCCGCGAGATCGATGGCCCGGTGCAGGTGCTCACGCGCGTCCGAACGCCGGCGCGCGACCCGCAGCGCCTCGCCCAGGTCGACCAGGGACCGGGCGAGCTCCAGGCGTGACGGCGAGGTTTCCAGCACGCTGACGGACTCCGTCAGCAGCTCCAGCCGTGAGTCGGCGCAGGCGTGAGCGAGGAGTCTCAGAGCCGCGCCGACCTCGGTCGCCGCGCCCCACTTCTTCGCGATGCCGAGCTGCTCCGAGGCCAGCTCCGCAGCCGGTTCGCCGAGCTGCAGCAACGCCCGCACGGCCACCCCGCGCCACGGGATCGTCGGCGGATCCACCTGGATCGCGGCCATCGCGTCGCGCTGCCGGTACGCCTCTTCGAGCGCTCCCTGGGCGTTGCCCCTGGCCAGCGCGATCAGGCCGCGCACCTCGTGCAGCCAGATCGTCGGCATCATCGGGGCGGGGTCTTCGAGGTCGAACCTGTCCATCACGGCCTGGGCCGCGTCGACGTCGCCGCGCTCGAGTGCCGCGTAGGCCGCGAAGTGCGTGGAGGTGGCCCTGAGGCCGATCACCTGCGACACCGGGTCTTCCTGGGCGATGGCCGCCAGCGCGCCCTCCGCCTCGGCCTCGACGATCTGCATGTTGCCGCAACGCCAGTTCAGGAACTGCGAGGCGTTGGTGACCATCGCGAACTCGACCGGCGACCCGTGCGTGCGCACCTTCAAGCGCGCGCGTTCGATCTCACGCCGTGCGACGTCCACGCCGTCCGCAGCCATCAACGCCAGCAACGCGACGAGCCACGCCACCATCGCGTCGGTGCTGCCCGTGGCGTCGTCGAGGTACGCGCCGTTGGCCAACGCACGAGTCGCGGTCGCCCTCACCTCGTCGTGCGGCCACACCTCGTAGCGGCCCATCTGCGCGAGGAGGCCGAGCAGCGTGCGTTCGTCGGGTGTGCTGCCCGCGAGGTTCGCGTACGCGCTGAGGTGCGTGGACGCGGTCTGCCGTTGGTCGGGGAGGAACGACCGGAACACCGCGAGCCGTGCTTCCAGGTGCAGTCGTGACTCGCCGTCGGGCCGGGCCGCGATGGCCTCGGTCAGCTCCTCGATGGCGGCTTGGGGACCTTCCAACGCGGCCGTGGCCGATGCCGCGGCTGCCACGAGTTCGGCGTCCGGCAGTCCCGCGGCGGCGGCCTTCAGGTGGTGGTGCGCCTTGATCGCGTCGCCGGTCCGCAGCAGCGCCCGGCCCAGTTCGGCCCGTAGCGCGGCATCGTTCGGACGTTCGTCCACGGCTCGTTGGAGATGCGCGGCGGCGGTGTGCGGGTCTCCGGCGGCCAACAGCTGCGACGCGGCCTTGCGCAGCACCTCGGCGGCGTTCGGGAGTGTCCCTTTAGGAGCGTGGATGAGGTGCGCGGCCACCCGATCGGCCGGCGCGTGCGTCTCCCACAACGCTTTCGCGGCTTTGGCGTGCAGCGAGGCGCGCGCGATCGGCCCGAGACCGGTCAGCACCGCCTCACGCACAACGGGATGCACGAACTCCAGGTGATCGCCGGTGACGATCACGTTCGCGGCCGTGAGCGCCTCGACCGCGTTCGGCAGGTCGTCGACGCCCGCGAGAGCTGCGGCCTGCCACGGATCGGCGTGCGACCCGAGGACGGCGATCGCACCCGCGAGTGCCACGGCGTCCGCGGGGAGCCTGCCGAGCGTGGCGCGGAAGACCGTGCTGGGCCCGAGCCCGCCGATCTTCGTCGCCGTTTCCGCCGCTTCGAGCGGCAGCCCGAGGGCGTTGAGCTCGTCGACCAGCACCTCGGTGAGGAACGGGTTGCCGCCGCTCGCCGCGTGCAGCGCCTTGACGACCTCGGGATGGCCTTCGACGAGCTCTTCGAGGGCCTTGGTGGTGAGCGGCCGGGGCAGCAACCGGTCCGCCGACACGCTGAGCTGGGCGAGCGGTCCGGAGTTGTCGGCCGGCCGGGTCGCGACCACCAGCGCGATCGGCAGGTCCGCGATCCGGCGCGACAGGTAGACGAGGAACTGCAGCGACGACAGGTCGGCCCAGTGCGCGTCGTCGACCGTGATCAGCAGCGGGCGGGTGGAGGAGAGGTCCACCGCGACCCACCACAACGAGTGCAACGTGCGGGCGAGCTCGGCCTCGCTCGGATCCAGCGCCGCGTCGTCGAGTGCCTTGAGCGCGGCGCCGGACGGCCCGGCCAGGATCTTCTCCCGGATCTCACCCGAGTACCGCGACACCGACCGCTCGACCAGCTGCCGGACGACGCCCCACGCCATGGCGCTCTCCAGGGCGTCGCCCACCGCTTGCAGACGACCGAATCCACGCTGTTTGGCCAGCTCACGGCACTCGTGCACGAGCCTGGTCTTGCCGATGCCCGCACGACCCTCGATGACGACGACACGACCCTCACCACGGGTGGCTGCGTCGAGAGCTTCACGGATGTGCGCGATCTCGGAGTCACGTTCAAGTGGTTCGCGCACGAATTGATCGTAGCGGCCGTTCGGCGGGCTACATGCTGGTCATCGACACCGCATCCGGGCGACTTGATGCTCCATTGGTGTGAACGTCAGTTCACGCACGCGTCCTGGACCGCCCCGTTGCCGGCGAACTGGTTCTCGACGAACGCCTTCGCCACCCCCGGATTGACGGCCAGATAGGCCGGCCCGTTGTTGAGGATCGTCGCCTCGGTCGGCAGGGTCGCCGCCTGGATCTTGACCGGGCCCTGGAACCGCTGGGCGAACTCCACCACGTCCCACCCGGCGTCGACCTTGATCGTCTTGCTGATCTCGCGGGCGAACGGGAGTGCGTTGTCCTTGGTGATCTTCGCGGCGAGTCCGGTGAGGAACGCCTGGTGGCGCCTGGTCCGGTCCACGTCACCGTTGGGCAGGTCGTGACGCTGACGCAGGAACGCGAGCGCCTGGTCACCCGAGATGGTCGACTTGCCCGCGGGCAGGTCGACGCCGCTGTACTCCTCCTTCGCCGGTGCGGTCAGGCACACCTCGACGCCGCCGACGATCTGCGCGATCCTGCCGAACTCGGACATCTTGATCGCGGCGTAGTGGTCGACCTTCGTGCCGGTCAGCGTCTCGACGGCGGCGGTCAGCTTCTTCGGATCCTGCGCGTACAGGCTGTAGAGCTGGTCGTCGCCGACCTTCACGTTTCGCGGCAAGGACACGACGCTCACGGAGCTGTCCGCGTTGAAATGCGCGTACACGAGCGCGTCCGTGTTGCCGACCTCGTCCATGCCGAGCAGCAGCACGTTCGCAGCGCTGACGGGTGCTGCTGGGCTCGTGGCCGGCGCCGCGTCGGTCTTCTTGATGGCCGTCGGGATGATGAAAGCCGCGGCAGCAGCGGCCACGGTCAGCGTCGCGACGCCGACGATCAGCCCGAACGGCTTGCGGGCCTTGCGCTTGTGCAGTTCGGCCAGCACGGTCCGGGAGTTGACGCGCTCCTCGGCCTCCGCGGCGATGGCCGAGCGGATCAGGTCGTTCATGACTGCACCCCCAGGGTGGCGGACCGGGCGATTTCGTGGGCGCGCAACGTCTGCAGCGCGCGAGAGAGTTGGCTGCGCACGGTCGATTCCGCGCAGTCGAGCACATGTGCGATCTCCGCGTCGGAGTAGTCCTCGTAGTACCGCATCACCAACGCCGCACGTTGCTTGCGCGGCAACACGGCAATCCGTGCGCGCATGGCCTCGCGTTCGGCATGCGCGTCGGCCGGGTCGGCCTCGGACGGCACGTGTTTCGCGAGCTCACTGCGCTCGACGGCGATCTCTCGTGCCGCCCTGCGGTGCCGCCACGACAGGTAGTCGTTGGTCACCATGCGCTTCACGTAGAGATAGGGAGCGTCCATCGCTCCGATGCGTTCCCACTTGTTCTGCGCGCGCATGAGCACGTTCTGCACGATGTCCTGCGCCAGGTGTTTGTCGCAGGTGATCGCCGTGGCGTACCCCAACAGCCGGTCGAGCCGCTCAGCGACGAACTGGTCGAACCCCACGCCGCCCCCTTCGTTGTCCGTGAACTCCTACGGCTCGGGAAACCCCCTCAAGGCCGTGCGACGCTGCATCAGGTTTTGTGGTCCGGACCACACATGTCTCGGTTCGGACGGATTTCGGTGTGAAGTCTTTTCACGTTCGCCTCCATCCGTGAGCCTTCACCCCATGCGCATCATCCCTGCACTCGCGCTGTTGTCGCTGCTGCTCGTCCCCGTCGACGCGCAGGCGGCACCCAACGGCTCGTACTACCTGCAAAGCGCCGTGACCGGCCAGAACGCGGCCGTCTCCGGCTCGTCCGTGGTCCAGCACCGCCCCAAGGGCAACGAGGACCGCCAGCAGTTCACCTGGAACGGCAGCACGCTCTCCGAGAGCGGCCAGTGTCTCGGCCGCTCCGGCGACGCTGCCCAGATGGTCAGCTGCTCGAGCGCGGACGCCCAGTGGACCGCTGTTCTGGACGACCAGGACAGATACCGGCTGAAAGACCCGGGCTCCGAGCGCTACCTGATCGCGTCCGGCACCGACCAGGTCCGCGTCGGCACCGGCAACGACACGTGGTTCCTGACCCCGGTCGACCCGGTCCGCGTCCAGCCCCAGAACGACCCGCGCCTGGACGAGATGACCTCCCTGACCGCCCACAACGCCTACGCGAACGGCGTCGACGGCGGCTTCACGTTCGGCAACATCGCCCCGAACCAGTCGCGCGGCATCGTGCAGCAGCTGGGCGACGGTGTCCGCGGCTTCATGCTCGACATCCACCAGACGCCCGACGGCGCGATCCTCTGCCACAACAGCTGCAACCTGGTCAGCCGCCCGGTCGCGCTCGGCGTCGACCTCCAGCGGATGGTCGACTTCCTCAACTCGCACCCGACCGAGATCGTCACCGTGTTCCTCGAGGACTACGTCGACGCCAACACGCTGCGTTCCTCTTTCGCATCGGTCAACGGCCTCTACAACGTCCTCTACCGCGCCGAGGGCGTCCGCGAGAACGGCTGGCCGACGTTGTCCCAGATGAGGGCGTCAGGCAAGCGTTTGCTCATCTTCACCGACCACGGCAAGGACGGCCGCGAGGACTCGGGCGTGCTCTACCAGAAGGACTGGACCGTCGAGAACTACTGGTCGATGGGCGCCGGCGCCGGCACGTCCGACTGGTCCTGCTACTCCCGCTGGAGTGAGAAACCACTGACCGCCACGGAAGCGAAGTTCCGCCCGCTGTTCGTGATGAACCACTTCCGCGACGTCCCGATGGAGGGCACGGTCGCCACCGACAACTCCAAGGCCGTCGACCGCGCCCGGCGCTTCTGCGAACCCGCGGCCCGCAAGTCCCCGAACTACCTGGCCGTCGACTTCTACCACCGCAACACGCCGACCCTCCCGGCCGAACGCCACCCGTCCGGCTCGGGTTCGGTCGAACTGGCCGCCGCCGGCTCGCTGTGCCTGGACAACAACGCCGGCGGCACCGCGAACGGCAACCCGGTGCAGATCTGGACGTGCAACAACTCCTACGCCCAGAAGTGGCGCGTCATCGCCGACGGCACCATCGCGATCTCCGGCAAGTGCCTCGACGTCAACGGCAGCGGCACCATCAACGGCACGATCGTCCAGCTGTGGGAGTGCAACGGCACCGGCGCGCAGCAGTGGCGCGTGCGATCCGACGGTTCCGTGCAGAACCCGCGGTCGGGTCTGTGCCTGGACGACCCCGCTGCTTCGACGACTCCGGGCACGCGCCTGAACATCTGGTCCTGCAACGGTTCCGCAGCCCAGGCCTGGCGCTTCCGCTAGCTCTTGCGGCCGATGCCCACGTAGACGTCCTCCGGGCCACCTTCTCCGGCCGGGCCGAGTTCCGGGTGCCACGACGGCGCCGGCACGACGCCCGGCTGGAGGATCTCCATGCCCGCGAACATGGGCTCGAACTCGGCGCGCGAGCGGAAGTACATCGGGTCGCGGCTGTGCTTCATGGCCTCGACGACCGCGCCCATCTCGTCGGGCTTGAAGTCGGCGGTCAGGTGCGACAACGCGATGAGGCTGCCCGCGGGCATGGCGTCGCGGTAGCGGGCCACGACCTCGGCCGGGCCCTTCGCGTCCGAGACGAAGTGCAGCACGGCGACCATGAGCAGGCCGACGGGCTGGGAGAAGTCGATCAGGGCCTTCACCGCCGGGTCGGCGAGGACGTCGTCCGGCCTGCACATGTCGGCCTGGACGACGCCCGCGTTGTCGTTGCCCTCCAGGATGAGCTGGCTGTGGGAGACCGCGACCTCGTCGTAGTCCACGTAGACCACGCGCGCGTCGGGGTTTTCGGCCTGCACGATCTCGTGGACGTTGCCGACCGTCGGGATGCCGGAGCCGAGGTCGAGGAACTGGGTGATGCCCTGCTCCATCATCAGCAGGACGGCGCGGCGCATGAACGAGCGGTTGGACGAGGCGATGGCGCGGCCGTCGCGCAGGACCTGCAGGACCTTCTCGCCGACCATGCGGTCCGAGGCGAAGTTGTGGCCACCTCCCAACAGGAAGTCGTAGACGCGCGCGGCGCTCGGCACGTCCGTGTTGATTCCTGCGGGCACCCACGAAAAAGGCTCGGCCATGGCGCAGAACCTACCTGTTTGCGCGCACGCGTGTATCGGCCCGGATCGGGTGAAAACGTCAGCCAGAGCGCGCGAAACGGGCCGAGATCTGCTCCACCAGCACGGATGCGCCGGCCGCGCGGGCTTCCGCGTCGAGCCACCTCAGCTGGTCGTCGGCACGAGCCGAACGCAGGTTCCCGGACGCGGCGGCAGCTTCCGCGGCAAAGGAAAGCGCGGTTCCGGGGTCGCCGAGCGCGAGATGGTTGCGGGCCAACGCCGTCAGCGCGAGCACGTGGGCACGGACGTGCGAAGAGTCATATGTGCCAACCTTTGTGGTGAGTGAAGCGATCGCGGCGGAAGGATCGGGCAACGAGCGCCGGTCCGCCCACGAGTTGTGCGCCGCCACGAACCCGAGCTGGAACGCCTTCAGCGCGTCGTCAGGTGCGTTGTGGTGCAGGAACATCCGGCCCGCGCGGGTCAGCACCGAGGCGATCAGCGACTCGTTCTCGGCCTGCCGCGCCAACGTCAGCGCGCGCGAGAAGTGCGGTAGCGCGACGCCGGGCATGCCGCTGTCGAACGCGGTCCAGCCGGCCAGTTCGCAGACCTCCGCGACGGCCGTCCAGATCGCCGCGTCACCGACCACGATGAACGGTTCGACCCGAGCGAGATGTTCCACCACCGAGGCATGGCACACGATTCCGCCGTACCGCTGGTCCAACGCCCGCAAGGCCGCAGTCCGGGCCCGCACGTCCTCGACCTCGAGCGATCCGGCCGGAACTGAGGAAGGCACCCAGTCGAAGGCCGGCGCACCAACCGTGATCCGGGCCGCGTGCTCCAGGAACTCCTGCCGCACAGCCACATCCGTCCGCACCAACGACGAGTCGAACCCGTCGGCCACCGCGACCTCGTACCAGTGCTGGGCTTCCGCGGCCTCTCCCAGCGCGAACAACAACGAGGCAAGACGCACCGAAGCATCACCAAGACCCTGGTCGGCGACCACGCGGAAGCACTGAGCCGCCGAACGCAGATCACCGGCCCGTTCGAGATCCTCACCCCGGCGGTAGAACCCCTCGACCGCCTCGTCCACCTCGAACTCGCGCAACAGCCGCTCACTCATCGGAACCTCCGAGAATCCGCCGCAGCTCGGCGCGGCCACGGGTGAGGTGCGTGCGCACGGTCGACTCGCTGACGAGCAGCACCGACGCGATCTCGCTGACCGGGTAGCCGAGCAGGTGGTGCAACGCCACGGCCTCGCGGTGGCGCGGCGACAGCGCGCGCAACGCCGCGTGCACCGCCTCCACCTCGTGCACCTGCTCGACCACGTCCACAGCCACGACCAGCGGGGTTTCCACTGACTGCCGCTGCTGCCACCGTCGCATCAGCCTGACGGCGACCTTCAGCACCCACGCCTCGGGTTTGTCGTACGCGTGGATGTCGTGCCAACGGCGTCGCGCGATCACCAAGGCCTCCTGCGCGATGTCGTCCACGACGCGTGTGTCGCCGGAAAGCGCCGTCAGCGTCCTCGTCACCACCGGCAGGCAGGTGCGGAAGAACTCCGCGAAGCCCTGGTCCGGCTCCGGTGTGCTCAACGGCCTTCCCTTCAGCGTCCACCCGACACGTTCACCGCCCGCAGGCGACCTTCACCGGTGACAGGTGCTGAAGCCAGGAAAGGCTGAGTCCAACACGCGTGTTCACCCGTTCAGCCTCATAGGCCGTGTCGTCAAGCTGTGACCTCTGCACACACGAACGACCCGGAAGAGCGAACCTCCCATGTGGACAGTTGCACGCTGCAACGGACCTGTCTAAACCCGATTCCTCGTAAGAGGAACAGGATTCACTGGTAAGAGAAAAGGCGTTCTACGGACAGTCATATGAAACCGGATTCAAGCGGCCAACCTCGCGAGGCAACTTCACCAAGAAGTGTGACAAGCGACTGCGCGTAAGTGGCAGACGCCGGGCGGACCTGCGGAAACGGTGGCATTTTCCAGATTCCCGAAGTGTGTGCCCCGTCCCTGCTGTCTAGGAGCGATTTCGTGAAACGACCGCTCGCCGCCGCGCTCGCCGCGCTGGTGGCTGCTTCGTCCGCCGTGTTCATACCGACAGTGGCGCATGCCGGTCCCGGCGACGGCTCGCTGACCGTCAAGGTCATCCGCGACGTCAACGGCAACGGCAACTTCGACGCCGCTGTCGAGGTGCCGGTCCAGGGCGCCTCGGTGGTCGTCACCGACGCCGCCGGCAAGACCGCCACCGGCACGACCGACGCGGCCGGCAGCGTTGCGGTCGGACTCGGCGCGGTGAGCGGCGGCAAGTACCGCGTGCAGGTGAACCCGCCTGCGGGCAGCGTGCTGCAGCCCGCTCCCGCGGGCGGCACGCTCGAGAGCAACACGATGTTCGTCGACGTCTCCGGCGGCGCGAACAAGACCGTCACCACCGGTCTGTGGAACCCGGCGGACTACTGCCAGTCGAGCCCCGCCCTGGTGACGGCGTGCGAGCGCGCGACCCGCGACCGCGACGGCAAGAGCATGGTGAACAACTCCGCCCGCTCGCTGGTGAAGCTGCCCTACGACTCGCGCGGGACGGACACCGCGCCGACGCAGCTCGCGAACCAGGGCAACACCGGCACGGTGTTCGGCATCGCCTACCGCAAGCAGGACAAGCGGCTGTTCTCCGCCGCGTACGCGAAGCGGCTCGCCGACTACGGCCCCGGCAAGCAGGGCGGCATCTACGTCACGCCGGCCGCCGGTGGCCCGACGGCGCTGTTCACCACCGTGCCGAACGCGGGTGGCACCGCGCACAACCACCAGGCGAACTTCGACGGAGCCTTCTTCAAGGTGCCCGGCACGGAAAGCCTCGGTGACATCGACATCTCCGAGGACGGCAGCGAGCTCTACGTCGTCAACATGTTCGACAAGAAGCTCTACGTCTACGACGCCACGCAGGCGACCGCGGCCGCGGCGAAGGCGTCGTACGCGATCCCGTCGCCGTGCCCGACCGCGGGCGACTGGCGGCCCGGTGGGCTGGGCGTGCGTGACGGCGTCGTGTACGTCGGTGGTGTCTGTTCCGGCGCGTCGACGAAGAAGATCGCCGATGTGAAGGCCGTCGTCCTGACGTTCGCCGGCGGCGCGTTCGGTGCGCCGGTGCTGACCAAGACCCTCGACTTCCAGCGAGGCAGGGCGTTCAACAACCGACCGGCGAGCAACGTCTGGTACCCCTGGACCGACAACTGGAACGACACCGCCGCCAACGACCTGCGGCACAACTCCTACCCCATGCCGTTGCTGACGGACATCGGCGTGGAGAACAACGGCGACCTGGCGCTCGCCTTCCGCGACCGCTTCGGCGACATGGGCGGCTTCTGGATCCCCGCTCCCGACGGCACCGGTGGCGAGTGGGAGACCGTGTCCGGCGGTGACCTCAACCGCGCCTGCAAGACCGCTGCGGGCTACGCGTGGGAGGGCACCGGCGGGTGCAAGAACAACCACGTGAACCCCAACGGCGGCAAGGAGCAGGCGGCCGACGTCGTCGAGTACTACCCCGGTGAGTACTTCGTGTTCGACAGCGGCTACGCGCCTCACCTCGAGACCTCGCAGGGCGCTGTCGCCCTGGTGCCGGGCGAGCAGCGGATGCCCGCGGTCGTGATGGACCCGACGGGTGTCCGCACGGGTGGTGTCGGCTGGTTCGACCGCAGCACCGGGTTGATGGCCAACCAGCAGTACTCCAACGCGTACAAGATCATCGACGAGTTCACCGAGGGCTGGGGCAAGGCGAACGGCCTGGCCGACCTCGAGGCGCTGTGCGATCTCGCACCGGTGCAGCTGGGCAACCGCGTCTGGTTCGACACCGACGGCGACGGCACGCAGGACGCCGACGAGCCCGCCCTCGCGGGTGTGACGGTCACCGCGACGCCTTGTGCGGGTGGCGCGGCACTTCCGGTGAAGACCACCAATGCCAAGGGCGAGTACTACTTCGGCGCTGCGGACGGCCTGAAGCCGGAGACCTGCTACAACCTCGCGTTCAACTTCAGCGGCGTGAACGTGACGGGGTTGCCGGGCAACCCGGCCAAGGCGGACCTGAAGTGGACCGCCAAGGAAGCCGGTGCCGACCGGGTCATCGACTCCAATGTGGACGCCGCGGGCAAGACCCAGGTGACCACGGGCAAGTCCGGCACCGCCGACCACACGATCGACGCGGGCGTCAACGCCAAGGTGGCCAACAAGCTCGGTGACCTCGTCTGGGTCGACACCAACCGCAACGGCGTGCAGGACGCGAACGAACCCGGTGTCCCGGGCGTCACGGTCGTGCTGAAGAAGGGCGACGGCACTCCGGTCGGCACGCCGAAGCAGACCGACGCACAGGGCAAGTACCTCTTCGACAACCTCGAGGACGGCGTCTACAAGGTCTGCTTCGACCTGTCGACGTTGCCCGCCCAGTACGCCGGATATGGCTACACGGGCAAGGATCAGGGTGGCGACGACGCCAAGGACTCGGACGCGGATCCGGCCGACGGCTGCACCGCGACGACGACGCTGGGTGCGGCGAAGCGCGAGGACCTGACCCTCGACGCAGGCATCGTCCCGCCCAACAACAAGGTCGGTGACTTCGTCTGGAAGGACACCAACCGCAACGGCGTGCAGGACGGCGACGAGCCTGGTGTGCCTGGCGTGACCGTGACGCTGAAGGACGGCACGGGCGCGACGGTGGGCCAGCCGAAGCAGACCGACGCACAGGGCAAGTACCTGTTCGACAACCTGGCCGACGGCACGTACCAGGTGTGCTTCGACATCTCGACCGCTCCGGCCGAGTACGCGGGCTACCTGCTCACGCGCCCGAACGCCGGTGGTGACGATGCCAAGGACTCCGACGCCGACCTGACGTCGAAGTGTTCGCAGACCACCACTGTCGGCCCTCAGAAGCGCGAGGACCTCACGCTCGACGCGGGCATCAGGCCGCCGAACAAGCTCGGCGACTACGTGTGGATCGACGCGAACAAGAACGGTCTGCAGGACGACGGCGAGCAGCCGGTGCCGAACGTGCCGGTGAAGCTGTCCGACGGCAAGACGACCACGACGGGTCCGGACGGCAAGTACGTCTTCGACAAGCTGCCGGACGGCAAGTACACCGTCTGCTTCGACATCGCGAACATGCCGGCGCCGGTGGCCGACTACCAGGTCACCAAGCCCAACGGCGGCGATGACGCCAAGGACTCGGATGCCGACCCCGCAACGGGTTGTGCGCCCGAGGTCGAGCTGAACGTCGACAAGCCGGAAGACCTGACCATCGACATGGGTCTGATCTCCCCGGTGAACCGTCTCGGCGACTACGTGTGG
>NZ_JYJG01000203.1 GCF_000955955.1 Lentzea aerocolonigenes
GTCGGACGTTCCGGTCGAGGGCGTGACGGCGAAGCTGAGCACCGGCGCGACCACGAAGACGGACGCGCAGGGCAAGTACATCTTCACCGACCTGCCCGACGGTACGTACAAGGTCTGCTTCGACCTCGCGAACCTGCCTGCCGCGGTGAAGGACTACAAGGTCACCACGCAGAACCAGGGCGGTGACGACGCGAAGGACTCCGACGCGGACGCTCAGGGCTGCACGGCGGAAACGACGCTGGGCAGCGGAAAGCGTGAGGATCTCACGCTCGACATGGGCCTGGTCTCCCCGCCGAACAGGCTGGGTGACTACGTCTGGGTCGACGTCAACCGCAACGGCGTTCAGGACGGCGACGAGCCTGGCGTGCCGAACGTGACCGTGAAGCTGGGCGACAAGACCACCCAGACCGGTCCGGACGGCAAGTACATCTTCGAGGACCTGTCCGACGGGACCTACAAGGTGTGCTTCGACATCGCCAACATGCCGGCGCCGTACCAGGCCTACCTGGTGACGAGGCCGAACGCGGGCGGCGATGACGCGAAGGACTCGGACGCGGGTGTGGACGGTTGTACGCCGGACACCTCTCTCGGGTCGGCGAAGCGTGAGGACCTCACGCTCGACCTGGGCATCAGGCCGCCGAACAAGCTCGGTGACACGGTCTGGAAGGACGACAACAAGAACGGCGTCCAGGACCCGAACGAGCCCGGCGTGCCCGGTGTGACGGTGAAGGTCGGCGACAAGACGACCACCACCAACGAGCAGGGCCGCTACGAGTTCCCGAACCTGCCCGACGGCAAGTACACGGTGTGCTTCGACATCGCGAACATGCCCGACGCGGTGAAGGACTACGTGCCGACGACGCCGAACCTCGGTGGCGACGACGCGAAGGACTCGGATGCCGATGTGGCAACGGGTTGCGCGCCGGAGGTCGAGCTGGGCGTCGACAAGCCGGAGGACCCGACGATCGACATGGGTCTCGTTCCGCCGGTCAACCGCCTCGGTGACTACGTG
>NZ_JYJG01000204.1 GCF_000955955.1 Lentzea aerocolonigenes
AACCTGCCCGACGGCAAGTACACGGTGTGCTTCGACATCGCGAACCTGCCTGCCGCGGTGCAGTGCAGGACTACAAGGTCACCCAGCTCAACATCGGTGGTGACGATGCCAAGGACTCCGACGCCGACCCGGCCACCGGTTGTGTGGCGGAGACGACGTTGGGTGTCGGGCACCGCGTCGACCTGACCCTGGACATGGGTCTGGTCTCGCCGCCCAACAAGCTCGGCGACTACGTCTGGCAGGACGACAACAAGAACGGCGTGCAGGACGACGGCGAGCCGGGCGTGCCGAACGTGCCGGTCAAGTTGTCGACCGGTCAGACCACCACGACCGGCCCGGACGGGAAGTACTCGTTCGACGACCTGCCGGACGGCAAGTACACGGTGTGCTTCGGCCCGATGCCGGACGCGGTGAAGGACTTCGTGTTCACCACGCCGAACGCGGGTGGCGACGACGCCAGGGATTCGGACGCTGACCCGGACAAGGGCTGCACCCCTGAGGTGGAGCTGGGTGTCGGCAAGCGCGAGAACCTGACGCTGGACGCCGGAATCCACCCGCCGGCCAACGGTGTCGGCGACTACGTGTGGATCGACGCCGACAAGAACGGCCTGCAGGACGAGGGTGAGAAGCCCGTCGAGGGCGTCACCGCCGTGCTGAAGGACGCTCAGGGCAAGGAACTCGGTACGAAGAAGACTTCGCCCGACGGCAAGTACTACTTCACCGACGGCCTGCCGGACGGCACGTACCAGGTGTGCTTCGACATCAAGAACATGCCTGCCGCGGTGGCGGACTACGTGGTCACCAAGCCGAACGCCGGTGACGACGCGAAGGACTCCGATGTGGACCCGGCGACGGGTTGCACGCTGACCACCACGGTCGGCGTCGGCAAGCGTCGTGACTACACGCTCGACCTGGGTCTGTACGCGCCGCCGAACAAGATCGGCGACCTGGTGTGGTCCGACACGAACCGCAACGGGGTGCAGGATCCTGGTGAGCCGGGCGTTCCTGGTGTGCCGGTCAAGCTGGTGGACAAGGACGGCAAGCCCGTCGGCGAGCCGGTGAAGACCGACAAGAACGGCAAGTACGAGTTCCCGAACATCCCAGACGGCACCTACAAGGTCTGCTTCGAGATGACCGCACTGCCGGGTGACTTCGCCGGATACCTCGCGACCAAGCCGAATGCCGGCGACGACGCCAAGGACTCCGACGTCGATCCGGCCGGCGGCTGCACGCCGCCGGTGACCGTGGGCGTGGGCAAGAGGGAGAACCTGACCCTCGACCTCGGCCTGGTCTCGCCGACCAACCGCGTTGGTGACTTCGTCTGGTACGACAACAACTCCAACGGGGTGCAGGACGCCGACGAGCCCGGTGTGCCGGATCTGCCGGTGTTCCTGCAGGACGGTGCCGGCAAGCCGGTGGCGCAGTCCAAGACCGACAAGGACGGCAAGTACCTGTTCACCGACCTGGCGGACGGTGAGTACAGGGCCTGCTTCAACGCCGATCCGTTGACCGGTCTGGTCGCGGGCCGTCAGCTGACCAAGCCGCACGTCGGTGACGACGCCAAGGACTCGGACGCCGACCCGGCGACCGGGTGCACGCACGTCACCAAGCTGGGCAAGGACAAGCGGGTCGACCTGACGCTCGACGCGGGTCTCCTGCCGAAGCCGGCTGCACCGCCGCTGGCCTCGACGGGTGCCGCGGTGTGGGCATGGCTCAGCAGCGGTCTGGCCCTGCTGCTGGCCGGCGCGTTCATCACCCTGATGGCACGCCGACGCAGGTCCTGATGTGAGTTGAACGGCGAACTGCCCCCGGTCTTCGTCACCGGGGGCAGTTCGCCGTTGTTAGGGAAGGAGATGCCGGAAAGCGGCGACGAGCAGCATGCGTTGCTGGTCCACGTCGAGGCCTTCGTCCAGGTCCTCGTCCGGGCGGAACTCCTTGTTGTTGTACGGGCCGCGTGGACCGAACGACTCGACTCGGACCGCGATGTCGACGAGATCGGACACCAGCTCCACAGTGGACTGGTCGTCCGGGATGGGCTTGTCCTGCTGGAACAGCTCGTACGAGAACCGCATCCCGATCGTGCCGTTGAACGTGGCCTGCTCGGTCGGCAGCTGCATCGCCTTGAACACCGCGCGGTACAGCTCGGCCCCGGTCAGGTGCAGCGGTGTCATGACGACGTGCGTGACGCCGAGGTCGTGGCTGCGCACCGAGATCGCGACGGTCGGGCCGCCCGGCTGCGGTGGAACCGGTTGCGGGAACACCGGAAGCTCGGACTTGCGGTCCGCACGCCAGGTGCTGACCAGGCGGTCGGCCGCTTCCACCAGGTCGATGTGCTTGCGCGGGGCGAGCAGCGGCGGCAGTGGTTCCTCGTCCAGCCGCACGATGAACAGGAAGGCGCGTTTGCGCGTCAGCTGGAGGGTGAACGCCGCCGTCCACTCCTCGGTGACCCACTCGCGGGACGGGGTGTTCGCCGACCACAGCAGGACGTAGTAGTCGGACGTGGCCAGCGCGTCGCTGAGGGACGCGACCACGTTGGCGCCGGGCGCTATCTCGTGCTCGTCGAGATAGGCGTTGACGTTGCGCGCCTCCAGTTCGGCACGCAACTGCTCGGCGTGCGGGCGGTCCTTGCCGGCGAACGACAGGAACACCTTGGGTCGGGTTTCGAGCGGCACGGGTTCTCCGTTCTTCCTGAGTCTTCTGCGGAGCGGGCCCGCTTTGGTCTGAACACCCGCGTCGCCGTAGAGGGACCAGCACGCCCAGTCCGCCGGGTGCCGGTCGGCGACTTCTCGCAGCGCGTGCTGCAGGGCGCGGTCTCTCGGCAGCTTGGCCAGGTTGCGGTCGAACGCGTCGAGAACCTGTTGTGCGGCTTGGTCCTCTGCCTTCCAGCGCGCCGCCACGACGGCTCCGGCGCCCGCGGTGATGGCCGAACGGACGAAGCCGACCTTCTCGTCGCGGCCCCGTTGCTGGGTCATGCCGGACTCGCACGCGCCGAGCACCACCGTGCCGCACGTGCTGAAGTCCATGTTCCCCAACGCTTCCGCGTACACCCTGTCCTTGCCGAAGGTCAGCCACGACCGGTCGGGGTCACGGCGGTTGTGGGTGCCGTGGGCGTCGATGCGGACGCGGTGGAAGCGGTGCTGCTTGAGAGTGGGTTCGAGTTCGGCGGCCTCGCTGAACGGCTCGCCCTTGGTGGTTGCTCTGCGCAGCTTGGGGTCAGGGCTGAAGATCGCGGTCTCGTCGCCTCGCTGCTTGCTGGAGCGGCGGTGCAGCGGCGGGAGGGCCGAGAGGCACGGCAGGTTGGACAGGGCGTGCGTGAGGCCGAGGTAGTGCCTGGTGCCGGGGACCGGCAGGCCTGCCAGCGGGATGTCGGCGAGGACGTCGCCCGCCACGACGGCGATCCTGGTGGCTTTCGGGGGCAGGGCTTTGAGCACCTCCTCCAGCGAGATCAGCGTGGTCAGCTCGGCGAGCAGCGAGCCGAGGATCGCCGGGTCGTACCTGGGACTCCACGCCTTGAGACGGCGGATCGTCTCGGTGAGGTCGCCGACTTGCACGTCGGTGGTGAGGTGGGTGATCCGGCGGCCGATGATCAGGTGGTGCAGCTCGTCCGGTGTCGCGTGCATCATCCACACGACCTGGTCGCGGGGGAGGTGCCTGATCGTCCTGTGCAGCCAGCGTCTGGCCGCTCGCAGGTCCGTGAACCTCGGCAGGTCACGGGGTTCGGTGAGGATCGTGGCCCCTCGCGCGGCTTCGACGGCCACTGCCAGTGCTGCCAGCGCTTTCCTGCCGTCTCGCCGGACTCGGCGGACCGCGGCGAGGACGCGGCCGTCGTGTTCGTCGCGGGCGGCGCGCAGCATCCGGAGTTTGATGCCCGGGCTGGTCTGGTGGTCGGCGATGTCCTCTTCGACGTGGTGGGACTCGTTCCAGAACTTCGCCGCCTGGTCCTCGTCTCCCGTGTCGGCACAGGTGTCGCCGAGTTTCCTGAGCGCCAGCGCTTTCAGCTCGGCGTGGCCGCTGCGGGTCGCGGCCTGGCGGAAGTGCTGGGCGGCCTGCTCGAGCCGCCCCCTGGCGTAGGCGAGCTCGGCCGAGGCGAGGTGCCAGAGCGCGGAGGTTCCTTCTCCCAGCAGGCCTTCCGCCTTGACCAGCTCGTCCTCCGCGATCAGCCGCCGGACGTGGTCCAGGTGGCGTTCCGGGTTGAGCGTCTGGGTGGCGTCGGGGAGCCTGGACAGCACTTCCGGGCCCGCTGCGGCCACCAGCAACGGGAAGAGCTTGCGTGCGACACCCGCTTGCCTGGTCATGACGAGCAGGACGGTCAGCTCGTGGAGGACGGCGAACCGCAGGGCGGGCTCGACCTCGAGACCGGTGGCGCACTTCGTCATCAGCGCCAGGGCTTCCTCGTACCTGACGTCGCGCCGCAGCGCCGCGGACCGTTGCAGGAACTCGGCAGGGGTGCGCGGAGCCTGGTCGTCGAGTTTGGGAACGCGTGCTCCCCGGCGCACGTCGAGCAGGAGCCGGTCGTTGCCGATGGCTTCCAGGTGCTCGGGGTGGCCTGAGCGGCGGAAGTGGCGTTCGGCCGCGTCGAGCTCGCTTTCCGCGGTGGGGTAGTCGTAGCGGTCGGCGGCGGCCAGTGCGGCCACGCGGGCGAGCACGGCCTGTTGCAGTTCGGTCAGGTTCCGCTTGCGGAGTTCGCGGACGTCCTGCGCGGCTGTCGCGTGATCCGTTGCGGCACTGCGGATCTGGGCTCGGAGGACCCTCAGCTCGGTGTCGTCGGCGCTGGCGAGGTACTCGTCGCAGCGCTGGGCGGCCCTGCCGATCTCGCCCATGTTCAGCAGGGTGGCGCAGTGGTCGTGGGCGATGATCCGGTTGATCTTGGCGGCTTCCGCGTAGGCGTGGTCGACTCCGTGCACGTCACGGCGGCGGACGGCGGCCTGCGCGGTTCTGATGGCGTTGGCGAGCGGGGTGCCGGGTTCGAGTTCCATCTCAGTCCCCGCAACCGTTCGCGTTGTCGTCCTCCGGGCAGATCAGCACGATCCGGGTGGCAGCACCGCTCGGTTTCGCCGGGGTGCTCGGTGGGGTGGAGTTCAGCGTGACGATGATGTTGAGGCTGGTGGAAACGCCGAACCTGGGCGGTGTGTCGACCCTCGACCACTCGGCGTTGCGGTAGATCTTGACGTCCGCCGGGACGGTTTGCTCGTTTTCCGCGGTGACTTCCCGGACCGTGACGGTCATGTTCTGCCGCAGTGCGTCGGCGACGACTGGTCCGTCCTTTGTGGCCAGTGTCGCGCGGAAGCTCTCGTTGACGTAGAACGTGGTGCTGGGGGAGTTCAGGACCTCGCCGAGCGTGGCCTTCTGCGTGCCGACGTGGTGCATGGGCGACTTGTCGACGTGGATCGCCTGGCCGTCGGTGATGCGCATCGTGGCGTCACCGCCGGTGAGGGCTTGCTGGACCCTGGTGGACCACTGATCTGCCGGCGAGCTCACGAAGATCTCGTCCTTGCCGATCATGGCACCGACGTCGCCGAGCTGGACCGCGCGCAGCAGGCCGTCCGTTTCGCCTTGCCTGGCCAGGGCGTTGGCGACGTCGCGGAGCACGGCAGCGCCTTCCACGGCGCCGTTGTGGCCCAGCAGGGGATCGGCGCTGGAGACGGTGACCCGGTCCTTGTCGACGTGGAGCTGCGAGTTCCTGCCGTCAGGGGTGTGGACCTGGATCGGGGTGCCCGTTGGCGGGGTGTCGCTGAAGGTGGCTGCCGGTGGGCCGTCCGGCGTGGGGGTCAGCGTCATGTAGTCGCCGGTCGGCGGGGCGCGCGGCTGCAGCTCGGCCAGCAGGTGGGTGGTGATGCCGTCGGGGTTGTGCGTGCCGACGCGCAGGGCGAATCCTGTTGCCGGGCGGTCGGGTCCGACCGTGAGCCACGGCTCGTCCTTGCCGCCGATGCGGTGCAGCGTCTGGCCGTTCGCGTCGCGCTGGCTGTAGAAGACGTTGTCGTCGAGGCTCTTGCCGTGCTGGATCGGTTGCAGGGCTTTGACCATTCTGCCGACGATGCCCTTGGCCCAGCTGAGGGAGATGAACGATCGGGACCTGGCAGTGGTGAGCGTGCCGAGGTGGTTGCCCTGGTAGTCGACGCGGTAGTCGATCTTGCCCCGGTCGGCTTTGAGCGTGGTGGCGAGCTCGCGCACGTTCGTGCCCGGTTGCATGACCTTCAGATCGCCCAGCGGGATGACCTCGCGGCCGGTGGCCCTCGTCTCGGTCCTGGCCGTGCCGTTGGAGGTCGTGAGGGTGCGTTCGACCCGGTCGACCACCTCGTGCCGGTTGTCGACGGTGACCTCGGTGATCTTTCCCGTGCCGTTGTTCAGAGTTGAGGACTTGTCGGTCGGTCCGGCTCTCCTGACCGGTGCCGGGAGGTCGGCCTGGTAGCCGTCGCCGACGCGCGCGATTCCGTCACCGAGCGAGACGCCGCCGCGCACGCCGTAGAAGCCGCAGTCCCGGTACGCCTTGGAGGGCTTGGTGAGCACCGCTTCCTGCTTCGCCGACGGCGGCTGGACGGGGCGGACGTCGCCGCGTTCCTTGAGGTCTGTGCGGTCGCGGTACCAGTCGGCGAACTTGAGGTCGTTCTTCGGCTCGGTCTCGGGGAGTTGCTTTCCCTTGCTCTGCAACCACTCCAGGGCGCCGCTCCAGCGCATGACCTGGTCGAGCCGCGCGTACTGGGCCTCGTGGTCGGCGACCTGCTGGTAGTGCTCGTCCCACCAGTGGAGGCCTCTGCCGAACGAGTAGCTGGGCTCGACCTCGCCTTCCTCGCCGTCCGAGCGGGAGAACAGCCGGGTGGACTGGGCGCCCAGCGAGGCTTTGTCGTTCGTGAAGTTGAACGCCTTGTCGTTCTGGCCGAACCAGAGCCTGCCGCTTTCCGTGGTGGAGCTGGTGGCGCAGTGGGCCGGTGGGGTGACGGCCTTGCTGTCCGGGACGAAGCCGGTGATCGTCGGGACGCCGTCGCCGACGCCGTCGACCCACTGCTTGGCGATGAGGTCGGTGTAGAAGAGGGTCATGCCGAGCTCGGTGCCGCCGATGCCGCCCTCGTAGCGCGCCTCGTTGTAGAGAGGGCGGCCTTCGAGGATGTTCAGCATCGTCCACAGGTCGGTGCGGTCGGTGGGAAGGCCGTTCGCCGTCAGCTCGTCCGGCGTGGCCTGGTCGACGAGACCTGCCCAGATCAGTTCCCGGTCGACTTCGCCGGCGAGGAGCTGGTCGATGGTCTCTTCGGGGACGTTCTTGAGGGCTGCCTCGATGTCCTCGAGCGTCGGCGCAACGGCTGGCGGGTCGAGGGAGAACGCCGGCGGGTCGTGCTTGGCGTAGGCGCGTTGCAGCACCGAGATGTCCTCGGCGGTGACGTCGGGGCCCGGCCAGTTCCAGCCTCCCGCCCACACCTCGCGGCCTCTCAGCTCCAGTGTGGACAGGTGTTTCGCCTTGGTCAGGAATTTGCCGAGCCCGTCGTCGACCCGTTCCGCGACGTAGCCGTTCTGCGCGCGGAAGTCGTTGGTGGACTGGGTGTCCTCGTCGGTGATGACGATGGTGGTGTCGCGGATCTCGTACCGGTGGAGCTGCACCTCGGCCGGGTCGGTACCGGTGTCCGTGCGGTGCTGGTCGAGCAGCAGTCCGGCCGTGCGCTTGTCGTTGCTGTCGTCGCGTGGAATCAGCAGGTGCAGGGTGTCCTGGTGCAGGAGCGACCTGCCCGGACCGGTCGGCTGCCTGGTGAGATCCGCGAACCCGTTGTCCCGGATGGGAAGCGCGTCGAAGAAGGCGTCGCGCATTTTTTGCGTGTCGAGGTCGAGGTGTGACGCGAGCCCGATCCGCGCCCAGTCCCTGAGCTGGTTCTCGCGGTCCTCCCCGAGCGCGCTCTCCGCCGCCGCGAAGGAGACGGTGAAGCCCGGCTGCTGTTGTTGCACCGCAGCCTCGTCGGGCTGAAGCACGATCGCGATCCCGGCCGCGGCAACGATTGCGACGGCTGACAACGCGATGAGAAGCGTTCGTTGGCGCATGGACGATCCTCCGTGCGTCGCAGATTAACGATCCAGACGGCCGACAGATCGTTTGTCCACTTTCTGTCCACGAACTGCCCAAACGATCTTGTCGGTGCTCCTCGGCACACTGGACCTCGCCCACTCACTCCGACCCCGAGGAGCCCTGATGTGCTGGGACTGCGATCACCCCGCCAGCCGCATGGAAGAACACCTGGCCACGCTGCGCCGCTGCATCGACGCGCGCGGCTGGGCCGTCCAGGCGATCGAACGGGACAGGGCCCACCCGCCCTGGGCCTACACGGTCGGCCTGACCGTGCTCGGTCTGCCCGAGCTCGTCGTCACGGGCCTGCCGGTCCTGGAGGCCGGCCGCCTGCTCGACGACACGGCCGAACACCTGACCCACAGCTGCGTCCCTTCTCCCGGGCAGCAGTTCGCGTTGGCCGGCGGCCCGCTGCTGGAGGTGGTGCGCGTCGCCCGCCCCTGGGCTCACCTCCTGGTGTCGGCCCGGCTGTACGGCGAGGGCATCGCCGCCCTGCAACTCGTGCACGCGGACGAGTCTGGCCGCTGGCCGTGGGACCGGTCCTACGCCGGTGTGCTGGGCGGTCAGCCGGTCCTGGGCGTCAGGGCGTCGCCACCGAGCGGCTGATCCGTTCGCCCAGGTCGCGCAGGTGATCTGTCAGCTGCGGCGGGCCGTGCACGGTGAACTCACATCCCAGCAAGGTCAGGCGGAACGCGAGGTAGTCGATCGTGTCCTCGTTGCTGTGCCACGTGCACGTGGTGTCGTCGAGGGCTTCCAGGTCGCCGGCGAAGTCCGCCAGCCGCGCCCGCGCCAGGTCCACGGGCAGTTTCAGCGTCGCGCGGGCCCGATAGGTCGGCGCCGACTCGTACATCTTCTGCGTCACGTACTCCGTGGCGTCCCCGCCCGGCGGGGTTCTGGCTGAGAACCGCGCCCCGGTGCTCAGCGCGTCCGAGATGCGGTCCATCCGGAAGATCCGCCAGTCGTCCCGTTCCACGTCGAACGCGAGGAGGTACCAGCGCCGCCCCAGCGCCACCAACTGAACAGGCTCGACGTGCCGCTTCGACACCGCGCCCTCCATCCCCACGTACCCGAACCGCACCCGCTCCCCGGCATGCACCGCCCCGGCGATCACCGTGAGCTGGGCCGGGTCGACGAGCGAGGCGAACGAGGCCGCGGCCGGCGCGGTGGCCGACGTCAGCGACGACACCCTCCTCGCGAGCCTCGGCGGCAACACCTGCTGCAGCTTCTGCAGGGCCCGCAGCGACGCCTCGGCAATGCCCGCCACCGGCTGCCGCGCCGCAGTCCTGAGCCCGACCGCGATGGCGACGGCTTCCTCGTCGTCGAGCAGCAATGGCGGCATCGCCTTGCCCGCCACCAGCCGGTACCCGCCCAGCACGCCCATCGAGGCCTCGACGGGATACCCGAGGTCGCGCAGCCGGTCGATGTCGCGCCGCACCGTGCGCGGCGTGACCTCTAGCCGCTCGGCCAGTTCGCTGCCGGGCCACTCGCGCGGTGTCTGCAGCAGGGAGAGCAGGCGCAGCAGGCGTGCGGCGTCACTCATGCGAGGTCCTCCGTGGCTTCGGCGGGGCGGTTGGTGTCTGGCTGCGCGGTGGGTGGGGCGGGGTCGGCTGGTTGGCTGCCGGGCCGTTCGCGCGGGGTTTGGACCGCGGAGTGCGGGCTCGGCTGGCGTTCGGCGTCGCCCATGCGAGGTCCTCGGCGGCTTGAGCGGGACGGCTGAGGTGAGACTGCAGCGGAGGCAACCCGCTCGGCTCCGCTCACGCGAGGGCGCCAGGTGGTGGCCTCGGCTACGTACGTGAGGCCGAGCAGGAGGCTGATGGCACGCTGCACCGCCCACGACGCGACACCCGACCGGTGGATCAGCTCACCGCCGAGCCGCCCACGCGATGTCTGCCGCGACACGAACCGAGCCGCATAACTCATGGACCTGAATCTAGGCCAGAACTAGGACTCGAACAGTCCTACATGGCTCATACGGTTGTCCCATCAGCGACGAAGGGACGGATCGATGAACGTCGTGCCCGAGGGCTATCACACCGTGACGCCGTGGATCATCACGCGAGGCCGCACCGCCGAGCTGATCGACTTCATCACGGAGGTGTTCGACGCGACCGAACTCGGCCGCGTGGGCGAAGCCCCGGCGATCGGCCACGCCGAGGTCCGCATCGGCGACTCGGTCGTGATGCTGTTCGACGCGCCCGTCTGGCCGGAGACTCCGGCCTTCCTGCGCCTCTACGTCGCTGACGACGCCGAAACGCTGAAACGGGTGAAGAAACTGGGTTCCAGGGTCGTCACCGAGCCGACCGAGCTCTTCTGGGGTGATCGGGTCAGCCGGTTCGCCGACCCGTTCGGCAACCTGTGGTGGATCCACCAGCGGGTTGCCGAACCGACCGCGGACGAGTTGACCGCCCGGATGCAGGACGAGCAGTTCGTCAAGGCCATGGAGTACGTCCAGAGCGCGGACTTCACTCCGACGAGGTGACGCGCTCCCGTTCCGCGGCGGTCAGCGTGGGTTCCGGCGACACCGAGCGCCGGGGCCCGCGCATGGTCGCCCACATCACGCGAGGGCTCACCAGGTTCGCCATCGGGCCGGACAACGTGAACGCGTCCAGGAACGCGCGCGTCACAGCGGCTTCGGAAGTCGCCGTGCGCACCAGCCGGTCCACATAGCGCTGCAGCACCCGCCCGGCCAGCGGCAGAGGCTTCCCGACCGCACCGGGGTAGAGGATGTCCTGGTTGGTCGCCATGGCCCACGCCCCGTCGACGACCTTGCCGATCGAGCGCTGAATCTGCTGAGCACCAGAACCGGAGCGCAACCCGGCGTCCAACGCCAAAGCACTCTGCGCCGCGATCGACATCCCGTGCCCGTAGACGGGGTTGTACGTGGCAACGGAGTCACCCAGCGCCAACAGCCCGGCAGGCCAGGACTTCATGCGCTCGAAGAAGTTCCGCCGGTTGGCAGTGCTGTGCGAGCCGTACACGGGGGACAACGGCTCAGCCGAGGCGATCAGCTCTCCCACAACGGGATTCCGCACCGACCGGGCAAAGGAAACGAACTCGTCGGCGTCGGTCGAAGGCTCCCCACCGCGAGTCCCGGACAGCGTCACCAGCCACCGCCCGTCCTCGATCGGCAGCAACGTGGCCGTGCATCCGGGAAAAGGATCACGGGGGTTCGCCTGCACGTTGACGATCGGGAAACCAGAGGAAGCCGACGCAGGAGCCCGGAAAATCCGGGTGGCATAAGCAAGTCCGGAGTCGACGCTCTCGGAATGCACCTCACCGAGCCCGAACGACGACAACCAGGCGGGCAACCGAGACGCGCGCCCGGTCGCGTCCAGCACCAGGTCGGCCTCCAGTGAGATCTGCTCACCGGAGATCCGATCGGAGACCAGCACCCCGGTGACCGCAGCCGCGGTACCGAGCAGCGACACCGGCTCAGTACCGGTCAACACCGAGATCTTGTTGTCCCGCAACGCCTGCGAACGCACGACCCAGTCCAACAGACCCCGGCTGCACGACACGATGAACTGCATCTCGGGGAACCGCGGCACCCATCCCTGAGCGCTCAACGACACCAGGTCGTTCGGCACCCCGATCCGGTGCGCCCCAGAGGAGAACAGCTCGTCCAACGTCCCCGGCAGCAACGACTCGATCGCCCGGGCCCCACCGGACATCAGCAGATGCGCGTGCCTTGCCTGCGGCACACCGGAACGAACCGAAGGCCCTTCCGGCAACTTGTCGCGCTCCACCACGGTGACCTCGTCGAAGTGTCTGACGAGGACGGACGCCGCGAGCATGCCCGCGAGCCCTCCACCGAGGACAACGGCGTGTGTGGGTGCCATCTACTGTTTTCCCCCTGCTGCTTCCGCGCGCACGAAGTCCGCGACGGCGGCGTCCACTATCGGCGAGTGCTGGTACGCACGGGAGATGCGCACCCACCTGTCGTGCTCGGCGGCGAGGTCCGTGCCGTCGACGATCTCCGAGATCGGGCGCCGCTTCGCCGGGCGAGACCGCGCAGAAGACGACCTCGCGGCACGCAGCTGGGCGGCCTCCACGACGGCAGTGACCTCGTCGGTCGGCAGCGATGCCTGATGCGCCAACGACGAAGCCGCCTCACCGACGGACAGGTCGAAGTACGGCGTCAACGCCCAGCGCCAGTCGTTCAGCTCGATGATCTGCCGCCGGACGCGGTGGTGCGGGTTGAGGAACTTGCCCGGCGCCACCAGCACGATGCCGGGGTTCACGTGCACCAGCGCGCGGTGCAAAGGCCTCAAAGCGAAGTACGTCCGCCAGCGCCGCACCCACAACGACGGCGACGGGCGGCGCGGGCCGAGCACGGGCAACGCCATCGCGATCACCAGCGGGATCATCGACAGCGACGCCATCAGCGGCGCGGTCAGGCTCAGCACGTCGAAGCTGCGCTCGCCCGCCCAGTCCATCAGCAGCACGAAGAGCTTGATGACCGCGAACGCCATCGGGAACAAGGCCGCCGCGCAGTACCAGCGCAGCCCGCGGGCGAGCCACGGCCGTGCGGAGATCGCGGGGTCACGTGAACCCTGCCAGCAGTGGTAGGCCTGGCCACCGCAGCCGATGCCGGTGGCCACGAAGTAGATGAACAGGAACACCGCCACCGTCGGTTGCGTGGCGTAGTACGTGTCGAAGTCGACCTGGCGTTCCTCGTCGAGCTCGGACTTGAAGAACAGCACGATCATCGCGGCGACGACGGTGGCGTAGCTGACGACGATCAGCCGGACTCGGTGCCAGGCCTGGACCGGGGGATACCGCCAGTACAGCACCAACGTGAACGCGGCCCCGGCGAAGCACACCACCAGCGAGTAGACCAGCAGCGCGGCGAAGTTCGGCACACCGGTCGTCCAGTTGATCCAGGTGATGTTGGCGGGCGCCGCGAAGAACACCGCGAACGCCGAGAAGAACACCGTCGAGATCAACGCCACGACACGGGGGCTGCCCCAGCTCGACCGCAGCGCACGGATCTTGTACGCGAGCAGGAGCAGTCCGACGATGCCGCACGAGAGGTAGATCAGGTTAAAGATCGCCACGACGCACCCAGCGAGATCTTCCTTCGAGAGACTCGGCCACCCGGCGCACGTGCGCGGGCTCCTCGGTGGCCGCCGTGTCCGCCCACACCCGGTGTTCCGTCAGGCGTTCCAGCAGGTGGTCGGCGAGGTTCTCCGCCTCACGTTCCTCGTCCTCGGTCAGTGTCGTGCGCCCCGCGATGATCTGCGCCATCCGCGGCAACAGGTGCGGCGCGAGCTTGCGCATGCCCTCGCTGCGGCCCAGCGCCACGGGCTGGTGCTGCAGCAGGACGTGCGCGAACTCGTGCAGCAGCACGTGCAGGCGGTGGTACCAGGACGGGGAGTCCGCACAGATCACGAGATACGTGCCGTTCTCGAGCAACGCGGTCGCGCCGCTCAGGCAGACCGCGTTCGTGATGGCGGCGAAGCGGACGTCGACGGGACGCTCGAGCCGTTCGCTCATCAGCTCGCAGACCCGGCGGCTCGCCTCCTGGTGCGTGGCGTCGGGCGGCAGGTCGAGGTCGCGGGCGACCTCGTCGACCAGCTTGCGCAGTTTCCTGCGGTTCACCCGTCGCCTCCTCTCGGTGTCGTCTGCAGCGGTCCAGGCTGAGATCTTCACGCCGTCGTCGTAATCATCAAGTGTGGTCCGGAGATGTACGGCGGCTGTTCAGCGGGAACGACCAGCCCTCGCCGACCTCGAGCGCCTGCCGGAACCCTTCTACCGCAGCGGCCCTGGCCTGCGGGGACAGTTCGCCCGTACGTTCGGCCAGACGGGTGACGAACTCGACGACTCCGAGTTCGCGCAGGGCCAGGAAATCCGTCAGCTCCGAATCCACCCGCGCGGCGAGGTCGTCGTCGAAGAAGTACGCGGGGTCGGCGCCGAAGTGGTCGGCCAGGCCGAGGATGTGCTTCAACCGAGGGTTCTCGCTGGTGTTGCTCAGCAGCTCACGGATGTAGCTCGCGGAGATGCTGCCGAACTGGCCGGACGAGCTGATCGACGCGGCGACCTCCTCCGGCGACCACGGTCCGCGGTCCGGCGGGTGGACGGCTTCGAAGAGCGTGCTCAACGCGGCAGGACGCCAGCCTGGCTGCTCGCCGGGGTGCAGCTCGCCGCGGCCGTTCAGGAACACCGCGGGGTGCACGCCGAGCGCGCCGGCGAGGTCGACGATGGCCTGGCAGGTCGGGTTGTCCTTCACACCGAGCCGCAGCTGCGAGATGTAGCCGTGCCCGATGTCCCCACCCCGTGACTTCACGGCGGCGGCGAGCGCTACGTTGGTCACCTTGCCCTGGCCGCCGGGCGGGTTGTTGCACAACTCGTTCAGCACCTCGGCGAACGGCCTCACGCCACACCTCCGCTGGAGCGACCCCTGGCCAGCGATCATTCCACTGTTGTGGAACCCGGCGAGCATATGGCATCACAGGGGTTGAATCCACCTGTCCGTAGCCCTATGATCACACTCCGCCGCTTCAACTGTTGTGTCGCGTTTGATCCGAACGACGTCACCTGAGTTGAAAGAGGCAGTTCGGGCGAGTCAGAGCTGATGTCTGGGGGGACTCATGACGACTGCGCGGATGGGGCTTCCGGTGGACCACGGTTCTCTGCGCCTGCACGACGAGAGCGCTCCCACGCGCTGCGGTGCGTGCGCGCAACCGGTCGGGGCGTGGGCGACGGACCGTCTCACCGGCCTGCTGGGACGGTGGGGCTGGGACGACCAGGCACCCGCGATGTACCGCCGTGCGCAACGCCGGTGGGAGCAGGTCGCGTTGCTGATGCTCGACCTCGACCGCTTCAAGAAGATCAACGACGAGTACGGCCACCCTGCGGGCGACGTCGTGCTGAGCGACGTGGCCGACGTGTTGAAGACACACACGCGCTCGTCGGATCTCGTGTGCCGGTACGGCGGCGATGAGTTCCTCGTGCTGCTGCCGCGCACCACTGCCGGCGAGGCAACCGTTGTGGCGGAACGGATGCTGCGCGGGATCCGGGCGCTCCAGACCGAGATCACCACGAACGACGGCTACGGCATGACGTTGTACGGCCAGACCGCGTCCATCGGCGTCGCGTCGCACGTGCCGAGCGGCGACGACACGTTGATCGACCTCGTGCGCGACACGGACGCGGCGCTGCAGCGGGCGAAGCGCAAGGGCCGGTCCCGCGTCCAGGTGCACGACCCGAGCGCGGCCGCGGCGGAGCGGAACACCGACGCCTCGGCGCTGCACCACCTGCTGGCGTTGCAGGACCTGATGAGCAGCGACCAGCTGCCGCACGTCCTGGTCGCGCTGGCCGACGGCGCCAAGGCGTCGGAGGAGCTCGCCACGACGCTGGGCCCGAAGGTGCACCACACGCTGGAGCGCCTGCAGGACAACGGGTTCGTGAACCGCCGGGCAGGGCGCTACGAGCTCACCGCCGCCGCGCGTGAGTGGATCACCGACGTGCTGCCCGCCGTTGCCGCGTGGACGAACCGCCACCACGGGCAGTAACTCACGGGCACTGGCTCAGGCGAGCTGGTCCAGGCGCTGCT
Organism: Lentzea aerocolonigenes; assembly: GCF_000955955.1. GTDB lineage: Bacteria > Actinomycetota > Actinomycetes > Mycobacteriales > Pseudonocardiaceae > Lentzea > Lentzea aerocolonigenes_A. The sequence goes on from NZ_JYJG01000204.1 coordinate 15,600, forward strand.
CGATCTGCTCGGCCGAGGCGTGTCCGCGCGCGAGCACGAAGCCGTCGTTGCCGCGCAGGGCGATCAACGTCGGGAAGCTGCTCACGCCGAGCCTCGCTGCCACCGCGAAGTCGGTGTCCGGCTCGGCGGTCTTGAACGCGCCCACGACCTTGTCGGAGTCGAGGCCGAAGTCGTCGGCGATCTTCCGGTAGGTCTTGGCGTCGTTCAGGCTCAGCCCGTCGTGGAAGAACGCCCGCTGCATCGCGATCGCCAGCTCGGCCGCCCGCTCCGGCGCGAACTGCCGCAGCGCGATGAGCCCGCGTGCGGCCGCCTCGGAGTCCATGACGAACGAGCCTTCGTCGAGCAGCGCGTTGAAGGCGTCGCCGAACTGGGCCCCGGTCCGCTCGGTGACCTGGACGTTGGCGCCCTTGATGAACCCGAACTCGCGGATGGGCACCCGCCGTTGTCCGGTGAACAGGCCGCCGGACACCACCTCGACGGGCAGGTCCGGGTGCTTGGCGATGACCTCCTCCAGCGTGCCGGAGAAGGCGTGCGACCAGCCGCAGTAGGCGTCGAAGACGTAGACGAGCTTCACGATGGGTACAAAGTATCTGACTCGTCAGATATTTCCAGCTGTGACCTGGCTCACTTGAGCGGTGGCAGTGCGTCGCGCGCGGCGTGGCTGAGCAGCTTGAGGTCCTCGGCGAACCGTTCTCGGTGGTCTTCCGGCAGCGGCGCCAGGAAGTGCCTCTTGATGTTCTCCAGATGCACGTTCGCCGCGTGGACGAGGGTGTCGGCGCCCTTGGGCGTCAGCTTGGCCAGGCGGCCGCGCTTGTCGGTGGGGTGCTGGGTCCGCGCGACCAGGCCTTCGCGTTCCAGCCGGTCGATCACCCGCGTCGCCCCTCCCGTGGTCAGCACCTGCTCCTGGCTGATCGCGCGCATCGACATCCCCGGCTCGCCGGCCCTGGCGAGGATCAGCAGCACCTCGAACTCCAGGTGCGTGATGCCGCACTCCTGCTCCAGTGCCCGGCCGAGCAGGTACTCCAGCCGGTTCGCCGCCCCCTGCAACCGCCCGAACGCGAGCATCACCGCGTGGTTCGCCGCGTCCTGCGGTGTCTCGATGTCCACGGCTCCCCGTTCAGTGGGTGAAGATCGTGACGGCCTGCTGCGCCAGCCACCGCTCGGCATCGTCCCAGGACCAGCCGCACTCCTTCACCAGGGTCCGCCACGCGCCGAACCCGAAGCAGAACCACAGCACGTCGGTGGCCTTCTCGACGTCGACTTTCAGCAGTCCCTTGGCGTGCAGGTGCTCCGCGACGTCCTTCAGTGCGTTCCGGTACGACGTCGTGCTCTGCTCCCAGAGTTTCGCGCCGTCCTCGTGTGCGGGGAGCGCCGCGTAGAGCACCTCGACGACCTGCTGCCCGGTCTCGTTGCCGACGCGGGTTCCCTTGGCCAGCAACGTGAGCGCGGTCGCCAGGCCGTCCGTCTCGCGGATCTTGTTCGTGGTCGAGGCCGAGTCGCTCTTCGCGATGGCCTCGCTGACGATCAGGTGCAGGATCTCCGACTTGCTCCCGGCACTCGAGTACACGGTCTGCGGGGCGACTCTGGCTTGTTTGGCGATGTCCGCCACCGTGACCCGCGCGTATCCCTTGGCGGAGAACAGCTCCACGGCCGCGCGCAGGATGTCCCGCCGGGTGTCGGCGGCATCCTGCGCACGGCGCGGTGAGTGGTACGGCCTCGTCATAGACCAGCTTCCAACGTCGCTGCCACCTTGTTCGCGTCCGGCATCGCGGCGATCTCCTTGGCGATGGTCGTGACGGTGTCCCGGAAGTTCGCGTCCTGCAACACCGTCCGCACAGCCGCCTTGAGCGTTTCGGGCGTCTGCGCGGGCGGGTCGAGCGCGATGCCCGCACCGGCCGCCGCCACCCGTTCGGCCTGGAAGAACTGGTCGGCGCCCTGCGGCAGCACGACCAGCGGCACGCCCTTCTTGAGCGCGGCCGACGTCGTCCCCGCTCCGCCGTGCGTCACCACGACATCAACGCCGTCCAGCAGGTCCTCCATCGGCGTGAACCCGACGAACTCGATCCGCTCGCGGTCGACGGCGAACTCCTCCGGCTTGGCCGCCAGTCCGAGCGTGACGATCACATCCACGTCCAAAGTGGACAGCTCACGCAGCAGCGGGCTGAGCTTCTCCGGGTCGCTGAACCACGTCCCGAACGTCACCAGCACCCGCGGCCTGCCAGAAGCCTTGATCTTCGTGCCGGTCTCGCCCGGCACCTGGAACGCCTCGGGCCGCAACGGCAACCAGCCCTCCGGTCGCTGCCACTCGTCCGCCCGCATCGACGCAGGCCAGGTGTCCAGGAGCCACTTCCGCGGCTGCCACGGCAAACCGCGCGCCTCGTGCTGCGTGCGCGCCCGGCCGTCCATGGCCTCAGTAAACACCGGCGGGAACGGCGGCCCGAACGCCAGGGTCGCGACCGGCGTGTCCGTCCGTGCCGCCACCAATGGCCCCACGAAGTCGCACGCCTCGGACACCACGAGGTCCGGCCGCCAGCCCTCCGTCACCGCGAACGCCTGGTCCGCCGTCAGGTCGACCCGCGCGCCCGCGAAGAACTCGGCCACCGAGTCGGGCGAGGGCGCGCTCGCGGGGTCGCCGCCGGTCCTGCGCGCGACCTCGGCGAACAGCACGTCCGGCAATGGCCCGGCCGGGAGCAGCTCAAGCCCCTGAGCTGCGACGACCGGTGCCATGCCGGCGGCGGTGAGCACGGCCACCTCGTGCCCGCGCTCTTTGAACGCGTGGGCGAGGGGGAACAGCGGCAGCAGGTGGCCGTGCTGCGGAACACTTGAGAAGAGGATGCGCATATTCATCAGAGTACGCCTCTAACGAATATGCGAATCCTCACGCGGTCGAGCCGACCCCCTTGATCCGGCCGTCGCGGAACGCGTCCACGAACAGCCGGTGGTCCTCACGCGTCTGCCGCGCGTAGTCGAGCGCGAACTCCACGATCGCGTCGGCGAACTCGGTCTCGCGGTCACCGATCACCGCGGCGATGGCTTCCTCACACTGGAACGCGACCAAAGTCTGCGAGGAGTCCTCGTCCGCCACGCAGTGCATCTTGGCCGTGGCACGCCCCAGGTAGTCGAGCACCGGCAGCATGTCGGCCGGCTCGGTGAGGTCGGACCAGTCCAGATCGGCCTCGTACGGCGAGAGCTCGGCGACCACGTAGCCCGTGCCGTCGATCTCCGTGTGGCCAAGCCACGGGTCGGCATGGGCCTGCAGAGCCCGCTGGGACACGGCGGTGCGGTGTCCGTGGTCCGTGAAGTACTCGCGGATGCGCTCATCCGGCACGATCCGGCTGGGCGCGGCGACGTTGGCCTGCTTCATGGAGAGGACGACGTCGTTCTCCAGCGCCTGGGAGCGCCCCTCGACCAGGATGTTGTACGCGTGCAGGCCCGCGGAGCCGATGCCGAAACCGCTGCGGCCCACCACGTCCTTGACGGCGTAGGTGCGGCTCGAGGCGCGTTTGCCCTTGGGGATGGTGTCCAGATAGGACTGGAACGCCTCCTCGACGGCGGCGCGCTTTTCCGGGGTCAGCTCGTGCGTGCCTTCCCGGTCGCGACGGAACGTGCGCTCGTAGTCGCGGATGGTGGTCTTGTCGTGCAGCAGGTCGATGCGGGTGGCGAGGCGGGCCCGCTGGAGCACCCGGTGCAGCACGCCCTCGGTGCTGTCGAGGCGCAGGCTGAAGAGCTCGTCGTCGGGGCGAGTGGCGAAGGTGCGGACCTGCGTGACATAGGCGGAGATGTAGGCGCGGATCAGATCGGTGATCACGCTGTCGGGCAACGCCTTGCGCCAGCCCAGCAGGGCCATCGAGGCGGCGAAGCGGCGGAGGTCCCAGGTGTAGGCGCCCAGGTAGGCCTCGTCGAAGTCGTTGACGTCGAAGACGAGCGTGCCCTCGGAGTCCATGTAGGTGCCGAAGTTCTGCGCGTGCAGGTCGCCCTGGATCCAGATGCGGCTGGTGCGCTCGTCGGTCCACTCGTCGGGCATTTCGGCCATGTCGGCGTAGAACAGACACGCGCTGCCTCTGTAGAACGCGAACGGTTCGGCCGCCATCTTGCGGAACTTGTGCCGGAACGCGGCCGGGTCGGCGGACCACAGCCCGCTGAAGGCGTCCTCGAGCACACTCACAATGCGGTCACCGCGATCGGTCATGGTGCCCTCCCTCTCTCGCCTTTGAGGACGCAGATCTCAGCACGAGGATGCTCGCCCGCACCCGTGCGCGTGCAAATTTCCCCTCCAGTTCGAGCCCTGTTGACCTTGGAACGTGAACGAACCGGGTATTCGGGCAGGAATCGAGAAGCCCGTGACGACCGAGCACGCCTAGCGTCGACGGCATGTGCTTCATGTTCGGAGCCAGCAGGGAACAGGTGCACCGCGCGCTGATGGAGCAGGCGGAGCACGAGGAAGAAGCGGCCAAACCCCAGGAAGAGGAAGACTGGTCGCAGGACTAGGGATCCGGCTCATGCCCGGCAGTTGACTGCTGGGCATGAACGGATCGATGTCCCGCCGGAGCATCCTCACCGCAGCCGCGGCGGGCTCAGCGGCGGTTCTGCTCGGCACCGGCAACGCTCAGGCCGCAACGCTCGTCACCCAGAGCGAGATCAACTCGCAGCCGACCTTCTACGAGGTGAACGGCGCCCAGACGTCGTTCCGCTACGAGCCCGGCTTCTACTCGCGGCTCGAGACGTGGCACGTCCACTGGCGCAACTGGACGCCGTACCACTGGACCGCGCCGCACAAGATCTACTCCTACGGCGCGTACGTGGACAAGCCCGGCATGCACGGCGAGGGGCGTGCGTTCGACCTCGCGCGCCTGCTCATCACGAACCGCGACACCGGCGCGACGTTCACCGCCTTCAACGGCCGCTACGACCAGTGGCGCAGCCTCACGGGTGACGCCCTGCGCACGGCCCGCATCCGCTACTGGGGCACGGTCGCCTCGCTGCACTACCACTTCCGGCACGTCATCTCGTACCTCGACAACGCCGAGCACCACAACCACGTGCACATCGACAACGCCGTCTCCGGCAGCGGCGACTCCAGCTTCAACACCGGTTCCGCGACGCAGACGTACTTCGTCCAGGCCGCGTGTCAGTACATCTGGGGTTACTCCACCGGAATCGACGGCGACTGGGGCCCGCAGACCCAGCGCGACTCGTCGGCCGCGCTCGTGCGGGCCGGGTCCGACGGCGTGATCACCACGCAGAGCCGCTGGCTGGCGTTCTGCAAGGCCAGCGCGACACAGGCATGGGCACTCGTGCCCTGAGCACAGGGGAGGAACGATGAAACGAATTCTCGCGGCACTCGGGCTGACGGCCGCCGCACTCATGTCGACCGTCGGCATGGCCAACGCGTCGGCCGCCGGGGAGGTCGAGATCCAGGGCGGTTGCGTCGGCGCGATCTGCGGCTCCGTCATGAACGAGAGCAGCGTCTACATCTACGCGATCAGGGACTTCGACGCCAACGGTCCGAAGCCCGGCACCGAGTGGCGCCTGCTCAACCCGGGCCAGGAGACGCCGCGCGACCAGGACTGGGACGGCTTCTGGGTGCCCTGCAACGCCTCCGGCCGGATCGCGGCGTGGCTGCCGCCGGGCTTCTGGTCGTGGAGCGACTTCTCGTTGCCCGCCAGCCACTGGCGGAAGATCTCGACCCACGAGGACGCGCACGTGCGCAGCCAGCGGTGCTGAAACTGATGCGCCCCAAGCCGTTGAGGCCTGGGGCGCATCACCTCACGCGTGGCACTCCATCAGGCCGGCGTAAGCGGTTTCGTCCACTGTGGAGCAATGTTGCCGGATCCACTCCTGGCGCCCATTGCTGTCCCTGCCACCACCGGGTCCGCCGCGGTCACCGCCGCTGAGGACGAACTTCAGCTTGCCCTCGCTCACCCACTGCTGCAGCTGGTCGACCGACGGGGCGTTGTCCGAGCCGGAGAAGCCGCCCATGCCGATCACCACCTCGTCGGTGTTCATGATGTACGGCGAGGCCGCCTGCGCCGAGCCCGCGACGGCGAGGGTGATCTCGGCACCGTTGCCGTGCTCCTTGGCGTAGGCCAGAATCCGCTTCTGCTCGTCGGTGAGCTCACGACCACCGCCGGGCCCGCCCATCATCTGCCCGCGGTTTCCCCGGCCGTTCTGCGGCAACGGCGTCGCGCCGGGAGGAATCTGTTGCCCGCCGGGAGGCTGCTGGCCGTCGGTGAAGATCTGGAAGCCACCGCCACCCCGCATCGCGGGCCCGGCGGCGGGCATGACCCCGTTCTCGCCACCAGTCGCAGCCGTCGCCGTCGACCACACCGCGGGCACCAGCAGCACCGCGACCACCGCGGCCACGAGCCCAACCCGGCGCAACCCCACCAGGAGCACGACGATCGCCACCGCGGCGACCCCGAGCACGGCCCAGCGCGTCCACCCGTGGAACGACGTGTCCCGCGACACCACCACGAACGCCCAGCCCGCCGTGACAGCGACCGCCAACGGCAGCAGGAACCGCACGGAACTGCGAGCACGCCAGAACATCATCAGTCCGGCCGCGCTGATCGCCGCTACCGCCGGAGCCAGCATGGTCGTGTAGTACGGGTGGAAGATGCCCTGCGCGAAGCTGAACACCACAGCCGTCACCAGCAGCCAGCCACCCCACATGAACCAGCCCGCGCGCTCGGCTGGATTCCCTGGAATGCCACGGCGCCAACGCAACACGCCCGCGACGGACACCGCGACCAGGACCAGCAGGCACAACGGCAGCAGCCACGAGATCTGCCCGCCGACCGAGGCGTCGAACATGCGCGTGGCTCCGGGCTGTCCGCCGAACATCGCGCCACCCCCAGGACCACCGAACTCCATCGGCCCCTGCCCGGTGGGTACCTGACCGGCAGGCAGCTGGCCGATGGTCTCGCCGGACGGTCCTCCACCCCGGTTGCCGTCGCCGCCGAACACCCGGCCCAACCCGTTGTAGCCGATGATCAGGTCCCACGCGCCGCCGTCCGTGCTGCCACCGATGTACGGCTTCGAGCCGGGCCAGAACGCGTGCAGCGCCACCCACCAGAACGACGACGCCACCAGCACCGCACCCGCGCCCAGCAGGTCGAGAACCCGCCGCTTCACCGGCGCCGAAGTGCCCACCAGGTAGGCGAGAGCGAAGCCCGGCACCACGATCCACGCCTGCAACATCTTGGTCAGGAACCCGCAGCCGATGAAGAACGCGCACCACAGCAGCCACCGAGTCCGCGGACGGCTCTCAGAAGACTGAACAGACCGGGTGAACGCGTAAGCGGCGGCAACCAGAAGCAGCACCAGCAAGGTGTCCGGGTTGTTGTCCCGGTTGATCGCCACGGTGATCGGCGTCAGAGCCAGGATCAGCGCGGCGAGCAACGCCACCTTCTCGTCCGCCCACAGGCGAACCGTGCGGTGCAACAGGAACACCGCCGCCACACCCTCGATCACCTGCGGCAGCAGCACCGCCCAGCCGTGGAACCCGAAGATCCACACGGCGATCGCCTGCGGCCACAACGCCATCGGCGGCTTGTCGACCGTCACCACACCGGCCGGGTCGAACGAGCCGAACAGGAAGTTGGTGAAGGACGTGGACATCGACTTCGCGGCAGCCGAGTAGTACGAGTTGCCTACCTGGCCGGCCCCGATCGCCCACACGTACAGCGCACCGGCCACCACGCAGATCGCGATCAACGCCCAGGCAGGCAGGCGAGAAGGCCGCGAGATCCGCTGGCTCACCGGAGCGGCCACTTCGACAGTGGCGGTCATGCCGTTTCCTTTCGGTCGTCCCTGCGGAACACCCAGCTCCGCAACAGGAAGAAGCGCCCCGCCGTGCCCACGGCCGACGAGCCGAGCAGCACCGTCAGTTCCAGCAGGCGCGGGGGATCGGTTGAGGCCGCGTGCAACACGAGCAGCGCGGCCGACGTGAACGCGTAGTAGAGGCTGAACACCACGAAACCCTGCAGATGTGTCCTGCCTCCAGCAGCGTTGCGGGCCGTGAAGGTGAAGCGGCGGTTGGCCTCCGTGTTGAAGAGAGTCGTGATGACCAGCGCGGCGAGGTTCGCCGCGAGCACCGGCCACCAGAGCCGGAAGACGCCGTACAGAGCCAGGTTCGCCAGAGTGGAGATCACGCCGATCACCGCGAACGACAGCATCTGCCAGGAAAGCCCGCCCTCGCTGCGGCTCAGCACGGCGTCTGGATGAATGGCCCGGGGCGAAGGCCGTTGCGGCAGCCCGCGAACGAGCGCCGTGCCGTTGGCCTTCGCACGTGCCACGCGGATCAGCCCCTTGACGTCGTCGATCGCGGTGCCGACCACGTCGACCCGGCTGTCCACGTCCTCGACCCAGTCGACCGGCACCTCGTGCACGCGCAAACCGTTGTGCTCAGCGAGAAGCAGCAGTTCGGTGTCGAAGAACCACGCCTCGTCGCGCGCCTGACCGAGCAACGGGCGGATGACATCGGTCCGCGCGGCTTTGAAACCGCACTGGGCATCGCTGAACCGTGCACCGTGCGTGAGACGGATCAGCCAGTTGTACGCACGAGAAACCAGCTCGCGCCGAGGCCCGCGAACAGTCCGCGAGCCTGGTGCCAGCCGAGAGCCGATCGCGAGGTCCGAGTGCCCGTTGAGCAGCGGCGCGACCAGCGGCAGCAGCCCGTCCAGCCCGGTCGAGAGATCAACGTCCATGTACACGACCACGGCCGCCTCGCTGGCGCCCCACGACTCCCGCAGCGCCAGCCCGCGGCCCTTGCGGTCGAGGTGGTGCACGCGCACCCGTTCGTACTTCGAAGCCAGCTCGGAAGCCACGGCGAGCGTCGAGTCGGTGCTCGCGTTGTCCACGACCACGATCGACCAGTCGAACGGGAACTGCTCCTCCAGGAACGCGTGCAGCACCTCGACGCAGCCGGGCAGGGCGCGCTCCTCGTTGTGTACGGGGATCATGATGTCGACCGTCCCCGTGGCCTGTGCGGTGCTCACCGCCATTGGTTCTCCGTTCCACTGTGGACTCGAGCGGTGACCCGCTGCCCCACCGAGACTGCTGACGTGGTCGTGAGAACGTCCTTGGCTTCTGCTGAGAGATTCGTGAGAGGTGGCCGCTCCACACAGCGGACTCACAGACTTCGCCCTTACCGTCCTTGAACATGCGACTGCTCGTGGTGGACGACGACCCGGACGTGCGGGACAGTCTGCGGCGCAGCCTGGAGTTCGAGGGCTACGAGGTCACCACCGCCGCGGACGGTGCCGAGGCGCTGCGGCGGCTCACCGGCGTCGACCTGGCGATCCTCGACCTGATGATGCCGAACGTCGACGGCTCGGAGGCCTGTCGCAGGCTCAGAGCGGCGGGGGAGCGCCTGCCCGTGCTGATGCTGACGGCCCGTGACGCGCTGGGCGACAAGGTCACCGGCCTGGACGCCGGAGCCGACGACTACCTGGTCAAACCGTTCGCGCTGGAGGAGCTGCTGGCCCGTGTCCGCGCGCTCCTCAAGCAGAACCGGCACCGCACCACCCCGCAGGAGTTGCGGTTCGCTGATCTGCACCTGGATCTGCGGGCTCGTGAGGTCGTCCGCGGTGGAGAGCGACTCGACCTCACCCCGACGGAATTCGACCTGCTGGCGGTGTTCCTGGGCGATCCGGAACGGCTGCTGACCAAGCAGCACCTCAAGCACGCCGTCTGGGGCCACGACCAGGGCACCAACAACCTCGACGTGTACATCGGCTACCTGCGTCGCAAAACGGAGGCCGGTGGCCGTCCGCGTCTCCTGCACACCGTGCGCGGCCTGGGTTTCATCCTCCGCGAGTCGTCATGACGGGCCCGGTTCTCCTGCGCGGCAAGCTCGCGTTGATCACGGCCTGCGTGGTGGCGGTCGCGATCGCGGGCATCAGCGTCGTCACCTGGCTCGCCACCGAGCACAACCTCAGCTCGCAGCTGAACAAGTCGTTGATGGCGAGCCTGCCGCCGCGGTTCGACCGGCCGCCGGGACCAGGTGATCGGCGGGAGTTCCACATCACCTGCGACCAGGGCCAGGGCCGGCCGGAAGACGGCTTGCAGCAGGTCCTGCAGGGCATCCAGACCCTGGAGCTCGACGGCAGCACCTGCGCGCCGCCCGGCGTCGACCCCGTGGTCACGACCGCCGACGACTTCGTGAGCACCACGACGTACCGCGACGGTGTCACGAAGTCCGGCACCGAGGCGCGCGTCCTGCTCCAGCCGCTCGACGACGGCCGGGTCCTGATCCTCAGCCGCAGCCTCGGCGAGATCAACGACACGCTCGCCGCGCTGGCCGGCGTCCTGGTGGCCGTGTCGATCCTCGGCGTGCTGCTGGTGGCAGGTCTCGGCCTCTGGCTGACCCGCCGCGCTCTCGCCCCGATGGAACGCCTCACGGAGACCGCCGAACACATCGCCCGCACCGAGGACCTGACCACACCGGTCACCGTCGACGGCCAGGACGAGGTGGGCCGCCTGGGCCGCGCGTTCACGTCGATGACCGCGGCCCTGGCCGAATCCCGCCGCCGCCAACGAGATCTCGTCAACGACGCCGCGCACGAGCTCCGCACGCCGTTGACCAGCCTGCGCACCAACATCGACCTGCTCGTGCTCAGCGAACGGACCGGGCGGGAGCTGCCGCAGCGCGCTGAGGTCCTCGACCGGTTGCAGGCTCAGAGCCGGGAGTTCAGCGACCTCGTCACCGAACTGGTCGTGCTGGCCCGCGACGACCGTGAGCTGGCTCGCGATCCCGTCGACGTCGCCGAAGTCATCGACCGGGCGGTCACGCGCGCCCGCACCCGTGCCCACGACCACGTCTTCGACGTCGACCGCTCGGACTGGACCGTGCTCGGCGACGCGGCCGCGCTCGAACGCAGCGTGCTGAACCTGCTGGACAACGCGGTGAAGTTCGGCCCGGCCGGCTCGACCATCACGGTCCGCTCCCGGCCGGGCTGGCTCACCGTGACCGACGAGGGGCCAGGAGTGCCCGCCGAGCACCGGGAAGCGGCGTTCGAACGGTTCTGGCGCGCGCCCGCCGCACGTGGCATGCCCGGATCCGGCCTGGGGCTCGCGATCGTGGCGGACATCGTTGCGGTGCACGGAGGTTCCGCGCGGTTCGTGCCCAACGGCCGGGGCGCCTCCGTCCGACTCAACCTACCGTGTGAGACCTAGAGGTATCATCTAGTTCATGGCAGGGACCCGGGACGCGAAGCAGCGCGTGATGGACGCGACCGTCGAGCTGATCCGCGAGGGCGGCTTGCGCGCGGCGGCTCCTGCGGCGATCGCGGAACGGGCCGGCGCGGGCAAGATGTCGCTCTACCGGCACTTCGGCGGCAAGGACGAGCTGGTCGCGGAGGCGTTGCGCGACTTTCTGCCGAGGCAGCTCGCACTCCTGCTGGGCGCCTGGGACGACAAGGATCCCCGCCGCCGCATCCTCGACGTGTTCGACCGGCTCGCGCACTTCGCCGACAATGGCACGCTCAGCGCCTGCGTCTACTTCGGCACGCGCCTGGAAGCCGGCGCGGACCATCCCGCGGCGCCACTGGCCGGTGAGTACAAGGACGAGGTGGCGGCAGCCTTCACGAAAGCCGTGAAGGAGTTGGGGCACGAGGACCCCGAGACGATCGGCCGGATGATCTCCATGCAGGTCGACGGCGCGGTCGTGCACTCGATCGTCTACGGCGACTCGCGCCCGTTGAAGGACGCGCGCCGCATCGTCGAGATCCTGCTGGACAGCTAGTAGGGCTTGACCGCCTGCAGGGCGTCGAGGTCGCCGGACAGCGCCGCCCGCGTCTCGGTGGTGAACTCGTCGGCCAGCACCTCGATCCGGTTCTCCAGCAACGCTTTCACGGTCTGTGCGGCCAGGTCTGCGGCTGTGATCTTCGGTGCTGACGTCCAGGCGCTGAACTCCGTGTCGACGAACCCGGAGTGCACGCCTACGACCAGCGTCTCCGGCAGTCCGACGCGCAATGCGTTCGTGAGCGACCACGCGGCGGCCTTGGAAGCCGAGTAGGCGGGCGCGGAAGCCATTGCCCACCAAGAAGAAACCGACAGCACGTTCACCAAGGCGCCGCCGGCGAGCATCGGTGCGAACGCTCGCGCGATCTCCCAAGGGCCGAACAGGTTGGTCTCCATTACTTCCCGTGCGACACTCAACGGTCCGCTGAGCAGCTGAGCCTCTCCGCCGCCCATGCCCGCGTTGTTGACGACGATCCTGACGTCCTGCGCGAGCCCGGCGACGGCAGCGATGTCATCAGGGTTGGTCACGTCGAGCTTCACCGGCGTGAGCCGCGGGTCGGTGATCGTCTCGGGTTTGCGGGCGCCCGCGTAGACCTTCGCGGCGCCGTTCTCCAGCAGCGCCAGCGCGATCGCGTTGCCGATACCCCGGTTGGCCCCGGTGACAAGTGCGACGGATCCCTCGATCTTCATGGCTACCTCCCGAGCTTATGAGACCTCAAGGTCTCGTGAGACCTCAAGGTATCATAAGTGCGAGACGGAGTGCCGACGATCGGCCGTGGCTGGCAGAGGCTGGTCTGCACCACGGTGAGAGCATGGATCGCATACACCGGCGCCCTGCCCTGCTGATCGCCGCGCTCCTCTCGATCGCGACGGTCACCGCCGGCAACTCGGCCGCTTCCCCTGACCAGCCAACGCATCCGTGGCAGTTCGACCACTGGCCTCAACAGCAGCCCTGGCAGCAGACCAGAGACAACGCCAGGGTGGCCTCCCTCGCCGGGTTCCCCGGCCCGATCGACCCGCAGAACTGGGTCAACCCCGACCACATGACGTGGGAACGGGACTACAAGAAGGTTCCCGGTACGAACTGGGCCGATCCGTCGGTGCACGGTTCGGTGCGCACCTTCAAGGGTGCCGTGGTCCTGCTGGACTACCCGAATCAGCCGTTCGTCGTCACGCAGCCCAGGAACTCCACGGTGTTCGGCAACCCGAGCGCCGAGGCCAGCAACGTGCCGCGGGCGCAGGTCGCGCAGTTCTACCAGGACTTCCTCAACAAGCCGATCGGTCTCAACCGCGGTCACACCGTGCACGAGTACTGGATGGAGACCTCCGGTGGGCGCTACGGCGTCGACCTGAAGGCGTTCGGCCCGTACACGATGCCGGGCAAGGACCACGAGTACGCCATGGAGTTCCAGGGCGGCACCGGCTGCCCGGCCGGTGACAACTGCAACCGCAACATCCGCACCGACGGCCGTGCCGCGTGGGTCGCGGACGTCGGCAGCCAGGTTCCGGCCGGCTACGACTTCATCTACTACCTCTCCGCGGGCCAGGACGAGTCCGGCACCTGGCAGGAGTTCGGGATGATGAAGTTCCGCACCAAGGAGGACGTCACCGACGACTTCGGCCCGCCGGACCCCGCGCTGCCGAACTGGTCGAAGACGCGTTATGTCGACTGGACCTCGTGGGCCGCGGGTTCGAGCATCTGGCCCAACGCGAGCGGCGGCTCGACCACCCAGGCCGAGAGTTCCGGCCAGGGCGTGTACGCGCACGAGCTGAGCCACGTCCTCGGCATCGGCGACAACTACAACAACCCGTTCGGCAGCCCGCCGCGCCGTGACTACAGCGGCCCGTGGGACATGCTGTCGCGCGGCTCGTTCAACGGCCCGGGCGGCCCGCACTCGCGCTGGACGATCCCGGCGACCGGCGGCGCATCACTCGGCGCGCAACAGACCCTGCGCAACAAGATCAAGCTCGGGATCGTCGACGAGCGCAACGTGCTGCGGTTGTCCAGGGAAGCGCTCTCAGGCTCCGGCACGGTCATCGCGAAGATCACCGCTCGCGAGGTGAATCCGGGAACCACCGGACTGACCGGCATCAACCTCGCGTTGAACGCGGACCGGACGCCTTCCTGCAACGTCAACACCAACCCGTTCTGCGACGGCGGCGGCTACAACAACTACACGCTCGAAGTCGTCGACCGGATGGGTGCCGACTCGTTCACGCCGGACGCGGGTGTGCTGCTGGCCAAGACGAAGAACCAGGACGCGGCCCCGTTCACGTGGGTGATCGACTCGAACCCGCAGGACATCGGCATGACCGACTACGTCCTGCCCGACGGCACCAAGGTCCCGATCACGGTCGGCGACTACCGGCAGCTGTCGGACGCGCTGTTCCACGCCGGCACGAACTCCGGCAGCGAGTACGAGTTCGTCGACACCGCGAACCGCGTGCACTTCTACATCCTCGACGTGCAACGGGACGCGCGCGGTGTGCTGTCGTACACCGTGGCGATCCGGTCGCTGGACGGCGCGGGCCCGCAGCAACGCGGCGTGCAGGTCATGCCCGGTCAGGCGAGGACGCAGGACGGGATCGCGACGTGCAGCTTCCCGGTCGTGAACACCGGTCGGGCGGCCCCGCCGACCTCGCAGCACCCGGAGCCCGTCACCCAGTACATCGACGGTGACGTGTACCGGGTGTCGGCGACGGCGGCGAACGGGTGGACCGTCTCGGTGCCGAACGCCTTGGCCACGGCCAAGTTCGGTGGCACCGTCAACGTTCCGGTGCACGCTCAGCGCAACGGTGGGCCGGTGACGTCGAAGGTGACGCTGACTGCGGTTTCCGAGAGCAACCCGATGAAGCAGGCTTCGGCCACCTGCACGGTGGTCGCGGCTCGTTAGATCGACTCGTCCAGGTGCGCTTCCCACACGGCGTTGGCTTCTGTGTGGGAAGCGGCACCGACGAAGAACGCCTCGGCGAGCGGTCCGAGGTTCGGGTCGTCGCAGTCGATGTCCATGAACTTGGGCTTGTGCACCGCGAACCCGTGATCCGCCGGCCGGTACGGCACCGCGACCTGCATGCTCTGCCGGTAAGGCCCGTACTGGACCGCCTCGATGATCAACGCGTCGGTCTTGCCCTGCTCCAGGTGGATGTAGCCGTCCGCCACGAGCACCGCGCCGACCCAGCTCGGGTCGCCGTCCGCCAGCGCGTCCTGGCCCGCGCGGGCACCTTCCGCGAAGTCGTCGAACATCAACCGGTCCATGCCGTACTCACCGTCGGCGTGCTGGTAGCCGAGCAACGGGATCAGCGTCTCTCCCTCCGAGACGCACCAGACTCCGTGGGCGGCGAAGAACCCGGCCAGCCGGGCTGTGTCGATCATGGCGGCCACCTTGCCAGGCCTGCCCTGCTGAAGTGTCCGGAATGGATGTATCAGCGTGAGCGCGCGGACCGGCGACGCTGGTGCCGTTGCTCTTGCTGCTGAACAGGTCCCGAGGTCAGCATCACGAAGCACCCCAGCAACAGGATGCTGCCGCACGCCACCCACGTCGTCGTGCTGACCGCGGAAACCGGTGCGGGCACACCGATCGCGAGCAGCAGCAACGGCATGCCCAGCGCATAGCAGACGCCGGCCGCGAACACCCGGCCACTTCCGTTGACCAGCAACGGAAGCGCGGCAACCCCGGTCAGCACCGCGAACGCGAGCCAGCCCCAGGTCAGCCCGTGGTGCAGCGCGACCGTGATGTCCAGGCCGTCCTTCGCACGGATCGCCTGCTCGGTCTCCGCCGCGCGGCTGAAGCCGATTGTGGCCCGTGTCCCCGCGGCAGCCGCTGTGACCACCAGCGACGCACCCAGAATCGTGCGACCGCGCCGGACCGGATCGACTCGCTTCCTGGTGTCCACGCACCCAGTGTCTTGGTGGTGACGCGTGATTTCCCGCTGCACACGCCCAGGTGCACTCAGTAGTGGTACGGAATTCGCGCCATCGGTTCGACCAGCTCGCGCTCCTCATAGGACAGATGCGACAGCAGGGTGTCCGTGAGCACGTCCACGGCGTCCTGCAGGTCGATGATCTTCTTGGGCTCGGAGACCATCGCGACCAGCGCGGCGTCGACGCGTTCGAGCACGTCGTGGATGACGTGGTGCTCCTCGGTCAGCCGGTCGAGGACTGGCCCGAGCCGCTCGTCACCCTGTCGCAGCTGGGGATACAGCGACCGGTCCTCGTGTGTGTGGTGCATCGTGATCAGGCGGCAGTAGCTCTCGCAGTACGCGCCCATGGCCCAGTTGTTCTGCCGCATGGTCATCGTGTTGATCTCCGAACGGGCGGCTCCCACCGCGAGCGTGCCGTCGGCGACCTGCTTCACCAGTGACCGGACGTTGTTCAGCTCCCGCCGCAAGTGGTTGTGCACGTCGATCAGCTGCTGGCCGAGCGCTTTGCCGGTAGGGGTGTAGACGGCGTCGGGCTCGGGTGCTGGGCCGGCCGGGCGCTCGGACTCGTCCCACAGCCGTTCGTCCGAGATTCGGATGCCGTCGTCCGGCGTCGGGATCACCCCGAGCCGGTCAACGACTTTTGGGTTTCGTGCCCCTGCGACGATCTCGCGCACGGCCGGGGCGGTCTCCTCGGCGAACCGGCGCAGCTCGTCGTCGCCGTTGACCATCAGGATGAACCCGCTGACGCCGTTGCCGAGCGCAAGCTCGGCGAGCTGTTCGGCGGTGAAGCTGCCGTCGATGTTGTAGAGCCTGCGGATGTCCTTGGGCGCACGGCCGGCTTGTAAGGCTGCCTCGTCGATGATCGCGTTCATCGTGGGCAGCTGGTCCGGCGTCGCGTACGAGGCGGACGGCAGCCACCCGTCGGCGAGCCGGCCGGTGAGTTTGAGCATCTTCGGCTTGTAGGCGCCGAGCCAGATGCCGATGTCGTGCGCGGGGAACGGGCCGGGCCGCGCGCCGTTGAGCGAGTAGTGCTTGCCCGGCAACCGGATTCCGCGTCCGGGAGTCCACAGTGTCCGGACCACCGTGATGGCCTCTTCGAGCGCCTCGACCGACTCGGCCGGGGTGCGGCGCGGGCCGTCCATGGCGGCGATGGCGTCCCAGAACGCCCCGGCGCCGAGCCCGAGCTCGACCCGGCCGCCGGTGATGACGTCGAGGCTCGCGGCGGCCCTGGCGAGCATCGCGGGCGGCCTGAGGGGCAGGTTGGCGACGTTGGGGAAGACGCGGACGTTGGACGTCGCCGCCGCGATGACCGACAACGACGTCCACGTGTCGAGGAACGTCGAGTTGTACGGGTGGTCCTGGATGCTCACGAGCTCCAGACCGAGTGCGTCGGCGGCCTGCGCGAGCCGCAGCGTGTCGCCGAACTGGTCGGCGGCGGGCGGCAGGAACACACCGAACTCGAGCGAGTGGCCGTAATCTGGCATGCCGAAAGTATGCCACACAGATGTTCTGCTCGACAGACGTTCTGTCCGGGCTATCATTGGTCGGGTGACCGCCCTCGACGAAGACTTCGGCTTCACCCTCGGCGTGGTGTTCCGCGCCTACGTCAAGGCGACGAACGTGGCGGTCGGCGACCTGCCGGGGGGCCACCGCGGCTACCAGATCCTCACCGCCGCGGTGCGCGACCAGCCGGAAAGCCAGTCCGCGCTGTGCCAGCAGTTCGGCATCGATCGCACGGTCATGACCTACCTGCTCGACGACCTGGAAGGCGCCTCGCTGGTCATCCGCCGGCCCGCGCCGGCCGACCGCCGCACCCGCCTGGTCGTGGCGACCGAGACGGGGCGGAAGCGGCTTGCCGAGCTCGACCTGCGGCTGAAGCACGCCGAGGCTCATGTGCTGGCAGGGCTGTCGGCGCAGGACCAGGCGAGCCTGAAGGCCTTGCTGGGCAAGCTCGCCGCGCACGCGAACGCCGCGGATCCGGTCGGCAGCGCGTGCCAGGTCGTGCAGGACATCGCGGCGAGCACGCCCCAGTAGCCGCGCATTCAAGAAAACCGTCAAGGACCCGCGAATATCCTCCGCGGACAGATCAGGAGGAGGGGGTCCGTGGACTTCCACGCGTCACCGGCGGTCATCGGGGACTTCGCCGCGGTTCTCGGCAAGCAGGAAGAGCACTCGGAGGCCGCCGAGCGGTACGCCAAGGCGAACCTGGAGATCACCGACCAGCAGGACGGTGTCATCGCCGAGTTCCTCACCGAGCACGACGAGCTGCAGGCCCAGATCAGCGAGGTGCTCGCCCAGCTCACGGCCGTCTGCAAGACGAACGCCGTGGAGATGGCCAACACGGCGAAGTACTACCGCACCACGGACGAAGAAGAAGCCCGCGCGTTCGAGAACAAGCTGCCAGACGCGCCGAGCCCGTCGGTGCAGCACTTCACCGGGCCGTTCGTGTTGCGCGAGACCATGTTCCCCGAGGGCAGGCTGACCCCGCCGCAGGCAGGCGACGAGCCCCTCGACCCGATGGCCGTGGTCGACGCGCTGAACAACCTCGTCAGTCCCGGGTACTGGGTGGCCAACGTGCTGGACGTCCTCATCGGCGTCAACCCCGCCGACTGGGTCAGCAAGCGGATCGCGGGCGACTGGGAGGCGTTCTCGAAGTGTTGCAGCGCCTTCAACTCGCTCGGTTTCTTCTGCAGCGACGTCGGCCGCAACGTCATGGACAACCACCGCCTGCTGCTCAACGCGTGGAGCGGTAAGGCTTCCGACGGGTCGTACGCCTACTTCCAGCGCCTTCAGACGTCGCTCGAGCAGCACAAAGACGCCTTCGTGAAGCTCAAGGAGGAGTACGAGAAGGTGGCGGCGGGCGTGCGGGAGTTCGCCAAGGTCGCCGGTGATCTCGTGCAGGACATCTTCGACAAGGTCTTCTGGATCACCGCGGAGGCGATTGCCGGCGGGGTCATGGCGGAGTCCGTCATCGGGCCGGCCGTGCTCTGGTCGGTGGCGGCGTGGCAGTGCATGAAGGTCGTCGAGACGTGGAGCAAGATCGGCGAGCTGTTCCAGGCGCTCTCGTACATCGTCCGCACGGCCAAGGGCGAGATCCTGATGGTGATGAGCGACAGCGGTTTCAAGGCCCACCCACTGCCCGGCTCGTACGGGCACCCGGCTCTGCATAGGTGACGAAGATGACGGAAACCGAACTGCGGCCGGGCATGGACCGGCACCAGCGCCAGCTGCTCAAGAAGCTCGTCGCGAACGAGCAGAGCCCGGCGCTCGCCGAGATGGCCAAGGAGCTCCTCGCCGGCCGTACGACGCCTGCCCAGATCCTGAACAGCCGCGCGTACGACGAGGCTCTCGGCGCTGGTGCGGAAGCGCTCTCCTCCTGGTACGCCACCACGTCCGACGAGGAGAAGCAGGCACAGGCCGAGAAGGGCCAAGCGGAGCTGGCACGGCTCGCCGAGGACGAGCTGGCCGGCGTTCCCGACGGTCCCGAGCCCGTGAAAAAACCGGTGAAAGAACCGGAACCCGACGAGGACATGACCGAACAGACCTGGTCGCGCGACTCGTGGTGACCTGATCAGCCTGCAGTAGGACGTCCGGATCATCCGCGCGCATGATCCGCGAGCACAGATCGTCTTCCTACGCTCAGCCGCGTGTCGAAACTACTTCGCGCTGCGGCCGTGGCGATGCTGGTCGGTCCGCTTGTCGCCGCACCACCCGCCAGCGCGTCCACATTGGACTGGAAACCGTGCCGGCAGGTCCACGAGCACTGGTACCCGGACGACAACCGCAGCGAGTGCACCACGGTCACCGTGCCCCTCGACCACTCACGTCCGCACGGCCGGAAAATCGACCTGGCCGTCAGCCGCATCAAGGCCACCGACCCGAAGAAGCGCCGCGGTGTGCTGCTGCTGAACCCCGGCGGCCCCGGCAACCAGGGTGTCAGCTTGCCGTACGACCTGACGAAGACGAAGTTCGCCGAGCTGAACACCGACCACGACCTCATCGGCTTCGACCCGCGCGCCGTCGGGTTCAGCGGGGGCGTCGGGTGCGAAGCCACCCCTGAGGACGGTCCCGAGCCCGACCCGCAGGCGAGCCCGTCCGAACGGTTCCGTCAGGACTACGAGCGCAACGCCCGCACCAACGCCCGCTGCATCGGCTATGACCGCGAGCTGCTGACCAACCTGTCCACCAGGGCCGTCGCCGACGACATGGACGACATCCGCGCCGCGCTGGGTGAACGGAAGATCAGCTATTTCGGCATCTCCTGGGGCACCGCACTGGGTGCCGTCTACCGCAGCCATTACGACCACCGCGTCGACCGGATGCTGCTCGACTCCGTGATGCCCGCGGACTTCACGCTGGAGACGATGAACCTGGGCTCGGCCGCGGCCAAGCAGGCCAACTACGAGGTCCTCGCCGGTTGGCTGGCCGAGCGGGACTCGGCGTTCCACCTCGGAACCACCGGGCAGGCGGTGACGAAGTCGATCAGCGATCTGGCCGCTCAGCTCGACCGCGCGCCCGTCACGGTCAACGGGCACAGGTACACCGGAAGTCATCTGCGCGCGATGCTCACCTACAAGCGCGCGGTCTGGCAGCAGGTCGCAGAGTCGATCGTGGCGCTCCGTACCGGTGGTGTGCCGCCGCTGACCGGCGACGAGCCTGAGAACGAGGGCTTCGGCCTGACGCCGGTGTGGTACGGCGGCCTGCTGATGCAGCGCGCCGTGCTGTGCAACGACCAGGGCAAGGCCCCGAACGTCGACGAGGCGTGGCGTCAAGTCCAGTACCGGCAGGAGAAGTACCCGCTCTTCCCCAACGGCGCGGGCTACGGCAACTGGTGCGCGGGCTGGCCTTTGCCCGCGACGCCGTGGCACCTGAAGCACGGCTCCAGCCCGTTGCAACTCGCCGGCCACCGCTACGAGACCGTCACGCCGCACGTCTGGGCGGAGCAGATGCGCCACAAGATCGGTGGAGCGCTGCTGACCGTGGACGACAGCACGCACGGCTCGTTGTGGCTCATCGACTGCGCGGACAAAGCCGTCCGCTTCTTCCGCACCGGCCAGACCTTCTCCGGCAGTTGTCCCGGCACGTCCTGACATCAGTGATGGCGGCAGCGCAACGACCTGCGCTGCCGCCATCACGCGTGTCCGGGGTTACAACCAGCCGCGCCGAGCCGCCAGCTGTCCCGCCTGGAACCGGCTGCGCGCCCCGAGCCGCCCCATCACCCCCGCCATCACCCGCCGCACCGAGCGCGCGGACGTGCCGATCCGCGCCGCCGCCGCATCGTCGGTCACCCCTCCCGCGAGCAGACGCAGGATCGTTCTCTCCTGCTCGGTCAACCCCTCCACGGCGCGCGCGTCGGCGGACATCGCACCCGCCCACAAGTGGTCGAACCAGGCCTTCAGCAGCGCAACGGTTTCCGGAGCCGTGACGGTCGCCGGACCGGGAACCACCGCCGTGCCGTCGCAGAGCACCAGGCCGGTCGGCAGGCCCGCGCAGACGCGGACCTGGTCGTGGCCGCGCAGGAAGTCCGGGACCGAGGCGCGGTCCACGTCGTCGGGGTAGAGGACGCGCACGGGGGTTCCCCGCGGGAGGAAGCGGAGGTCGACCTCCATCCCGCCCGACATGCACACGACGATCTCGGCCTGTGCTCGCATGACCAATTCCTGCACATCTCCAGTACGCATGCCGAAAACGCTATTCAGGCGACCTGCACGGCACCCTCACAGAACCTGGACGGAACCTGGACGCGCTTGTCCTGATCCGGCCAGGGCATTTCCGGACGGCCCGAAAGTCTTGTCGCGGCACCGGTGTGCACGGCAATGTTTGCCCCACGATGTTCCTGGTCGAAAGAAACCTGAAAGCGAAAGTAGACCCGGACGCACTCAGGGGAACAAGGCTCGAAAACCTGAGAATTCGCGTCGATGAATCCGGTTCCCAGGTCGTGGCGATGGTTGCTGCGCGAAACAGGGAACACGCAGAGGCAATTGCAACGGAAATCTTGGGAGAATAGTCATGCGTGGAATCAAGACCGTACTGGCCGCAGTCGTCGCCGCCATCGCGCTCGGCACCATCCCGGCGCAGGCCGCGCCGACGACGCCGAACTTCGGCGCCGGGATCGACCCGTACTCCGCCTACGACGCGCAGCGCAACTGCGAGGCGTCGGCCAAGCCGGGGCCGCTCGGGGTGCGCGACCTGCTCAACGCCACCTACGGCAACCACACCGCTGGCATCGTCCGCAACTGCGACGGTCAGACCAGCGAGCACCACGAGGGCAGGGCGCTCGACTACCACTTCAACTACTTCGACACCGCGGACCGGGCCAAGGCGGAGGACTTCCTCGGCTGGCTGCTCGCGACCGACCAGCACGGCAACAAGCACGCGATGGCCCGCCGCCTGGGCGTCATGTACCTGATCTGGAACAACAAGATCTGGGAGGCGTACCGGCCAGACGCGGGGTGGACGCCGTACAGCGGGGCGAGCCCGCACCAGGACCACATCCACATCAGCTTCAGCTGGGCCGGCGCCAACAAGCAGACGTCGTGGTGGACGCAGGCAGCGCAGCAGATCGGCCGGATCGGCGTGCTGAACGGCGGAACGCTGTCGGTGAAGGAAGGAAACCTCTGGTCGAGCTGGACGACGCAGCTGAACGGCGTCGCGAAGTTCGAGATCGAGGGCGACCGCATCGGCGTGCTGACCACGGGCGGCGACGTCATGGTCAAGGAGGGCGACCTCTTCGCCCAGTGGACGACGCAGGCGGGCGGCGCCAAGGACTTCCACCTGGCAGGTGACCGGATCGGCGTGCTGCGCAACGACGGTTCGCTGGCGGTCAAGGACGGCAACCTGTTCGCAGGCTGGACCGAGCAGACCGGCAACGTCAAGGACTTCGACCT
>NZ_JYJG01000205.1 GCF_000955955.1 Lentzea aerocolonigenes
TCAAGGACTTCGACCTCACCCCGAACCGCGTCGGTGTCGTGCTCAGCAGCGGCGAGGTCACGGTGAAGGAAGGTGACCTGTTCGCGGGCTGGGTCGGTCAGATGAACGGTGCCAAGGACGTCGAACTGGCCGCGGGCCGCATCGGTGTGCTGCGTGAGAACGGGTCGCTCGTGGTGAAGGACGGCACGTTGTGGTCGTCGTGGACCGAGCAGACCGGTGATGTCGCGAACTTCGAGATGACGAACAACCGCATCGGTGTCGTCCTCAC
>NZ_JYJG01000206.1 GCF_000955955.1 Lentzea aerocolonigenes
CCTCTACGCGGGCTGGGTCAACCAGGCGGGCGGCATCAAGGACATCGAGCTTTCCGTGGACCGCATCGGCGTCCTGCGCAACGACGATTCCTTCGCCGTGAAGGAAGGCAACCTCTGGTCCGGCTGGACCGAGCAGGCGAGCGGCGTCTCGGCCGCGGACCTCACCCACCGCTAAAAGCACGCCCGACTTCCCGGAAAAGGACTCCGAAATGAAGAAGCAGATCGCGGGCGCGGCTTTGATCGGCGCCACCCTCGCCACCACCCTCATGTCCACCCCGGCCGCTCAGGCCGCCGAAACCGGGCCGCGCATCGGTGTGCTCTCCGGCGGCACCCTCTCGGTCAAGGAAGGAAACCTGTTCGCCGGCTGGACGACGCAGCTGAGCGGCGTGACCAAGTTCGAGATCGACGGCAACAGAATCGGCGTGCTGACCACGGGCGGTGACGTCATGGTCAAGGAGGGCGACCTGTACGCCGGGTGGACCACCCAGGCGGGCGGCGCGAAGGACTTCCACTTGGCCGGCAACAGGATCGGTGTCCTCCGCAACGACGATTCGCTGGCCGTGAAGGACGGCGACCTGTGGGCGGGCTGGACCGAGCAGACCGGCAACGTCAAGGACTTCGACCTCACCCCGA
>NZ_JYJG01000207.1 GCF_000955955.1 Lentzea aerocolonigenes
TGTGTCGTGACACCTTGAGCGGCCGACAGGGTGACGTGTCTCCGGCGAGCGGGTGACGCGAGTCAAGCCCGGCTTCCCGGTCCCTACCGTGATCGTCATGAACGGTCAGTGGGCAGGGGAGGCACCTTTGCGGTGGCGAGCGCGCAGGAGGCGGGGCAGGCACGCCCGCGAGCCCGCGCCGTCCTCGCAGTCATTCCTGCCCGCAGTGCTCGGCGTCGTGCTGCTGGTGTGCCTGATCCTCCTCCTGCTGACGTACCTCTAGCGGGACTGCAGCGCGTCGAGGGCGACGGCCTGGGCGATCACCAGCCGCCGGTCGACGCCAGGATCCTGGATGGGCACCACGTAGTGGTCGCGGATCCAGGTCTTCTTGTCGACGCTGAACACGGGAGCGCCGTTCTCCTGCGTGAAGTCGAAGTGGTACCTCATGGGGAACGGCGCTTCGCCGATGTAGGGGATCCACCCCCACAGCCGGCGGATCACGGCGAACACCTTGTTCCGCTCGGCACCCGTCGTGGTGCCCCAGCCCGGCTGCTCCAGATGCCACGTCGAGCGCAGCAGCGACTTCGCGAAGTCCTTGCGGAACAACCCGATCGTCCGCCCGCTCGCGTCCGTCACGTCGTAGCCGCTGCCGAGGTCAAGCGCCTTGCGGGCGTTGAACTCGAACAGCACCTGGCTCTTCGACGAGTCGGTGTAGATCGTGATCCGTTCCTTGATCTTGAACTTCTTCTGCTCCGCATACCCGACCAGCTCGCCGGGCTGGCCGGCGTTGTCGGCGAAGACCTCGTACCGGTTGGACATGAACGTGACCTTTTGGTGCACGTGCAGTGCCTGCACGCTCTGGAGACTCACAGCTCACCTTTCTCGAGAGGAACAGGACGCAGGCTCCCGGTGGGGAATCGCCGCTCATTGCGTTCGATCTTGGCGAACGCGGCCTCGACGAGGTCGACACCGAGCTTGTCCGCCAGCCTGGTGAGGTAGTGCATCACGTCGGCGAGCTCGTCCCGCACGTTCCAAGCGAGTTCTGGGTCTTTCATTGCATTCTCTGCCTCATCGGGCGTGAGCCACTGGAAGAGGTCGGTGAGCTCGCCGACCTCCGCGGACAACGCCATCACCAGGTTCTTGGGCGTGTGGTAGCTGTCCCAGTCGCGGGCGGCGGCGAACGCCCGCAACGCATCCCTCAGGTCCACGAGATCACGCTCACTCATGACCCACTACTTACCACCTGGACGAACGAGCAAGGATGGCGGTCAATCAAGCATGGATCGTCCGCGTCAACGTTGATTTGCTCTAGTCATGTCAACATTGAGCGAGATCAAGCCCGCATCCGTCCTCGTGCTCGCCGCCACCGGCAAGACCGGCCGCCGCGTCACCGCACTCCTCGGCGAGGCCGCCCGCCCCGCGTCGCGGTCCTCGGCCACGAAGTTCGACTGGGCCGACGCCGACACCTGGGAGCCCGCCCTCGCCGGCACCACCGCCGTCTACGTCGTCCCGCCGGACAACCCGGCACTGCTCTTCGAGTTCGTGCCGCTGGCCGTGAAGTCCGGTGTCACCCGCCTCGTCCTGCTGTCCATGCGCGGTGCTCCTGACGACGATCCCTTCGAAGCCGCAGTCAAGGATTCGGGCGTCGAGTGGACGATCCTGCGCCCGACCTGGTTCATGCAGAATTTCGACGAGGACATGTTCGCGGCGCCCGTCCAGCACGGTGAGCTCGCCGTACCCGCAGGTCAGGGCGTCCACCCGTTCATCGATGTACTGGATATCGCCGAGGTCGCCGTCGCGGCACTGACCAAGCCCGGCCACTCCGGGCAGACCTACGACCTGAGCGGACGCGAGGCGCTGTCGTTCGCCGAGATGCTGGCGCGGATCGTCGCGGTGACCGGCAGCCCCGTCCTCTACACCGACGTCACGGCCGAGGAGTTCGCCGCGTCGATGCGCGAGCTCGGCTACCCGGACGAGATCGCGGACCTCGTCACGATGCTGCTCGTCCGCATCCGCACGGGAGAAGAGGCGCACCTGTCGGACGGGGTGCAGCGGGTGCTCGGCCGTGAGCCGCGCACGTTCGCCGACTACCTGGGGAGCAGCAAGTTCGCCTGACGTTGGTCCATTCGGTCAACTTCCTGTGGTGCCTCCGCGACTCTTGGTTTACTCGTTCGAACAGGAACGAGGTGGGGGATGGCAGGGTGGCGCGGCGAAGTCCTAGAAGCGGCCGACGAACTTCTCCAGCGCACCGGCCGCAGTGCCCAGGGTGAGTGGAAGCGACTGGGTAAGGCCGTTCTGCAAGGTGACGGCTGGTATGCGCTCGACCTGCACACCGGATCCCGCAGAGCGCCGACCGCGGACAGTTTCGACCAGCTGTGCTTCGCGGACGACGAGGGACCTGAGCACGGCACGACGGTTCCGGTCGCCCGCGCCCTGGTCACCGACGAGGTGCTGAAGGTCAAGGCCGAGGGCGCGCTTCCGAAGGGCTGCGAGGTGCTGTGGACGGTCCGGCTCACGCCCCAGCACCTGCTGCGCAAACTGCGCGACGGGATCGCGGCGCTCGGAGACGCGAAGCTCGCGGACAAGCTGGCGACCGGCTCGCTGGATCCGGTGCCGGCACGGTCCGGTGACTATCCGCCCGGCTTCCTCGCGGCTCAGCGGCAGGCGTACCGCGCCTGCGTCGAGCCGGGTCTGCACGCTGTGTGGGGGCCGCCCGGAACCGGCAAGACCCGAGTGCTGGCGAGGGCGATCGAAGACCTCGTCGGGATGGGGAAGCGAGTGCTGCTGGTGTCGACCGCGAACGTGGCGGTCGACAACGCGCTCAAGGAGGTCATCAAGCACCTGAACCCGAAACCGGGTGTGGTGCTCCGGGTCGGTCCGCCTCATCTGCCGGAGCTGGTCAACAACGACGACGTGCAGCTGGAGCGGCTGGCGGCGAGGACGACGGCGGAGGTGGACGCCGAGCGGCAGCGCGTGCAGGACGAGATCGCGGAGACCGACCAGGTCGACGCTGCGGTAGCCGAGCTGGACACCGTGCTGGCCGGCTACGACCACCAGGCATACGTTCGCGCGCAGCAGCGGCTGGCCACGTCGAAAGCACACGAGACTCGCCTGATCGACCTGGAGAATGCGAAGGCTGCGCACGAGAAGCTCGGCCGCGAGCTCCGGGACGCCGCGGCGCGGTTGGAGGCGGCGACCGCCGAGGTCGCGCGGCTCGCTCCGGCACGGGAGGAATTGCGCCGGGCCGCGGAGATGTCGGCACGGCTCGCCGAGCTGGATCGCGACCTGGTCGAGGAACGGGCGAGCTTCGCGCACGTCGAGTACACCGTCGCCAACGCGGGCGGATGGTGGCTCACACGGCGGCGCAACCGCCGTGTGCTGACTGAGTCGCGGGAACGGCTGGGGCGCTTCGAAACGCACGTGGCCGAGCAGCACCACGCGCTGGAGCCGTTGGTCAGGCACGCACTCGCGACCGCACACCCCGTCACCGAACGGGATCTGCAGCGGGCTGGGGACGAGTTCGCTGCGCGGCAATGTGAACGGGCCAATTCTCAGCGCCGGTGTGACGAGGCGAGGAATCACGTGCGGGAGCTCGGCGAGCTGTGCGCCCAGCTGGTGGCGCGGGGCCTGGTGACCGAGGACGACCTGGCGCTGATCAAGACCGCGGACCGTGCCGGACTGCCGGGCAAGCAAGAGAAGCGTGAGCGACTTCGGGTGCTGCAGCGGGAGAGCGGCCGTGAGGCGCTGGAAGCCCGGTTGCGGGACCTGACCGCCCGGATCACCAGGCTGCGCCGTGACGCCGAGGGCGAGATCGTCGCGGCTGCGATGGTCGTGGCGACGACGCTGGCGCGTTCGCGAGCGCATCCCGCAGTGGCGCGTCAGCAGTTCGACGTGGTCTTGGTCGACGAGGCCGGAGCGGCGGTGCTCGGCGAGGTGCTGCTGGCCGTGGCACGGGCGACGACGACGGCGACGTTGCTGGGCGACTTCCTGCAGCTCGGGCCGGTCACCCCGGAGGCGGACCGCAGCAGGAACGCCGCCGTGCGCCGCTGGTTCAAGCCGGACTCGTTCACGCACTGCGGAATCCGGGCACCGGAGCACGTCGCGGCCGACCCCGGCTGCGTCGGGCTGCGCCACCAGTTCCGGTTCGGCTCGAACCTGCGCAGGCTCGCCAACGACGTCGTGTACCAGGTGCTCGAGGACGGTGTCCGCCAGGTCGGCGGCCGTGCGCCAGAGGACACCGAGATCGTGCTGATCGACGTGGACGGGCTGCCGCAGCTCAACCAGGTGCACAGGTCCGGCCCGGTGGCCGGGTGGTGGCCGGTGGGCGCGCTGCTGGCGCGCAGCCTTGCCCAGCACCACGTGGTCGAGGGCTCGGTCGGTGTGGTGACGACGTTCGCACAACAGGCCGACGCCGCGCATGCCGCACTGCGCGACGCCGGGCAGAACCTCCAGGTGCCGGTCGGGACGGCCCATTCGTTCCAGGGCAGGGAGTTCGACACCGTGGTGTTCGACCTCGTCGAAGACGGCGGCGGATGGATCAGCAAGGCGAAGTGGCGCGGTGGCAGCGATTTCGAGCGGTCGGGCGTGCGGCTGTTCGGCGTGGGCATCACACGCGCGCGCAAGAGGCTTTACCTGATCGCGAACGGGCCGTTGGCGGTGAAAGCCGCGCTGGGCGAGACGCCGCTCGGGGCGCTACGGGCTTTGGGGGCAGCGCGCGAGGTGCAGTGGTGTCGTGCCAGTGTGCTGCTCGGGCTGGCGGAGACCGTCGAGTACCGCGCGGTGTCGCGGGTCGAGGCCGAACTTCAGGACGTGCTGCGTGGGCTGGTCGAGGTCACCGACATCGACGACGAGTTCTCGTTCGACACGGCGCTGGACACGCACCTCAAGGCGGCACGGAAGTCCGTGTGGATGTGGTCGCCGTGGGTGGCGAAGAAGAGCTCCCGGTTCCTGCCGCTGATCGCGGACGCAGTGGCGCGAGGGGTTGTTGTCAGGGTGTTCGTGCGCACCGAGCGGGACACGAACATGCGCAAGGACAGCTTCCGCCGCTGGCTCGATGAATTGGTGCGAACCGGTGCGAAGGTGATCCGGTCGGAGGTCGAGCACCGCAAGGTGGTGGTCATCGACCGACGGACCGTACTGATGGGCAGCCACAACCCGCTGTCCCAGCGCCGCAGCCGTGAGGTGATGATCACCTGCCAGGGCACCGCGTTCGCCGAGCGGTTGCTGCAGGATCTGCAGGCCGAGAAGTTCGGCGACCCGCCGGTCTGCTCGCAGTGCGGCCGCGACTTTGAACTGTGGCGGTCGGCCGCCCAACGCAAAGGCATGCCGTACTTCTGGCGGTGCTACCAGTGCAAGGCCGAACTGAAGATCATTTAGGCAGCAGCAGCTTCGCCTGAAGGCCGCGGGTGCCTTCGTTGGTGATCACGGCTTCGCAGAGCGCCCGCCCCGTGCGGGCGCGCCACTCCTGGGCCAGGTCGCAGTAGCGAAGCCCCATCGCATAGGTGAGCTGGCCGACGCGTTCGCCTTCGAGGAGCACCTCGAGAGTGTGTTCACCAACGTGAGAGCCTCTGGCGATCCGGCAGTCGCGAAGCTCGGCGATGACGTGGACGGGCGTCCGGCCGTTGACCACGCGGTGCAGCACGAGCTGATGCGCGTCCTCGCCCGTGACGGAGACCTGATGCTCGGCGGGCATTGTCGGGGCGGTGCCGAGGGCCTCGTGGTCGAGCAGCAGCAGTCGCGGAGCACCGAGGTGCAGGTGCACGCCGTAGTAGCGCTGGCCGCCGCCCATGATCCGCGCCGGGCACGAACCGACCTCGCCGCGGTCGGCCAGTTCGAGGAGAAGTGGCTGGTAGTCGGAGGCCTGGTCGCCGCGCAGGTAGCCGGCGGTGATCGCGGAACCGTCCCCGCGCAGCAGGTCGACCCGCACGGCCTGGTGGTCGTGCCGGTTGACGGGTTCCGGGACGAGCACCGCGGTCGCCGGAATGGCGTCTTCGAGCGTCTGCGCCGTGGCGTGCTTGGCGACCTCGGCGATGGCGTCCTGGTAGTGCGACTCGCCGACGATCGCGACCCGCCCCGCCGTGGACAGGCGGCGGATGCGGGACCGGGTCCGCACGGGAGCGATCTGCTCGGCCGCCGGTCCGCGCTTGGTGCCGATGAACATCAACGCGAACAACGCGAGCCCGATGACGAAGCCCAGCGGGCCGAAAGCAACGGTCAGAACCAGCGCGAGCACGGCTACGGCGATGAGAACAGCTGCGGGCGAGGGCTCTGTGCGTTGCTGCATCGTCATGGGGCGTCCTCACGACTCGGCTACCCGTCACTCTCAGTGTCGGGCATGCCAGGCGATGCGTTTCACAAATCGCTCGTTTGGCCTAGTACAACCCGCAGGGGACTGCAGCGCGTGACCAGCCGCTGGCTCCAGGTTGATCAGTGGACCAGAGTGAGGCGCGCGCGGCCTCGCGGGCCGGGTTCTCCGCCACCCGGCAGCGCCGTCAGCACCAGACCGAACACCAGGCCGTTGAGCTCTTCCAGGCCGAGGTTCAGCTCCTTGGCGACGTGCAGCGGCGTCGTGCCGTTCTCCCTCAGCACCTTGAACACCTTGGTGAGCAGCTTCGACGTCTCGCGCCGAGCCATCGGGCCTTGGGCGGGTGCGTTGGCGCGCGTGGCGAACTGCTGGCTGGACACGTACCAATGGCTGTGGCTCGTGCCGTGCAGCAGGTTCTCGGGCATGAGGAACTCGGCGGCGAAGCTCTCCGGCTCGTCATGGCCCAGCAGAGTCGCGAGCTGCGTCGTGGCGTCGAACCGCGCCTGCTCCGGCGACGCCGCCGGGCTGAGGAACACGTACGGCGTGCCGTTGTGCCAGCACGAGAACGCCTCCTGTCCGGCGCAGTCGACCGGCAGCGAGAACACCCGCACGCCGCGCGATTCCAGCAGCTGCACCATGTTCGGCGCCGGCAACGTGTCGAGCCGCCAGGCCAGCCGCGTGGCCTCCGGCGACGTCCGCGGCGGCGGCAGATCCGGCTGCGGCAACACGAACAGCCGCTCCAGCCACGCGTTGAACTCGATCGCCAACTGCGCGGCCGCGGTGGCTTGCACACCCCGCGGGGCGTTCTGCGGCCTTGGTGGCTCAGGCAACGTCAGGAAGGCCTCGGGAAACCCGAGCGCCGCCGCCAGCGACTCCGTTGTGGACGGCCGCGGACACCGCACCCCGCGCTCGTACTCCTTGATCGCCCGGACCTGCACACCGGACTTGCGCGCGAGCTCGGCCGCGGTGAGTCCGCGCCGGGTTCGGGCGAGCGTGAGTCGCGAGGGGGTGAACATGATCCGGCCATTGTCACCTCTGCCGCGCCGCGCTGCCACGCGGGCCTCAGTACGTGGGACTGCGCTCCCATCGTCTTGGTGAAAGCATGATCACGTGACCCGCCGGGATGACGACCTCGCCCAGGACTCGATCCTGCGCGGTGCCCACACCGGCGCCTGGCTCCTCGGCCTCGCGCTGCTGGCGTTGGCGCTGGTAGGCGTGATCAGGTGGCCGCACCCGGTGTGGTTGGCGCCCATCTCGTGCGCACTGCTGGCCCTGTCCGCGACGCACCGGTTCCGGCGTGGCCGGATCCTGCTGGGCGTGCTCGCACTGGCGCTGCTGATCGGCACCGCGGCTTTGGCCGAGCTGGCGCTCGACATCGTCCGCTGACGCTCACCGCCTGAGCGCGATCGGGAAGTCCACCTCCTCCGGCCCGTCCACATTGGGCGTCCTGGTCTGCGCGAACTCCATCGGCGGCAACGGAATCCGGTGCGCCCACCGCTCGATGACCTGGTTCTGCGGCGTCGGCTCCGGCTGCGACACCTCCCGCAACACCACCAGCCGATCCTCCAGCTGCAGCGGATACGTGACCAGGAACCACAACTTCAGCCCCTCCGTCCGCACGTTCTCGAACAGTGCGAACTGGTCGTGGTCGTTGTCCCGCATCATCGCCGCGATCGCGGGCCCCTTCGCGTAGTCACTGCGTAACGGCGCCTCTGGCGACCCCGTCCCCCTGTTGCCCTGGAGGGTGCCCAGCAGGATCGGCCGCGACGGATGCCTGATGAGCCCGGCGTTCCAGTGGTCGAGCCGTTGCCATCCCTCCGCCGCGAGCAGCTGCCTGAGCGTGCCCACCCGATGAATCCAGTCGAGCAGCCCAGGCGCATTGGTCGGCCCGAACGGCGGCGACGCAGCCCGCGCGTCGATGCCGGCGGCGATCGCGCGGTCCAGGACGGCGAGGCGCAATCCGAGCTCGGCGAGCCTCTCGCCGGTGGTCGGGGTCAGCTTGCGGAAGGCGGCGTTGGTCATGGGTCCGACGGTAGCGACGGGGTCTGACAATTCCGGGAAACTGCTGGTCGTGTACCGCTACGTCGACGCAGGCCCCGCCCCGCCCGCTACCTCCGAGGCGACGTCGCGCGTGATGCGCAGGACTCGCCGGACCGGCACGGCGCCGGAGCTGGCAGTTCGGCGTGCGTTGCACCGGCGGGGGATGCGCTACCTGGTGGATGTGGCGCCGCCCAGCACCAATCGCCGCAGACGTGGCGACGTGCGGTGCACGGCCAAGTACCGAAGGCGAACCGCGAGTGGTGGGAGGTGAAACTGCACGGTGTGGTCGTCCGTGATCGGGACACCGATGTGCAGCTCGCCGCCGCCGGCTGGCTGGTTGTGCGGGTGTGGGAGCACGAGGCCCCGGAGCAGGTTGCCGACCGGGTCGCCGCGCTCGTGAACTTCGGCCGGGTCAGGCCGTGACCGGTGTGAGCTGGTGCAGCACGTCCCGTTCGCCCAGCTTCTCGCGAGCCCACTCCACGACCGAGCTCTCCTGCGCGAACAGGACGATCTGCCGGTCCTCCGACAACCGCAGCAACAGGTCCAGCACCGCCCGAGTGCGCGCGTCGTCGGCCTGCACGGTCACGTCGTCCAGCAGCAACGGACACGCCTCCGTGGCGAGGTGCTGGGCCAGCGCCACCCGCAGCAGCAGGTAGACCTGCTCCGCCGTGCCGAGCGACAACCGCGAAGCCTGGTGCCACGCCTCGGAAGCCGCACACACCCGCACGGCCAGCGACAGGGGATCCACGGCGGCATCCACGTAGCGCCCGTCGGTCACGGCGGGCAGCCACGAGCGCAGGGTGTCCTCCAGCGCCGGGGCGATCGTGCTGTGCACCTTCTCCCGAGCCGCGGTCAGGTAGCGCGAGGCCAGGTCGTTCGCCTCGACCTCCGCCATCACGGCGGCCACCTCGGCGGCGGCCGTCTGCACCGCCTCCTCCGCGTCCGGAACGCTCGGCAGCACCCGTGCGACCTCGGCGAGCGTCGCGGCCAAGGACTCGCAGGATGTGGCGAGCGATGGGTCCACGGGATCGCAAGCGGCGTAACGAAGAGCTTCCTCCAGCAGTGCGGCGTGCCGGGTCTGGGCGGCGGAGAGCTGAGCCTCCAGATCGTCCAAAGTGCCGTCTGCCAGGAGGGATTGCAGTTCGGCCCACGCGTTGCGCTCCTCCTCGGCCTTGCGCAGCATGCGGTCCCAGCCGCGCTGCCACTCGGCGATCGAGCGGAGCAGGTCCTCCGGGCGTTCGCCGGAGCCGCCGATCGCGGTCACGGCGTTGCGCAGCAGGAACAACGCGCGGTTGTGGGCGATCCTGGCCTCGGCGACGGTGGCCTCGGCCAGGCGGCGGTCCTCCAGGGCCTGGGCGAGCAGAGGGCGTTGGGCGGCCATCAGTGCTTGGCGGGCGCGGACTTTGCAGTCGGTCTCGTAGTCGATCAACAGGTCCGGCACGGACATCATGTTGTCGACCTTGCCCCGTGCGGCCAGCTCCACCCGGACGGCCTTCTCGGTGCGCGCGACGTCGCACACGAGATCGAGGTGCGAGGCTTCCCAGGCGGGGCGGTTCGCCAGGCGCCACAACGTTTCGCGGTCCGATGGCACGCCCAGGGCGGAGCAGCCGGCGACGGCTTCGTCGTGCACGCGCACGGCCTCCAACGCCACCGCGCGCTGGCCCTCGGCCTCGGCCAGCTTGCGGTCCGCCACGAACAGCAGGCTGCGCGCCTGGTGCGCGGCGGCGGCGCGTTCTGCGGCGAACGAGACGGCGGCTTCGCGTTGTGGTGCATTGCCCCGGGCCAGTGCACCGCCGACGCCGGCGATCAGGGCGGCGACCAGCACGCCGATGGCGGCCATCTGCTGTCCCACCAGGAACAGCAGCACGCCGACCAGCGAGGTCAGACAGCTCAGGGCCAGCAGAGTGTTGCGCAGGAACGGGTTCGGCATCGCGATCTCCTGCACCCGCGCGGCCGCCACGTCGGCCTCCACCTGCACGCGCGCGGCGTTGGCGGCGGCCTCGTCCTGGAACTGGCGCGCGGTGTCCACCTCGATGGACGCGGTGGTCAGCCGGGAGCCGCTCACCGGGTCCAGGCGAGTGGCCAGGCCGCGCAACACGGACGGTTCGGCGGACGTCACGGGCATCGGACGGCGCTCGTTGTGCGCCGCGGCAACGGCCGAAGCAGTCTCATACGCGCTGGCCACCACGCGGAGTTCCTCGTCCAGCGCGGTCTCGCCGACCGGGAACTCCGGCAGCGCTTCGAGTTCGCCCTCCAGCGTCGACGCGGACGGGCCGGTCAGCACGCGCGGAGTCGGGGCGGCGCGCCACGCGGCCAGAGCGCGGTTGACCTTCTGGGTCAGCTCCTCCTGCGCCGCCATGCCGGACGGCGGCTTGTCGCCGAAGCGCTCCTGCAGCTCGGCCAGGCGCGACGCACGGGAAGTCAGCGCCTCCAACGAAGCCGCGTGCGACTGGACGGCCAGGCGGGCGCGTGCCGCGGCGGCGGAACGGGCCTGCGTGCTCAGTTCCAGGTACCGCTCGTGGTCACGGCGGGCCACGCTCAGGTCGGTTTCGGCTTCACGCAAGCGGTTCCGGGCATCGCGCAACGCGTCGACAGGTGCGGTCAGGCGTTGCAGGGCCTGCTCGACGGTGCCGTCCGTGCCCGCGGTGGCGGCGGCGCGGCGCAGATGGGTCTGCAGGCCGTCGGCCGCGTCCAGCACCGACAGGAGCTGCGCCTGGTCGACGCACGCCGTGGCGGCGAACGACATGCGATCCAGGCCGACCCTTCGCGCGACATCGGGAGCAGCGTCGTCGTTGAGGTCGCGGTCGACGAACACGACCTCGCCGGACTCCAACGACACGGTCGCTGCCACCCGCCACGACTCGCCGTGCCACGGGCGGTGCCGCGACGATGGTTCGCCGCACAGAGCCGCGCGAATGGCGGCGTGCCAAGAAGATTTCGCGGACTCGTTCACGCCCGACACCACGGTCAGGCCCGGTGCCAGCGGCAAAGTCCGGCCGTGCAGCGGCCCGAAGGCGTGCGCGGTCACCGACTCGATCTTCATCGTTCCTCCAGCGCCCGCAGGCCGGTGGCGAGCACGCGGCCGCGCAAGCCGGTGTCCAGAGAGAGATCCGCCAGCACATCACGCACGAACTGGCCGCGCACGGTTCGTTCCGCGGCGACGGAATCGAAGTCCAGCAACGGAAAAGCCTCCGACGACTCGGCCAGCAACCCCAGCGAGCGCGAGGCGGACACGTCGAACACCTCGCGCGACACCGTGCCGTCGTCGTGCACGGTGCAGAGAACGGCGCCGCGCTCACCGGTTTCGCCCGCGGTCAACGGATCCGGGTTGCCGGGGAACGTGTAGCGCACGGCGTGCTCTGGAGTGTGCTCGTGGCCCAGGAACGCGTGGTCCAGGCCGGTGATCGCGACGTCGTCCGGCGCGGATCCGTGGCACAGCGCCAGGTTCACGCCGGACCGGTTGACCGCGAAGCCGTCCAGGAAGTCCCGCGCCGGACCGGGGCCGACGTGCGCGGCGCCCCACAGCGTGACGCCGTCGGCGAGCTCCACGGGCGTCATGTTCTCCGACGAGAACACGTGCACGTTCGGCGTCCAGTCCACCTGCTGGTAGACGGACTGCGGTCCGTACCAGTCGTCGTTGCCCGGCGCCAGGAACACCGGCACCGGGCAGTCGAACGACGACTGCAGGAACGAGGCGGTGGAAGGAGAGCAGCGATCGTGCTCGTACAGGTCGCCCGCGCAGAGCACCGCGTCGACGTTGGAATCCTGCGCGAGGTCCACGATGCGGCCCAGCGTGTCGCGCAACGCCTGACGCCGCGCGGGACCGGCGTTCGGGAAGCGCGTGTCCAGGTGGAGATCCGCGAAGAGCAGCAGTTTCACCGGTGCCTTCAGGTGAGGTCGATGGTGCCGGACAGGGTCAGGGTCGGCCGCAGGGCCTCGACGACGGACGCGGTGTCGGCGTGCCAGCCGCGCAGTTCCGCGACGGTCGGGGTCAGCTCGTAGCCGTGGTGCCGGATCGCGCGGCTCAGTGCGTGCCACAGCTGGGAAGCGTCGTGCGCCACATCAGCGTCCACATGGGACGGAAGGCTGATCAGCAAGGCGTGCACGGGCTGGTCGGTGTTCCCGGCCGCACAAGCACGGGCTACCGACCGTTCCACGGCGGTGCGCAACAGCTCGGCGCAGCACCGGATTCGCACGCCGTCGAGCTGCTCCGGGCGCGCCAGCAGGTTCGCGACACAGGTCAGCCGGTCCTGCACATCGGAATGGATGGTCATCTCTGCAACCACCCGGCGAGCAGCTCGGTGTCCCGGATCAGCACGTCCAGATCGCCGCCGTCACCGCCGACGCGGCACGCCTGCAGCAGATCGACGGCCCACGAGCCGACGACGTCCTCCAGGTGCGGCAACAGCTTTCCCGGCTCGCCGAGGTCGTCGAGCACGGCGAGCGCGAGCTTCTGCCTGGTCGTCAGCGCGCACTCCAGCACGCGTTCGACCTCGGCGTGCGGCATGCCCCGGCCGAGCCGTTCGCGCCGGAACCGGGCGTGCGACGCGGCTTCCAGGGCCGCCCGGCAGCACGACGCCACCAGTTCGGTGCGCAGCGCCTCTGGCAGGTCCTCGTCACCTCGCATCGCACGGGCGTCGTTCAGGCAGCGGCCGACGGGGTCGTCGGACATCCGCACCTGCACGACGGACTCCTCGCCGCGGCACACCTCCCACACCGTGGCGGGGAGCCTGAGCCGCCGCAACGCCTCGACCAGTCGTTCGTCGTGCGTGAAGACCACGACCTGGCGGGTCAGCCCGACGTCGGCGAGCACCTGCGCGAGGCCGTCCACCTTGGACGGGTCCATCGCCTGCACCGGGTCGTCGATCACCACGAACCGGAACGGGCTCTCGTCCACCATCGCGCGCGGCAGGAACAACGCGAGCCCCAGCGAGTGCAGCTCGCCCTGGCTCATCACCGCCAGCGCCGAGTTCGAGACGCCGTCGACCGACACGTCCAGCTCGACGTTGCGGGTGCCGCCGAGCCGCACCGCGCCCAGGTCGACGTTGCTCTGCTGCCGCAGCCGCTGCCAGATCCGCTGCGACTCCTTGGCGAACGGCGCGATGCGCTCCGATCGCAACGTCGCCGCCGTCTTGCGGATCCAGTTCTCCGCCTCGGTCACGTCGGCCAGCACTTCGGCGTCCGCAAGCGCTTGCTGCGCCTGCGAGTGCCACTCGAACAACGCGATCGCCATCGGCCGCCACACCAGGTCACGCCGGTCGATCTGTTCGCGTGCGACGGATTTCAGCTGGTCGACAGCCTGTATGAGGTCGGTATACCGGTCGAACAGTTCATGTCGCAGCCGTACCGGGTCGTCGATCGAGACGCAGTCGTCCCACGCCTGCCAGGCCTGCAGCACCGCGGTCGTGTCGAGCACGCCCTGGGCATCCCTCAGCACGTCCGGCGCGGGATGGCACAACGCTCGCGCGGCCGCGACCGCCACGTCGAGGCGGTCGGCCGCGTCGTGCAGCTCCGCGGCGGCCTTGGCGAGGTGCTCGGCCCGTTCCCTGGCCTTGTGCAGCCACAGCCCGTCGAGCCGGCCGAGATCGCAGACCGGGCACGACTGGTTGCCACCGGACTCCTGCAACTGGATCGCGAGCCGCAAGATCTCGCTGCACCTGAGCGAGTCCTGCGCGTTATCGGTTGCAACGACGGTTACAGCCCCTAACGCCAGATCGAGGGTCTCGCGGCACCGCTCGATCTCGTCGTCGGGCGGCAACTGCAGATCCATGATCTGGTGCAGCAGGTTCGTGCCGCTGCCGACATCGGCACCGAGTGCCAGGTCGGCGATCGCGTCGAGGTCGGGGGAGTCGCTGCCGAGCAGCTCGGCGGCACGGCGCGCGCGTTCGTCGGGCGACGCCGCCAGCTCCGCGCGCACCCGTTCACGCCTGTCATAGGGTCTCGCGACAATTTCAGCGAGTCGCTTGCGGTGCTCGGCGAGAGACTGTTGAGCTTCCGTTATAGCTTCTAGCCCCAGCAAACGGTGGAGCGCTTCGTAGAGGTCCTCAGGCTGTGCGTCGAGGACGGTCCCCAGCTCGCTGTAGGGCAGGAACGGCCGATAGGTCTCCAGCGCGTCGTGCCACCTGCGGTCGTCGAACGGCGCGTCGTCCTGTGTCCAGTCGCCCTGCGCCAGGTCGTCGCCCTCGTCCCAGCGCCTGCGGATCGTCGTCCGGTCCATCTGCCCGGCCTGCACGAGCTCCAGTTCGACGGCCGTGTCGGTCTGGTGCAGGTTGCGCCAGCCCTGCCGCCACACGTCGTGCCGTGCACGGGTCCAGCGGGCGTTGTAGCCGGTCAGCGCCAGTTCCGCGGCCTCTGCGAAGCTCGACTTGCCGCTCCCGTTGCGTCCGGTGACGACGGTCAGCCCTGGACCCGGTGCCAGCGGCAGGCGTGCCTGGGGCCCGATGCCCCGGAAGCCGCGCACCCGGATCTCCGACACGAAAATCCCCTGGCCGGGGCCGTCGGTCCGCTCTCTCGGCGTCCCGTGTTCCCGCGCCGGCGCACCGGCGAGCGCGTGGTCCAGCGCTGCTTCGCCACGGCACGCCGCCAGCACCAGTTCCGCCGCACGTGGGGTGAGATCGTCTTTGGCCAGTCGCCCGGCCATCAGTTCGAGTAACCCGGCTTCACCCGCCACGGTCACATTTCCTCCAGCTGCCACCACTCGATAGGGCGGCAACCTAGGTTCCAAATGAGACCTACTGGTGAGTACTCACACGATCGGGTGGTGTTACATAGGGTGACTAAAGTAGTCGTCCCTCGTTATGGCCCCCACACTTCCAGCGCCCGGATCACGAAGTAGGCGTCCGGCACGTAGGTGCCGTGCTTCGGGTAGGTGGTGAACTCGGCCTCGGTGGAGCAGTTCTCGCGCTGATACACGCTCGCGTCCCTGCTCAGGCGGTTGGCGAAGGACCGTCCGGTGAGGGTGAGCGGGATGCACTCGTCGGGGTTCGCGGTCTCCAGGTCGAGCCGCTGCACGGTGCCCGTGTAGTCGGGCCCGGTCCAGACGCAGAACTCGCCCTTGTCGCAGGCGTTGTCACTCTGCGCAACAGCGATCCCACTGGAGGCAACCGCGCCCGCAGTGATCACCAAGGCGGCGATGAGGCTCTTCGTCGACATGGGCGCACCTCCGTCAGAAGACGAGTGTGCGTCCGTTTGGATCAATCGGCGAGACGATCTTGCAGCGCCTGAGCGTCCCGGGGCGCGTAGGCCTTCGCGTCGTTGTCGAAGTAGACGAACACGTCGCCGTGCTTGCGCCACTTCCTGACCTTCTTCGCCCACATGTCGAGGCCCTCGTCGGTGTAGCCGCTGACGTACAGCTCGTCGTGGCCGTGCAGCCGGACGTAGACGAAGTCGCTCGTCACCTCTTCGATCAGCGGGTACTTGCCGGCGGCGTCCGCGACCACGAGCGCGATGTCGTGGCGTTTGAGGAGGTCGACGAACTCCGGCGTCTTGAAGCTGTCGTGGCGGACTTCGAGGGCGTAGCGCATCGGGCGTTCGGCGTCGGTCGTGGTGTGCGCGGGGTCGACGCGGTGGTCGTGGCGCTTGGCCACGTCGGCCGCCTCGGTGGTGGTGCGGGGGAGGCCTTCGAAGAAGCTGGTGAGCAGGCCGGCGTCGAACTGCAGTGTCGGCGGGAGCTGCCAGAGGATCGGGCCGAGCTTCGGGCCCAGCGCGAGGACGCCGGACGCGAGGTAGTTCGCGAGGAGCTCGTTGCCGTCCTTGAGCCGCTTCATGTGCGTGATGAAGCGGCTGCCCTTGACGGCGAACTTGAAGTCGTCCGGGGTTTCGCTCGCCCACTTCTGGTAGCTCGACGGGCGTTGCAGCGAGTAGAAGGAACCGTTGATCTCCACCGAGTTGAGCCGCTCGCTGAGGTAGGCGAGCTCGCGCTTCTGCGTGACGCCCTTGGGGTAGAACTTGCCGCGCCAGGGCGGATAGACCCATCCCGAAGTGCCGATCCTGACCTCGCCCATGTGGTTATGTTGACACGGTGGACGCCTACCTACAGCGCATCGGTGCCTCGCGGGACTCTTCGTTGGCGGAGCTGCACGAACGGCATCTGCTGAGCGTCCCGTTCGAGAACCTCGACACCCACATGGACATGCGGATCGAGCTGGAGATCCCGTGGCTGTACGACAAGATCGTGACGCGGCGGCGGGGCGGGTTCTGCTACGAGCTCAACGGGCTGTTCGCGGAGTTGTTGCGGGACTTGGGACATCACGTCGACCTGCTGGCCGCGCGGGTGTTCCGCGACAGCCAGACGCTCGGGCCGCCCTTCGACCACCTGACGTTGCTGGTGGACGGGGAGTGGCTGTGCGACGTCGGCTTCGGTGCTTTCTCGCTGCACCCGCTGTCGTGGACGTCGCGGGAGGACCAGAAGGACCCGTTCGGGACGTTCCGGCTGGTCGAGCACGGGGACGACGTGGACGTGCTGATGGACGGCTCGCCCACCTACCGGGTCGAGCGGCGGCCGCGCTCGTTGGCGGAGTTCGTGCCGACGTGCTGGTGGCAGCAGAGCGCGCCGGAGTCGGGTTTCCGCAAAGCACCACGGGCGACGCTGGCCCGGTTGGACGGGCGGATCACGGTGACGAACGAGAAGGTCGTGGTCACGAAAAACGGCCACAAGACCTCAACTCCTGTCGAGGATCCTGCGGCCGCTTTCCTGCGATATTTCGGAATTCACTTCCGGCAGAGCAACGCGTCCGGTGTCCTGCGCCAGTTGTAGGCGACGCCGGCGATGTGCTCGTCCTGCGCGCACTGGCCCTTGTAGTGCCCGTTGGCCCAGTCGCCGCCCTGGTCCGGCCGGTTGTCGCCGCGGTCGAACCACAGCACGCGCGTGGTCGTTCCGGTGGCGATCGGCGCGCAGACCAACGTGAAATTCGCGTAGCCGACGGCCGCGTTTCCTTGCGGGCACTGGAGTTTCGTGTAGCCGGCCGCCCAGTCGTTGGTGACGTGCTGCTCGTTGGTGACGCGGGTGGTGTTGCTCCACTGTGGACTGCTGACGCACAGACCGCGGTTGCCCGTGTGGCTGATGCCGACGAGCTTCTCGTTCTGCGGGCACGATTCCTTGAGGAGCATGTTCCACCGGGTCTCGCGCGGGACCTGCCCGGTGCGGCTGGGCGCGTTGATCAGCCTGTTCCACGCTCCGGCGCGCCAGTCGTCGCCGTCGTTGACGCTGATGCGGTTTCCGTTGGCATCCCACCGGAGCAGTGCCCAGCTGTTGCCGGTCTTGTTGCTGTGGAAGCCGACCAGTGGCCAGTA
Organism: Lentzea aerocolonigenes; assembly: GCF_000955955.1. GTDB lineage: Bacteria > Actinomycetota > Actinomycetes > Mycobacteriales > Pseudonocardiaceae > Lentzea > Lentzea aerocolonigenes_A. The sequence goes on from NZ_JYJG01000207.1 coordinate 17,615, forward strand.
GGCGAAGTCGGTGTCCTTGGCGATCAGCTGGTCGACGAAGCGCTCGAACCAGTCGCGTGCCTTCTGGTTGGACTCGTCGATGCCGCCGACACCGAACTCGCTGATCCACAACGGCGCGGTGAAGTGCTTCTGCGCCTCGGTGATGTAGAAGGCCTGGCGCTGCAGGACGTCGACGAGCTCCTGCGGTGACAGGTCCTGGTAGCGCGGGTCGCTCGTCTCGCCGATTCCGGTGGCACCGCTGTGGTTGGGCCCGGTGTAGCCGTAGAAGTGGGCGCTGTAGACGAGTTTCTCGGGGTTGGCGAGCGTGTGGCTGAGGTACTTGACGGGCTCCAGCGTCGGCCTGCCGTGCGCGAAGCCGTCGACCGGGATGCCGGTCCAGTTGATGCCCTCGACGATGACCAGGAGGTCTGGCGCGGTCTGCTGTATGCGGTCTGCAGCCTGCTGCGAGGCCTTGTGCCAGTCGTGGTCGTTGCCCCAGCCCCAGTTCGGGTCGTCCCAGATGTTGCGGCGCACCTCGTTGTAGAGGTCCGCGCCCACGACCCGTTTGTCGGCCTTGTACCGGTCGGCCATGAACGCCCAGTCGTTGACCCACTGGTCCGTGCTCTGGCTGGTGTTCCACCGCTCGTTGCCGTCGACACCACAACACCACCTGGACGTCGTGGTGTGGTTGTTGAGGATGACGGCGAGGTTGTTGCTCGTCAGCGCGTTGACCACCGCGTCGTAGATCTCGAGGGGCCGCTTGCCGTTGAGCTGCGCGTCCTTCAGCCCGTTGACCGGGTTGGTGTCCTTGATCATCTGGTTGGAGAACGGCAGCCGGACGCTGTTGACGCCGATCTCCTTGAAGCCGCTGATGATCGTGGCCATGGTCGCGCGGTCGAGGCCCAGCGGAACCTGGTCGGCCTTCTCGCCGGCGTGGTGGTTGGCGGGGTCGTTGATGTCGCCGGAACCGTTCCAGGTGCCGCTCGCACCGTGCCAGTTGCCGGACTTCAGCTTGAAGCGGTCGCCGTGGGCGTCGACGATCCACCGTCCGCGCGTGCTCAGCGGGCCGGTCCAGGACGCCGGTTCCGCCTGCGCGGGAGCAACGAGACTCGCGGCCAGGAGCAGGGTGGCCGAGACGCGAGTGAATTTCACGTATGTGAAGTTAGCGGCATGCCGAGGCGTTGCGCCAGGGTTCGGGCATTTCCCGGTGCGGCGCCTTTCATGGTGTTGTCGAAGTAGACGTAGGTGTCGCGGTCCCAGTCGCGGATCTGCTGCGCCCACTTGTCGAGCTGCCTGTCGTCGTAGGAGCTGATGTAGAGCTCGTCGTGGCCGTGCAGCCTGATGTAGGCGAAGTCGGCGGTGACGGCCTCGATGCACGGGAACGTCGGTGCGTCCGAGATGACGTGGGCGACGTTGTGTGCGTGCAGCAGGTCGAAGTAGGCGTTGGTGCGGAACGACTCGTGGCGCGGTTCGACGGCGTGTCTGCCCGGCGGGAGGGTGGCGAGGAAGTCCTGCAGAAGTGCGTGGTCGAAGCGCAGCGTCGGCGGCAGCTGCCAGATGATCGGGCCCTGTTTCGGGCCCAGCGCGAGCGAGTCGAGGAAGGTCTTGAGCGGTTCCTCGACGTGCCGCAACCGTTTGAGGTGCGTGATCAGCTTCGGGCCTTTGACGGAGAAGACGAAGTCCGCGGGGGTCTCGGCGTACCACTTGCGGTAGTTCGACGGCGGCTGGAGCCGGTAGAACGAGCTGTTGATCTCGATCGTGCCGACGTGCGAGGCGAGGTGGCTGAGCCAGCGCCGTTGCGGGACGTTGCGGTAGAAGCCGTCGCGCCATTCCGGGTAGCGCCAGCCCGACGTGCCGATCCTGATCACGTCGGCCGGGTATCCCGGTCGTGCTGTAGCTACTCTGTAGCACTTTTATCGGGTTTGGGCTACGCTGGTGCTATGCAGCAGCTCAAAGCCATCGGGCAGCGCGAGCTCCGCAACGACAACGCGGAGATCATGCGCCGTGTCGAGGCGGGTGAGAGCTTCGTCGTCACCCGCAACAACAAGCCGGTCGCCCAGCTCTCGCCGTACCGGGAGGAAGTCCCGTCGCGGCCGGCGCTCGGTGAGATCCAGGTTCTGTTCGGCACTCTGCCGTCGGTCGACGCGGAGCGCTGGGAGGCGGACCGCAGGGCGGCCGACGAGATCTTCGGTGCGGACGACCCGCTGGACGACCCGTGGCAGAGGTGAGGCGCTGCCTGCTCGACACCTGTGTGCTGATCAGGCTCGAGCGGGCGGATCTGGGCGCGTACCTGAACGCCCAGCCGTTCCTCAGCGCGGTCACGATCGCGGAGCTGGCGTTCGGGATCGACGTCGACGACCCGGTCGAGCGGGCCGCGCGCACGGAGCGGTACTACGCGGCGATGCAGACGTTCGAGGTGCTGCCGTTCGGCGTGGAGGAGGCCAAGGTCTACGGGCAGATGGCCTCGCTGGTGCGGCGCGCGGGGCGCAGTCCCCGGCCGCGGCGGATGGACCTGCAGATCGCGGCCACGGCGTCGGTCGCGCGTATGCCCGTGCTGACGATGAACGTCAAGGATTTCAAGGACCTCGACCGGCTCGTGGAGGTCGTACCGGTCCGTCAGGTCTGAGCGGCGCCGTGCGAGTGTGCCGAAACGCCTTTGGCGGCAAGCGTTCACCTCTACGCTGCCCGGCATGATCACGCCGGCGTTCACCTGCACGTGTTGCGGCCACGAGCACGACGGCCTGCCGTTCGCCTACGCGATGGCCGCACCCGTCTACTGGTCGCCGCAGCTCGCCGAGAACCCGGACAACGTGCTCGGCGACGAGTACTGCGTGATCGACAACGAGCACCACTTCGTGCGCGGCCGGATCGTGCTGCCCGTGCGCGACGCCGGCGAGGACTTCGAGTGGGGAGTGTGGGTGTCGCTCTCCAAGGCGAACTTCGACCGCATGGCCGAGGTGTTCGACGACCCGGCTCGCGTTCAGGAGCCGCCGTACTTCGGGTGGCTGTCGACGGTGCTGCCCGGTTACGAGCCCACGACGCTCAACCTCAAGACCAACCTGCACACCCAGGAAATCGGTGTCCGGCCGCTCATCGAGCTCGAGCCCACTGATCACCCGCTCGCGGTGGAGCAGCGAGAGGGCATCACTCTCGCGCGGGTGCAGGAGTTCGCCGAGATGGCGTTGCACCAGTGAGCAACTGATATATCGGTTCCGGCTATAGGCTATGACCTGCGGCTTAGCAATGAGACTTTGGACTTCGTCCGCAAAAGACTCATTGCAAGGGGCCGCTGATATATGGCGGCAACTGATATATCAGGGGCGTACGGGCGCGTGGGCGAGGAACGTCCGGGTCTGTTCGAGGTGTTCGATGCCGATGCCCTTGCGGGGGTCGACCGGCACGAGCAGGGTGCCGGGGCGCGCCGCCGCCCACTCCGCGTCGCGTGGCTGGAACTCGTCGTCGAGCCACGCGATCGGCCGCGTGCCCGCCCACTCGGTGATGGCGGGGACCTTGCCGTGGTGGCCGTCGCGGTGGTCGGCGCCGCGGCCGCCGAAGTCGATCCACTCCAGCTCGGGCAGGCCGAGGAGCGGGCCGATGAACTCGTTCGCCTCGTGCTCCCAGGTCGTCGCCCACACCAGGTCCGCACCGGCCGCGGCGGCGAGCGAGAGCAGCCACGGACCGTGCGACGGGTCTAGCCAGACGCGCAGCGGGCGGGCGAAACCCGCGGGACGGATGCGGTGCGTGGTGTAGCCGGCCGGACGTCGGGTCGGCTTCGCCAGATAGGGGTTCAGCGGGCCGTCGACGTCGACCAGGATCGCCGGTCGGGACAACATGACCTGATCGAAACATCCAATTCGCTAATGATCCCGCGATTTTTCCCGATACGGGACACATGACTCTCACGGAGATCGCGGCCTGGTGCACGGCAGACCACGTGCGGGCCGCGCTCGAACGTCAGCTCGCAGGCGCGCTGGTGGAGGTCCCCGAGGACGACGACTCGCCGCGCCGAGCGTTCAGCGAGGCGTTGCGCAGGTCGTTGATGCTGCGCCAGAAGCACCCGTTCGACGTCGTGGCGATCGGCCTGCCGGACCTGCTGCGCTACCGGGACCTGGTGGCCGGGTCCGAGGTGACGCTGCGCGCGACCAACATCGAGGCCTACTTCATCCGCCAGGACGGCAGCGCGGAGCAGTACCAGCCGGAGATCGAGGACTGACTCACCACACGACGGGCAACGCGGTCACGCCGCGGACCAGGTAGCCGCGGTTCCAGCCGAGCTCGTGCTCCGGCACGGCGAGGCGCAGCGCGGGCATGCGGGTCAGCAGGCGTTCCAGCATCACCTGAAGTTCCAGCCTCGCCAGCTGTGCGCCGAGGCAGTAGTGGGCTCCGTGCCCGAACGCCATGTGCGGGTTCGGATCGCGGGCGAGGTCGAGGTCGTCCGCATCCGTGAAGACGCGTCGATCACGGTTCGTCACGGGCACCTCCACCAGCACCGGTTCGCCGCGCGCGATGACCACGTCGCCGATCGCGACGTCCTCGGTGGCGAAACGCGCGAAGACGGCGGTCGTCGGCAGCGGGATGTAGCGCAGCATCTCCTCCACCGCGGCGGGCAGCTGCGAGACCTGCAGGGAGTCCCAGCGGCCGGAAGTCAGCAACAGGTACACCATGCTGGGCAGTTGCGTCTTCACCGTCTCCAGGCCGCCGACCAGGATGCTGAACGAGACCATGACGAGCTCGTCGATCGTGAGCTCGCCGGCGTTCAGGTACCGCACCAGCGAGCCGAACAGGTCGTCGGTCGGATCGGCCGTGCGATGGCGGGCGAGAGCGGCCAGGTAGTCGCAGATGGCGGTGTAGTGCTCCCCGGCGACCGAGGCGGGCACCGCACCCGTGCTGAGGAAGCTGTCCGCCCACACGCCGAACTTCTTGTGGTCCTCCTGCGGCACGCCGAGCAAGGTCGTGATCATCAGCATCGGGAACGGGCGGGCCAGGCCCTCCACCAGGTCGGCGGGCGGGGTCAGCTCGTCGAGCAGCGAGTCCGCGATCTCGACGGCACGGGGACGCAGAGCCTGTACACGGCGCACGGTGAAGACGTTCGTCACCAGCTTGCGCAGCCTGGTGTGCTGCGGCGGGTCCAGGGACAGGATGCCGGGCGCGTTGTTCTGCGAGCTCATCCGCGGTTCGTCGAGCGGGTCCGCGGTGGTGCGCACGAACCGGGGATCGCTCAGCATCGCGCGTGCTTCGGAGTGGCCCGTGATGAGCCAGGTTTCCTTGCCGTAGGGCATTTTCACGCGGATCAACGGCGGTGCCGCGGTGAGCGCCGGGTCGATGTCCAGCCGATCGGGCTCCGCGAACGGATAACTTCTGGCCATTCCCCGAAGGTAGGCCGGTGATCATGGAACGTGCAGGTCCGAGCAGGCGAAAGCCCCGGCTCCGTCGAGGAGGAGCCGGGGCTTCACGAACGCACTAGGCCGGCACGGACGCCACACCCGGCGCCAGGAACCGCTTGCCCGTCACCTTCTCCGAGATGCCGGAACGGTCCAGGTACGGCGTGATGCCGCCCAGCCAGAACGGCCACCCGGCGCCCAGGAGCATGCACAGGTCGATGTCCTGCGCCTCCGCGACCACGCCCTCGTCGAGCATGATCCGGATCTCCTCGGCCAACGCCTCCAGCGCGCGGGTCTTGACCTCTTCACCCGACAGCGGAGCGTTTCCGAACTCCCACAGCGCCAGGACCTCGGGGTCGACCGTCTGCGCGCCAGTGGAGTCCCACTGCCAGACGGCGCCCTTGCCCGCGGCGACGAACTTCTTCATGTTCTCCGACACCGAGAAGCGGTCGGGGAACGCGCCGTGCATCGTCTCCGACACGTGCAGCGCGACGGCGGAACCGACCAGCTGCAGCAGGATCATCGGCGACATCGGCAGGCCGAGGGGCTCGGTGGCCTTGTCCGCGACCTCGAACGAGGTGCCCTCGTCGACCGACTTGATGACCTCGCCCATGAAGCGGGTCAGCAGGCGGTTCACGACGAACGCGGGCGCGTCCTTCACGAGCACGGAGGACTTCTTGAGCTGCTTGCCGATCGAGAACGCCGTCGCCAGGGTGGCGTCGTCGGTCTGCTCGGCGCGCACGATCTCCAGCAGCGGCATGACCGCGACCGGGTTGAAGAAGTGGAAGCCCACGACCCGCTCGGGGTGCTTGAGCTTCGACGCCATGTCCGTGATGGACAGCGACGACGTGTTCGTGGCGAGGATGGCCTCGGGGGAGACGTGCTCCTCGACCTCGGCGAACACCTGCTGCTTCACGCCCAGGTCCTCGAACACGGCCTCGATCACGAAGTCGGCGTCACTGAAGGCCGCCTTGTCCAGCGAACCGGAGACCAGCGCCTTCAAGCGGTTCGCCTCGTCCGGCGAGATCCGCTTCTTCGACGCCAGCTTGTCGATCTCGCTGTGGACGTAGCCGACGCCCTTGTCCACGCGCGCCTGGTCGATGTCGGTCAGCACGACCGGCACGTGCAGGCGGCGGATGAACAGCAGCGCCATCTGCGAGGCCATCAGACCGGCGCCGACGACACCGACCTTGGTCACCTTGCGCGCCAACGACTTGTCCGGCGCGCCGGCCGGACGCTTCGCGCGCTTCTGCACCAGGTTGAACGAGTACAGGCCGGCCCGCAGCTCGTCGCTCATGACGAGGTCCGCGAGGCCCTCGGTCTCGGCGGCGTAGCCCTTGTCCAGGTCGTTCTCGCGCGCCAGCTCCAGCAGGTCCAGCGCCTTCAACGCACCCGGCGCCGCGCCCTTGGTCTTGCCGTGCACGATCGCCTTGGCCCGCGCGACGGCGGCGTCCCACGCCTCGCCGCGGTCGATCTCCTTGCGCGGCACCGTGATCTCGCCACGCACCACGGAGGACAGCCACAGCAGCGACTGCTCCAGGTAGTCGGCGGAGTCGAACAGCACGTCCGCGATGCCCAGCGCCAGAGCTTCCTTGGGCTTGAGCATCTTGTTCTGGTTCAACGCGTTCTCGAAGATCACCGTCACGGCGTCGTTGGCGCCGATCAGGTTCGGCAGCAGCTGCGTGCCGCCCCAGCCCGGGAACAGGCCCAGGAACACCTCGGGCAGCGCGATCGCGGCCGCGTTCGACGCCAGCGTGCGGTAGTGGCACGACAGCGCGAGCTCGAGGCCACCGCCCATGACCGCGCCGTTGACGAAGGCGAAGGTCGGGATGTCCGAGTCGGTGAACTTCTTGAAGACCTCGTGGCCCAGCTTGCCGATCGTCACGCCCTGCGAACGGTCGGTCGCCTGCTCGACGGCGGTCAGGTCCGCGCCCACCGCGAAGATGAACGGCTTGCCGGTCACCGCGATGGCCGCGGGCGACGCCGCGTAAGCCTCGTCGAACGCCGCGCCCAAAGACACGAGCGATTGCGGGCCGAACGTCGACGGACGCGTGTGGTCCAGGCCGTTGTCGATCGTGATGAACGCGACCGGCTTGTCCAGGCCCGGCACCGAGATCAGACGAGTCTTGGCAACGGTGACGACCTCGTCGGGGAAGATCGCCTTTGCTTCCTCAGCGGTGATGGTCACTTGCCACTCCAGTTCGGGTTCTCCCAGATGACCGTTCCACCCATGCCGATGCCGATGCACATGGTGGTGAGGCCGTAACGGACGTCCGGACGCTCGGCGAACTGACGCGACAGCTGCGTCATCAGGCGAACACCCGAGGAAGCCAGCGGGTGGCCAGTGGCGATCGCGCCGCCCCACTGGTTCACGCGGGGGTCGTCATCGGCGATGCCGAAGTGGTCCAGGAACGCGAGCACCTGGATCGCGAACGCCTCGTTCACCTCGAACAGGCCGATGTCCTCAATGGACAGACCGGCGCGCTCGAGAGCCTTCTCCGTGGCCGGAACCGGGCCGATGCCCATGACCTCGGGCTCGACGCCCAGGAACGAGTAACCGACCATCCGCATGCCGACGGGCAGGCCGAGCTCGCGCGCGGTCTCCTCCTCGGCGAGGATGCAGCCGGTCGCGCCGTCGTTCAGACCGGCCGCGTTGCCCGCGGTGATCCGGCCGTGCGGGCGGAACGGCGTCTTGAGCTTGGCCAGGTCCTCGACCGTGGTGCCAGGACGCGGCGGCTCGTCGGCGGTGGCGAGGCCCCAGCCGTTCTCGGCGGAGCGGGTCGCGACGGGCACGAGCTCCGGGCCGATCTTGCCGTTCTTGATCGCGTCGGCGTACTTGGCCTGCGAGGCGGCCGCGTAGGCGTCCGTGCGGTCCTTGGTGATGTGCGGGAACCGGTCGTGCAGGTTCTCCGCGGTCTGGCCCATGACCAGTGCGCTGGTGTCGACGATCTTGTCCGACAGGAAGCGCGGGTTCGGGTCGACGCCCTCGCCCATCGGGTGGCGGCCCATGTGCTCGACGCCGCCCGCGATGGCGATGTCGTAGGCGCCGAACGCGATGCCGCTCGCCGCGGTGGTGACGGCGGTCATCGCGCCGGCGCACATGCGGTCGATCGAGTAACCGGGGACCGACTTCGGCAGGCCCGCGAGCAACGCCGCCGTGCGACCGAGCGTCAGGCCCTGGTCGCCGATCTGCGTGGTCGCCGCGATGGCGACCTCGTCGACGCGCTCCGGCGGCAGCTCGGGGTGCCTGCGCAGCAGCTCACGGATGACCTTCACGATGAGGTCGTCGGCACGGGTCTCGGCGAAAATGCCCTTCGGGCCGGCCTTGCCGAACGGCGTACGGACGCCGTCGACGAAGACCACGTTCCGAACGCGTGCCGGCGCTGCTGGTGCGGCCACGGCGTCTCCTCCACTTGTGGTGACAACTCTGTCCACCGGGCAGGGGGTGCGCGACATCCCTACCGGTCGGTAACGCCAACTCTAACCCTAGTTACTGGTGAGTAACCACTGCGGCACCCCTGTTGGTTGCGTCACACACCTTGCGCACGATCAGGAACAGCGGCAACCCGACCGGGGCCAGCAGGATCGTGATCACCAGAACGGGTGCCATCACCAGCGGGTGGACGTTCAGTCGACGCCCCTCCAGGTACATCCAGCGCCCGACGAACAGGTCCCACGCGATCATGTGCGCCCACACCAGCGTCGCGCCCACCTCGGTGCTCATGAACTGGGCCAGCGCGGGCAGTTCCGGTCGTGTGACCAGCGGCAACAGCTCCGGCAGCACGGGGATCATCAACAGCACGTAGATCGCCACGACCGGCAGGATGATCAGGTACGACTCGGCGATCCGCTTCGTCCACGACCACTTAGGCGCGAAGATCATGAGTGCCCAGAACGGCGCGGCCAGCACGAACGTCAGGCTGAACAGGGTGGCGGTCATGCGTTCACGAGCTCCTTGTTGTTGTTCTGTTGCGGCTGCCGCGCCCACACCACACCCAGTGCGGTGGCGGCGACGAGAGCGGCGGCGACGATCAGGGTGAGTGCGTCAGGCTGGATGAGGGACTGCCCGCGCAACGCCTGCCAGGTGACGAGGACGGTCAGGCCGAGGTAGCCGCCACTGAGCGCCCACGCGAGGCGCGCGTTGGCCCAGCGGCCGGCGAAGAAGATCAGCAGGGGCAGGATCTGCACCGCGTGCATGCCGATGAAGTGGCCGATGCGGAGGTCGCCGTGCACGGTGCTCCAGCCGGTGAAGGGCATGTACGAGCCGCCGTCGGGTCCGCCGATCGAGTGGCTGCCGATCACGCCCTTCTCGGGGGACTGGCCGGCGCGCTGCTGCGTCATGAGGAAGCCGACGCTCATGCCGGCGAGCGCGATGAGCAGGCTGAGCCGGATCGTCCAGCTCTGGGCGGGGTTGCCGAACTTCTTGCGGAACAGCAGCACTGCGATGACCAGGCTCGTGCTGAACAGGACCATGGCCAGCAGACCCATGGCTCCGAACAGTGCCGTGTCCAGCGGTGTCTCGAAGTTGAAGTGGCTGCGCTTGCCCCTGGTGACCTGCACGGTGATGATCACCATCTCGGCGACGCCAGCTGCAGTGAACACGGTGCCGAGCCACCACGCGATCTTGCGCAGGCGACCTTCGAGCAGGCTGGTGAACCACGCCAGCGAGGCGCTGTAGAGCGTGAACGACACGGCGAACTTGAACGGCTTGAACCAGATGGGCGAGTCGAGCAGCATCCGGTCGTCCAGCAGCATGCCGAGTGCGGCGATCGGAGTAAGTACGGCCATGGACAGCGTGAAGAGCATTAACGGCCGGTGCCAGTTGTATGCGGTCTTCAGCATCTGAGTCCCCTCAGTGGAATGGATAGCGGTGCTCGCCGCTATCGGAAAGGTACACTATCCATATGCGTGTTGGCGAGCTTTCGAAGCGAAGTGGCGTCCCGGTGGCGACGATCAAGTACTACCTGCGTGAGGGACTGCTGCCCGCCGGCGTGCTGACCAGTCCGAACCAGGCTCACTACGACGACGAGCACCTCCGCCGCCTACGGCTGGTGCGGGCGCTCGTCGACGTCGGTGGACTCTCCATCGCCTCGGTGCGCGACGTTCTCGTCGCCGTCGACACCCGCGACGACTCCCTGCACAACAAGCTCGGCACCGTGCAGGAGGCCATCACCCAGCCGGGCTCGGCCGAGCTGGACCCGCTCGCCGTCAAGGACGTGCAGGAGTTCTTCGCGCGGCAGGGCGCGACCGACTGCGTCGACGTGACCGAAAGCCACGTCACGCACATGCTGGCCACCGCGTTGTCCGCGGCACGCTCGGTCGGGCACGACGACTTCCGCAACCTGCTCGACCCCTACCTGGAGGGGTTGAAGATCATCGCGCGGGCCGACCTCGAGTACATCACGCGGCACGGCTCACCCGACGACATCATCGAGGGCATGGTCGTGGGCACCTTGATCGGCGACGCCGTGCTGAAGGCGGTGCGGCGGCTCGCACACGGTCAGGTGTCGCGCGAAGTGTTCGGTCAGCGGCCCCCGGACTAGCTCCCGGAACTGATATATCGGCCGATATATCAGTTCGGCGATCTCACGCGCGGGCCTGCGACCTGCTGCTTAGCAATGACTCTTTGGACTTCGTCCGCAAAAGACTCATTGCAAGGGCCGCAGGGCGGCGGGAGTGGCGAGCAGGGTGAGGACGCGGTCGGCGTGCGCGGTGAGGCGCTGGTCGTGGGTTATCAAGATCGTGGTGCGGCCGCTGGCGAGGCGGCGCAACGGGCCCAGGAGACGGTCGGCGGAGGCGGCGTCGAGGCTCGCGGTGGGTTCGTCGAGGACGAGGATCGGGGTGTCGGCGACGACGGCTCGGGCGATGGCGAGGCGCTGGCGTTGACCACCGGACAGGCCGTGACCGTGCTGGCCGATGATCGTCTCGTAACCCTCGGGGAGCGCGGTGATGAAGTCGTGCGCGTCGGCTTGGACGGCTGCGTTGACAACGTTGTCATAAGTGACGCTGGGCGAGCCGAAGGCGATGTTGTCGTAGATCGTCGTGTGGAACATCTGCGTCTGCTGGCTGACGAGGGCGATGTTCGAGCGGAGCGAGGCGAGGGTCAGGTCGCGGAGGTCGACGCCGTCCAGCGTGATGGTGCCGGCCGACGGGTCGTAGAAGCGGAGCAGGAGTTTCGCGATGGTCGACTTGCCCGCGCCGGACGCGCCGGTGATGGCCAGCAGTTCGCCGGGGTGGATCTCGATGGTGAAACCCTCTAGCACCGGTGACTGGGTGTCTGCATACCGGAAGTCGACCGACTGCATGCGGATGAGGCCGCGGGCGCGGGGGAGGCTGCGAGGGCCGTCGACGAGGGGTGACTGGGCGTCCAGGAGTTCGATGATGCGTTCGGAACCCGTGGCGGCGGCGGAGGCCATCACGCGGAGCTGGCCGAGTTGCTGGACCGGGGCGTAGAGGGAACTGAGGATCGCGGCGAACGCCAGGACGCCGCCGAGGCTGATGCGGCCGGAAGCGATCTCCCAGGCGCCCAGGCCGATGACGGCGAGCACGCTGACCGTCTGGGCGAGGTGCACGACCGGGGCGTAGAGGCCGCTGAGCCGCGCGATCGAGAGGTTCGTCGCGAGCATGCGGAGGCCGGCGGATCGAAGGCGGGCGGACTCGGCCGGCTGGCGGTTGCAGGACTGGACGACCGTGACGTTCGCGAGGCTCTCTTCGAGGATGGCGGTGATGTCGCCGTTCAACGCGCGCTGCTCGCGGGAGCGGCGGTTGATGTGCTGGGCGAACTTGCGGGTCACGAGCGCGAACAGCGGGACGACCACGAACGCGGCGAGGGCCAGCTCCCAGCTCAGGTAGAGCGCGTAGCCGGCGAAGAACACGACGCTGAACAGCGCGGTGATCACCTGGACGACGCCGGAGCCGACGAAACGTTCGACCGTGTCGACGTCGTCGGTCAGGCGGGCGATCAGGTCGCCGGGGCGGCGGCTTTCGAAGAAACCGGGCGGCTGGCGGTGCAGATGCGCGAAGACTTTTGTGCGCAGGCGCAATAGAAAGCGTTCACCGGTTCGTTCGGTCAGATAGGTGCCGCCGAATACGAGGAAACTCGACAGCGTGGCGACGCCGACCCACGTCGCGGCGGGGCGCCAGAATCCTGAGATGTCGCCGGAACGCAGTGCGTTGTCGACGATTTTCGCGAACAGTGAGACCGCGTAGGCGTCGCACGCGGCCGCGCCCACGAGCAGAACGCTGCTGACGGCGAGCCAGCGCCGGTCGCCACGGGTGAACGGCCAGAAACGGCGGAAGACGGCACGCGCGGACAGGGCGGTTCCCGGCACGAGAGGGCTCCTATCAGGGAGAAGGCCCGCGGCGTGGAGGCGCCGCAGGCCAAGTCGGCCTACTAGTCGCGAGGCGTGCCGCCGACGGGGTTCCTCGGCGTCACCCACTGGCGCGGCACGCTGCGCGGGATGACGTCGCACGGGTTGGTGCGCGGACCGACTTCGATGCGGGGGCGGGTGTCAGCCATGGTGGTTCCTTTCCGTTGTGGCCATCGCGGTTGATGGCGACGAGGAAAACGTTAAACAGCCACCCGTTTCAGCGACGTCTCGCAATGTCGTTATGCCGGTGAAACAACTGTTGTGCGAGGGTGAGAAAACCATGAGGAGGTGGCGATGCGCGTGCTGATCGCCGAGGACGAACCCGTTCTGGCGGACTTCATCGCCGACGGGCTCCGGCAGCTGGCAATGGCCGTCGACATCGCGCACGACGGCCTCACCGCGACGGAAAAGCTCGCCGGAAACGAGTACGACGTCGTTGTGCTGGACCGGGATCTGCCCGGAAAGCACGGCGACGACGTGTGCCGCGAGCTCATCGCGTCCGGTGTGCGCACGCGGGTCCTCATGCTCACGGCGATGGACGACGTCCGCGAGCGCGTCAAAGGGCTGCGCATCGGCGCGGACGACTACCTCGGCAAGCCGTTCGACTTCGACGAGCTCGTCGCGCGCATCGACGCCCTGGGCCGCCGGAGCACTCCCGCGGCGCCGCCCGTCATGCGGCACGGCGGCATCGAGATGAACACCGCGCTCCGCCAGGCGTCGCAGAACGGGCGCTTCTTGTCGTTGTCCGTCAAGGAGTTCGGAGTGCTGCACGCGTTGATGGCGGCCAACGGCGCGGTGGTCAGCGCCGAAGAGCTGCTCACGAGTGTGTGGGACGAGAACGCCGATCCGTTCACGAACGCCGTGCGCATCACGATGTCCCGCCTGCGCGCGAAGCTCGACGACGCGAGCGCCATCGAGACCATCGCCGGCGTCGGCTACCGGCTGCGCGGTGACCAGACATGAGACGGACAACGCGAAGAATGTCGCTCAGGACCCGGCTGACGATCGTCCACATCGGACTTTTTCTCGTCGCCAGCACGATCGTCGTCACGTTCATCTACTTCGCGAACCGGGCGATCATCCTGCGGCTCGAACGAGCGGTGGCGCCGCGGATGTACATCTCCGAGGACGGCCCGAAGCCGGTCGGCGAGGTCGTGCCGCGCGACCAGGCCTGGGACGACGCGCTGGCCGGGCTGCTGTGGCAGTCGGTGCTGACGTTCCTGCTGATGGGCGCGGTCGCCGGGCTGCTCGGCTGGTGGCTCACCGGACGGGCGCTGCGGCGGGTCGACGCGGCGTTCGCGGCGCAGGGCCGGTTCATCGCGAACGCCTCTCACGAGCTGCGCACGCCGTTGACGGTGACCAGGACGCTGGTGCAGGTCGGACTGTCCTCCTCGGATCCCGGCCGCGTGCGGCGCGCCAGGGAAGAGCTCCTGCGCAGCAACGACAGGTCCATCGCGCTGATCAACGGTCTGCTCCACCTCGCGCGCGGCGAGCAGGAGCTGCGGGTGCGGGAACGGGTGCGGTTCGACGCCGTCGCCGAACGCGTCGCGAGCGAGATCGCCGGCCCGATCGACGTGCGCGCGGCCGCGGTGGAGGTGCTGGGTGACGAGCTGTTGCTGGAGCAGCTCGTGCACAACCTGCTCGACAACGCGGTGCGCTACAACGCTCCCGGCGGGGCGGTGTCGGTCCGGGTCACGCCTTCCGGGCACTGGGGCAGGCTGACCGTCGAGAATCCCGGCGAGGCCGTGACCGACGCGGACCTGCTGTTCGAGCCGTTCCACCGCGGGACGAGGCAGCGCACCGGGCCGGACGGCGCCGGGCTCGGCCTGTCCATCGTGCGTGCGGTGGTGGAGGCCCACGGCGGCAGGGTGCACGCGGAACCCCGTGAAGGCGGCGGTCTCGTGGTCACCGTGGAAATTCCGCGCGCTGGGTGAAAGAGCGGGAGTCCTGCCGGACATGTCCCGAGGTGGAGCAGGTGGACGTGGAACCGCGCCGAACGGGATTCGAGGCCGTCGCGCAGGAGCTGATCGAGCCGTTGCGCCGATATCTGGCCCGGCGGACCGACTCGGCGACCGCGGAGGACGTGCTGTCCGAGACGCTGCTGGTCGCGTGGCGGCGCCGGACCGAGATGCCGGCTGAGCCGCTGGCCTGGGCATATGCCGTGGCGCGCAACTGCCTCGCCAACGCCGAACGGGCACGCCGCAGACAGGACAGGCTGCTCGTGCGGATCTGGCAGGTGGCGAGACCGCCCGAATACGCGCCCGCCCGCGACGACCCCGACCCGGAGCTCGCCAGGGCGTTCGCGCGGTTGTCGGCCGTCGACGCCGAGCTGGTGCGGCTCTGGGCCTGGGAGGAGCTCGGCCCCGCCGAGATCGCCCAGGTCGTCGGCATGAGCGCCAACGCGGTCAGCATCCGCCTGCACCGCGCCCGCAAGAAGATGAAGTCCGTTCTTGATGAGGAAGGAAGCGGCCATGAGTGACGGTGTGAGCGACGGGGATCTGCGCGACCGCATGCGCCGCGCTGACCCGGCGGCGTCGTTGCGCCCGTTGCCGGAGGACGAGGCCAGGCGGCTCGTGGCCGGTGCCGCGCTCGATCTACCAGTCGTGCGCAAGTCGTATACAAGGCGTGTACCAGTGCTGATCGGTGCTGCGGCTGTTGTCGCGCTGGCCGCCGGCGTGGTCGTGCTGGCCAACACCGGTGCCGGGCACTCGCCGGACTGGAGGGTCGCGCTGCCGACCTCGGAGTCGAACCAGTCAGGTCTCGCCACCGGCTCCGGGGCGCCGGACGGCAGTGGTGACGGGCAGCCGACGACCAGCGGCCGGCCGCGTCCCAGCGCGGGGACCACGTCGGTGCCCGTGCCACCGGTCAGCCCCAGCGCGTCGGTGGGCCGCAAGACCACGGTCGCGGTGCTGACGGACAGCCCGCAGGATCCCGACGTCCGGTGCCCCAAGCCCCAGGCCGGGTTCCTCGCCGAGAACGCGGGCATGGCGTTCGAGGCGACCGCGCTGAAGATCGAGGGCAACGTCGTGACGCTGCAGGTGCATCACGCGTGGATCGGTGAGGCCGACGTCATCGAGGTCAGGAACACCACCGCGTCGCCGGTGCTCGCCGGGTTCGCGCCAGAGGTGGGCCGGAAGTACCTCGTCGCGGCGGCGGACGCCGAGGTGATGGGCTGCGGGTACAGCGGTCTCGACGAGCCCGGCCTGCGCGCGGTCTACGACGAGGCGTTCCCGAAGCGGTGACACGAGGAAAGGCCCGGCCGAAGCCGGGCCTTTCGCACTACTTCGTCAGGTAGGCGTTGATCACGGTCTGGGTGACCGAGTCACCGCCCTTGCTCACCGCGGTGGCTCGCAGCGACACGCTCCCGCCCTTGGCCGGGTTGGTCACGAACATCGAGTCGCCCACGACCCACGCCTTCTGCCACGTGGCGCCCTTGTCGTAGGACACCTGCGCGGACAGCGACTTGTTCTGTCCACCCTGGACGGACAGCGGGATGCGCTGGAACCGGTGCGCGGGCAGGGTTCCGTCGAGTGCCAGCTCCGGTGTGAACCGGACCATCGACAACGGCACCTGAGTCGGGCTCTCGGTGCGTGCGGAGTTGAAACCCCACGTCGTCGTGACCGAGGTGCTGATCGCCGCGACGCCGGAGCGGTTCGCCGTGGTGGTCAGCTCGTACCGGCCGGGGGCCTCGGGCATCGAGAAGAACGTCTCGAGGTCGAGCGGCCGGCCGGTCGAGTCGATCACCTTGTCGCCGAGCTTCAGCACCGTCGACCCCGACTCCACCACCGAGCCGCCGGGGCGGCCCTGGCCGTCGGTGAAGAACGGCAGGCTGCCGAAGAGGATGTCGCCGTCGCGGAACAGGCCGACGCGGCGTTCACCGGACAACGTGGGACCGAAAACGCCGGTGTTGAACGTTTTCTTGTAGGTCCTGCCGGGTTTGAACTGCTCCTCGGCGGCGGTCCAGTACGCCTCGGTGGCGTCACCGTGGTCCTGCTCGAAGCGAAAGCCCCAGGTGTGCTTCGTGGAGTACAGGTGCAGCTTTCGTTTGTGCGGCAGGGCATAGCCGAACGCGACGCCGAACACCGGGTTGTCGCCGAGCGCTGCTTCCGCGTGCAGGAAGCCCGTTCGTCCCTCGGCGGTGGCACCCGCGGAAGCCTCGATCGTCACGAGGTCCTTGGCCTTCAGGTGTTTGCGGTAGCCGGTCCAGAACTGCGTGAGCGTCGTGGACTGGTCGGCCAGGTGGTACTCGTCGTGGTCGGCGCCGGTGTACGAGGCGACGATCAGCTCGTTCATCTCGCCGGGCTTGCCGGCCGGGCCGACGTGCGCGGTGCTGAGGACGTTGAGCGGCAGGCCGAGCAGGCCCCAGCCGTACTCCATCGACGGCACCTCGTGGCCGACCCTGACGTACGAGTGGCGCTCGGCGGGGTTGTCCGGCAACGCGATGTCGACCGGCTTGGCCAGGCGGGCGTCCAGCGTGATCGTGGTGTCGCCGGTGATCTCGAAGTTGGTGCCGTTGAACCAGTTGTAGCCGGGGTTCGGCTGTTCGGGGCCGACCCACTGGCGGGCGCTCAGCAGGTAGCGGCCCTTGGGCACGCGCAACGTCTCCAGGCCGGTGCCGAGCTGGTTGAACGAGCCCTTCGCGTCGCCGGTGACACCCTGCAGGTCGGTGCGCCAGTCCGCGGCGGGCTTGCCGTCGCGGCCGATCATCTTGACCGTGACGCTGTAGCGCTCGGGTTCGCGCGTCACAGCTGCCGGTGTGACAACGGTTTGGCCGCCGCCGCCGCTCGCGTTGACGTACGCGCTGAACGTGCCGGACGCGTCGCCGCCGAGCTTCGTGTCAGCGGTGATCTTCGTGCTCGCGGTGCCGTGCGCCGGGACCGTCAGCTTCGTGTCCTTGAGGGTGAAGAAGCCTTGCGGTGCGGAGGTGTTCATCGCGAGGTCGAGCGTGACCGGCTGGTCGCTTTCGTTGCGGTACACGACATCGCGCGTGATCGGGGCGTCGTCGTGGTGCGGCCACAGCGCCGTGCCGAACGAGACCGAGCCGCTCGTGACGGTCTGCTTGATCGCCTTGGCGACGTCCGTGCGGCCCGCCCCCTGCTCGAACGGGTTGTGGGCACCCGGTTTCGCGGACGCCATCAGCGCGGCCTTGAGCTGGTCGCCGCGCCAGTCCGGGTGGGCCTGGGCCAGGATCGCCGCGGCACCCGTGACGTGCGGGGTGGCCATCGACGTGCCGCTCAGCGTGACGTAGCCGTCGGCGGGCTTGGGCTGCGTCTCGCCGAGCTTGCCCGCGGCGGCGGCACCGATGCCGACGCCGGGTGCGGTGATGTCGGGCTTGATCGCGCCGTCGCCGTCGCGCGGGCCGGTGCTGGAGAAGCTCGCCAGCTTGTCGTCGCGGTCGACGGCGCCGACGGTGAGGGCCGCGTCGGCGCTGCCGGGGGAACCGACGGTGTTCGGGCCGGAGTTGCCCGAGGCGATGACGAACAGCGTGCCGGTCTCCTGGGAGAGCTTGTTGATCAAGATCTCCATCGGGTCCAGCAACGGGCCGTCCTCGCCGCCGAGGCTCATGTTGACGACGTCGGCTCCTTGCTCCACCGCCCACTCGATGCCCGCGAGGATCCCGGACTCGTAACCGGAACCGTCGTCGCCGAGCACCTTGCCGTCGATGATGCGCGCGCCGGGAGCCACGCCCTTGTACTTGCCGCCCGACTTCGCCCCGGTGCCGGCGGCGATGGACGCGACGTGCGTGCCGTGGCCGACGCGGTCTGAGTTGTCGGGGGAGTCGGTGAAGTTCTTCTCCGCGATCTCCTGGGTGGCGAGGTCGGGGTGGGTGTTGTCGACGCCGGTGTCGAGCACCGCGATCTTGACGCCCTTGCCGTCGAACCCTTGTTGCCACGCTTGCGGCGCACCGATCTGCGCGGTGCTGCGGTCGAGCTCGGCCTTGTGCACCGCGTCGAGCCAGATCGTGGGCTGCGCTGAGCGGTGGGTTTCCAGCGACTGCCACAGGCTCGGCGAGGTCACCGTGACGGCGTCGACGCCGATCTTGCTGAACGAACGCGCTCCTGGCAGGCCGGTGTCGGTGGACACGAGCACGCGGAGGCCGTTGTGCTTGGTGTACTCGGGGCGGCCCAGCAGGGCGAGGTCGAACAGGCGCTGGTCGAGTTTGCCTTCCGCGATCAGGCTTTCGGTGTCGGCGGGGATGGCGTAGAAGTGCTTGCCGTCTTCCCTGGTGGAGACGGGGATGCGCTCACGGCCCGCAGCCGGCTTGAACTCGGCGGGCTTGCCCTTGTCGTCCGTGCGGACCCGGTCGCCGGTGACGAGGGTGATCCAGTGGGTGGTGGTTTTCGGGGCTGTTTCAGCGTTTGCGGCTGGTGTGAGCGCCGTGGCCAGCACGACGCCGGCCACGGCGAGGGGGAGAATTCGTTTCACACAGGGGACATGTCCGTCAGGAGGACCT
The DNA here is from genome assembly GCF_000955955.1 of Lentzea aerocolonigenes. Classification (GTDB taxonomy): domain Bacteria; phylum Actinomycetota; class Actinomycetes; order Mycobacteriales; family Pseudonocardiaceae; genus Lentzea; species Lentzea aerocolonigenes_A. The sequence goes on from NZ_JYJG01000207.1 coordinate 36,799, forward strand.
GGTCTTTCAGTAGGTGATGCCCGGGAAATTCACTTTTGCCTGGTCGAACTGGGCACGGTTGAACCCGGAGTTGAACGCCTGCTGCGCCATGCCGCTGAGGTCGCGGCCCACGGCGCCACTCATGAAGTGGACGAACTCACCGGCGTTCATCCGGCGCGTGTAGATCAGGTTGCGGTCGTCGTTCTCCTGCCGCTTCGGGAAGTGCTGGTTGAGCAGCCCGAAGAAGCGGTCCATGAACGCCATGGTGCTGCCGGTCTCCTGGTACAGCGGGTGGAACCAGTCGCGGAACCACGCCGCCTGGCGCGCGCCCTGCGGCAGGTCGTCGCGATTGTTCATGTACTGGTTGAAGACCCGGTTCGCGTCGTCGGTGCGGCCCGACTTGCGGTAGAAGTCGTACTGGCAGATCTCGGCCCACTTGCTGTCGCCCCAGATCTCGCCGTACGCGGGGGATTCGTGCACGCCCTGACTCGCGCCCTCGACGATGTGGCACTCCTCGTGCGTGATGACGTCGCGCAGGACCGCGTTGTTGATGCTCCACCCGTCGTCGCCGACGTCGATCGTGTTGCGGAACCCGGCGAAGCCGTCGAACCGGTTCACCACCGTGCCGCCGTGGTACTTGCCCTCGTGGAAGAACGCGAGCAACGGCTTGGGGTAGCCGAACCTTGTGCAGTTCGGCCCGATCGGTGCCGGGAGCGGCCGGTTGACCGCGCAGCTGCCGTAGGTCTCGCGGTAGTGGCGCCAGACCTCCGTGACGAACGGCGTCGCCCACGCCGTCTGTGCCGGCGGGAGCCTCAGCAGCTCCGGGTCGAAGTACACGGCGACGTCGGCGTTGCACGACACCCTGGTCATCAACGGCGTGTGCTCGGCGACGTAGTCGGTCACGGTCGGCGGGGCGTCGGGGTGGCACGTGCCGGGATCGCCTCCGATCGGCGGCGGATCCAGGTAGACCTCGAACTCGTAGATCCGTGCGGTGCCGTCGCTGACGTTGAGCCTGACGTAGCGGGCGGTGCGCTGGGTCCAGGTGTGGCGGGTGACGTCGGCGGCGTTGCCGGTCGTGGTCGACGCCGTCGTGAAGTTCGTGCCGTCGGTGCTCGTCTGGACGGTGAACGAGCTGGTGTTGCCTCCTTCTCCACCGGCTCCGGCGTGGCGGATGATCACGCCGCCGACAGTCCTGCCCGCCTGCAGGTCGACCTGGAGGAACTTGGTCGCGGCATTCGAACACCACTTGTCTGCGAGGCCGCCGCTGACGCTGCCGTTGACGGCCTTCTCGGGGCCTTCGCTCGCGGTGCACGGCGTGCTGCTCGTCGCCGGGCGGTTGAGAGCGAGGTTGCCCGACGGCTGTCCGCCGTCCGCGTCGTACACCTCGAACTCGTAGATCCGGGCCGTGCCGGACCCGCCTTGCTCGGCCTGCGTGATGTTGAGCCGGACGTACCGCGCGCTGGTGGCAGCGATGTCATGGGTCGACACGTCGGCGGTGTTGCCGGTGACGGTCGTGGTGGTGGTCCAGGTCGTGGCGTTGGTGCTCGTCTGGATGGTGAAGGCGCGGGTGTTGAGGTCTTGGCCTTCGTCGCCGGCGCCCGCGTGCTTCAGGACGAACCGGCTGATGGTGAGTGGTGAGCCGAGGTCGACCTGGAGGTACTTCGTGGCCGCGCCCGAACACCACTTGTCCGCGTTTCCGCCGGTCACGGAGCCGTTGACCGCTTTGGCCGGCGATTCCTCCGCGACGCAGCTCACGGATCCGGAGGCGGGCTTGTTGAGCGCCACGTTGGTCGCCGCCACCGCGTGCGGCGCGGTGGCGACGGTGGCGCCGATGATCAAGACGAAGCCGGTGAGGAACCGGGAAATCTGACGACGATGTGATGATCTCTGCATCGGTCGAGCCCCAATCCGTCGTGACAACGTTGTCAAGGCGGCGGTACCGGGAAGTTTACCGGCGCTGTTCAGGCTTGAAATGCGCTCAATGGACGTGACCGGCGGTCCAGAATTTCCCAGCGACGTCTGGGCTTCGGGTACGGCTGGAACGCATGACGACACGCGTGCCGTGGGACTCCGAGAGCACGTCATCGGCGACTTCACTCCCGACGAGCATGCGGCGATCCAACAAGTCGTGCACTCCGCGGGTACCGCTCTGAGCGAGCTGCTGCCGGTCGAGCGGCTGTACGTGTTGTCGCTCGGCAGCCAGCAGGCCCACCGCACGTCCGCTGGCACCTCGCGCCGCTGTCGCGGCAACCGGATGGCCAACTGATATATCGGTTTCGTCAAGCCCTGCAACCTGGTGCTTAGCAATGACTCTTTGGACTTCGTCCGCAAAAGACTCATTGCAATGAGCGTTGCCAACGGAGCTCGCCGTCCTGCTCCTCGGGGGTCGGGGTGAGCCCGGCCGAGGTGGCGACGGCAGCCGACGCGTGGTGGTCCCGGTGGATGTGGGCGACGACGGTGTGGACCGGTTGGGTGGCGAGCCAGTCGACGAGACCCCGCGCCGCTTCGCCCGCGATGCCCTGGCCCTGCCAGGGCGTGCCGACCACCCAAGCGATCTCCGCGGTCGAGTCGGCGATGGTCGCCTGGACAGTGCCGACAAGACAGCCCGAGGCGCGCAGCAAGATCACCCAGTTGAGCCACTGCTCGGTGGGGTCGGGGGAGCCGGCGACCAGTCGTTCGTAGCGGACGCGGAGGGCGTCCGGGGTGAGTGGGGTGCCGCCGATGAACGTGTGCAGCGCCGGGTCGGAGAGCACCGAAGCCATCTCCGGGACGTGCTCAACCCGCAGCGGCAGCAGGTCCAGCCGAGAGGTGCGGATCATGCGGAACTGCCCCTTGCAATGAGTCTTTTGACGACGTCGTCCAAAGTCTCATTGCTAAGGGGCAGGTCAGCAAGGGTTGTGGGAACTGATATATCGGATATCAGCGTGAGACTGATATATCGGTTACGAGGGCGGGGCCGTTGCCGTCAGGGCCTTCGCGAGGGCTTCCAGGGTGAGGTCGACCTGCCACGAGCGGGCGCCGCCGTCGCGCAGCGCGGTGGCCACGGACTCCGGGGAGAGGTCGGCCGGCGGTTGCCAGCAGGTGCGGCGGACCAGGTCGGGCAGCAGGAGGTTCTCCACCGGGAGGGTGTTGGCCTCGGCGATCGCCGACAGGGCCGCGCGGGCCGCGGTGAGGCGGGCCGCTGCGTCCGGGTCCTTGTCCGCCCAGCGGTTGGGCGGGGGTGGGCCGTCGTGCTGGCCGGCGGGTTCCGGGAGCTCCGACTTGGGCAGATCGGCGCCCTTGCGCAGGGCGTTCATCCAGACGCCGGACATGCGGCGCTGGGCCCGGCCGCGGAAGACCGGCAACGAGAGCAGCTCGGCTTCGGAAGCCGGGTTGCGGGCGGCTGCCTCCATCAGGGCGGAGTCCGGGAGGACTCGGCCGGGGGCGATGTCGCGTTCGCGGGCCACGGCGTCGCGGGCTTCCCACAACGAACGCACCAGGGCCAGTTGACGCTGGTTGCGCACGCGGTGAATGCCCGACGTGCGCCGCCAGGGGTCGGTACGGGGGCGCGGCAACGGCGCCGTCCGCACCGCCTCGAACTCCTCGAGCGCCCAGGCGAGCTTGCCCTGGCGCTCCAGCTCGGTTTCGAGAACGTCGCGCAGCTGCACGAGCAGCTCCACGTCCAGAGCGGCGTACGTCAGCCAATCGGCAGGAAGGGGCCGGCGCGACCAGTCGGCCGCGCCGTGCCCCTTCTCGAGCCTGTAACCGAGTAGCCGTTCCACCAGCGTGCCGAGTGCGACACGTTCGAACCCAGCCAGCCTGCCCGCCAGCTCGGTGTCGAACAGCACGCCGGGACGCAGCCCGAGTTCGGCGAGGCACGGCAGGTCCTGAGACGCTGCGTGCAACACCCACTCAGTGCCTTCCAGCGCCTGCACCAGCGGGTCTAGCCGTCCGCCCAGGGCGATCGGGTCGACCAACCATGTGCCGGCGCCTTCCCGGCGCAGTTGCACCAGATAGGCACGCTGTGAGTAGCGGTAGCCCGAGGCTCGCTCGGTGTCCACCGCGACCGGGCCCTTCGCCCCGGCGAGCGCGTCAGCGGCTCGCCGGAGCGCAGCAGGATCGGCGACCACGGGCGGGACCCCATCAGCAGGTTCCGTCAGCGGTACCGGATCTGGTCCGGTTGGTGCGGTTGGCTCGTCGGCGGGTACATCCACAGCGGATGACCCTACGACGATCGCACCACTCACAGGTGTTCTCGGCCGGTTCAGTGCTTCAAACCGGTATCTAACGGATCACGCCGGCACGCATGGCCAGCGCGACCATCTGAGCGCGATCCCCGGTGCCCAGCTTCCGGCCGATCCGCGACAGGTGAGACTTCACCGTCAACGCGGACAAGCTCAGAGCCTCGCCGATTTCCTTGTTGCTCTGGCCATCGGCGACCAGCTGGAGCACCTCGACCTCACGTGCGGAGAGTTCCCGCGGCGTGTTGTCGGTGCCCGGCACCCGAGTACCCGCTGCGAGTACTGGTGCCACGCTCGGATCTGCGTAAACGCCGCCATCGAGAACCCTGCGCACCCCGTCGGTGACCACCATCGGAGAGGCGGACTTCAGGAGGTACGCCTGGGCGCCCGCCTGGAAGGCCGACCTGACCGCGTAGGGGTCGTCGGAGGATGCGAGGACCACGATGCGGGGCCAGCCCTGGGCACGGAGTTCCGTGACCAGGTCGATGCCGGTGCCATCCGGCAGGCCCAGATCGAGGATCGCGAGGTCGCAAGGTCCGGTTGCAAGTGCCCGCGCCCGAGCCTCTGCCACCGATGCGGCCTCATGCACTGTGCCGGCTCCCATTTGCGTGAGCCGAGCTGATATCGCCTCCCTCAGCAGTGGGTGGTCGTCGACCACCAGCACTGAAAAAAGCTCTTCCCGCGGGTGCGGGACCATGTTCGCCGGCAACGAGCCGGCTGGCGTGGTACGAACGGCCTGACCTAAGCCGACGGCAGCCACGTCACTACCTCCCTGGAGTCGGTCGTGCCCCCCGACCGCACGGCCCCGGCAAAGTCGTTTTGGCTTGTTAGGCCGGGATTCCGAG
>NZ_JYJG01000208.1 GCF_000955955.1 Lentzea aerocolonigenes
CACGGCCCCGGCAAAGTCGTTTTGGCTTGTTAGGCCGGGATTCCGAGGAGTTTGAGTGGTCGGGTGGGGTTGCGGGCCATGGCTCGCAACCCCGCTGCGATGTTGGTGTGTCCGTTGAGGCGTAGTGCGCTGATGGCGAGATTGCGCAGGCTGGCCATGGTGCGGGGTGCGGTGCCGGTGCGGACGCGGGATGAGTCTTCGCCGTAGGTGACGTCGCGGACCCAGTGCAGCCGGTTCTCGATGCCCCAGTGGCCGCGCACGTAGTGGTGGATGTTGCGTGGGTGAGCATGCTGAGCCGGGAGGTTGGTGACGCCGAGCGCGGTGTGCGCGGAGCGGATGCCGGTGGAACGGCATGTCGTGTAGCGCTCGATCAAGAACGCGTGCGTGACGTAAGGAAAGTCGACGACTGGGTAGCCGAGGTAGTCGCCCAGTGGTGTGACCTGCACTGTTCGGCGTTCTATGCGGCCGTGCCCGGACTCGCTGAACTCCAGCCGGGGGATCGTGTGCCAGGGCAGGGCATCGAGTTGCGAGTAGACCAGCTGCAGGTTGGTCTTGACGGTGAACAAGTAGAACGCCTTGCGGTAGTGCAGGAACAGGGCGTGGCCGCGGGTGGTGTGCAAGGCGTCCGCGGTGACCACTGTCCCTGCCAGGTCCAGCTGGTTGAGCAGTGGTTCGAAGGCCCCGCGTTCGTGCCCGCTGGATACCTGCAGCTGGGCGGCGACGCTGCCGGTGTCATGACGTAACGCCGCGACCAGATGCACCCCGCTACCGCCTTTGCGGCCGAACGTGCCCGCGACTGACTTACCGTCCACAGCGACCGCGTGCGGAGTATCGGCCGGCTCACCTCCAGGAAGAAGAAGCTGGTCCAGCCAGGCACTGACCAACGCGTCCATTCGATCGCCGTCCACTCGGGACATCACCCGTCGTATGGTCGACTCGTCCGGGGCCACATGTCGTTTCTGACGGCGGTCAAACCAGGTACCGAGGCGTTTCAGGACGCGTTGTGGCGCGTCCGCGGCCCATTCCCCGATCGCGGTGAACGAACGCGCTCCCGCGGCGACCGCCGCCGCGGCTACCAGCAGGATCGAGGCGAGCGAGTGCCGCACACCTCGGCGGGCACGCGGATCCGGCACACGAACGACGAACTCACGCAGGTCAGCGACTCGATCATCGGCAACCAGGGCCAGCCGATCCAGCGCAGCCGGAATCGGGCAAGATGACACGGCGGGCACGGCACTCCCACAAGATCATGCGACTTAGACACTCACATGATCAACGAGCGCCGTGCCCGCCTTGCATTCAGGACAAACGACTTTGCCGGGGCCGTGCC
>NZ_JYJG01000209.1 GCF_000955955.1 Lentzea aerocolonigenes
AGCGTGTGGACGTGCTGAGGGTAGGCGCTGACGTGCGGTGCGGTGGTCGGCTTGCGATGGCTGGCGCGAGTTGACCATGCGGTGGTCGGATTGCGTTGGCATGTCGCGTTCCGGCGGAGTGGTCACCTGCCGTGCGATCGGTCACCTTGAGCGGTGGTTGCCCAGGCAGTGACACGCGTTGGTTGCGTCATCGCCGCTTCGCGACGACAGCGACGACACGTTGGCACCGTCGGAGTCAGTCATCACCGGCTCTCCCGGTCGCCATCCCGCGTTCGGGCTCGCTTCGCATCGCCCCTGTCGGAGGGCGGCGCCACTGCCCACGGGGTGCGACACCGGCGACAGCACGCAGTGGTGCGGGCGTCGCCAACCGCCCCTGAGAGCCAGGCGTGTGAAGGCTCCTACCGAACCGGAGCCTTCACTCCCTTGCCCCGGGACATCGCCTTGACCGCAACGCCGCGCAGGCTCAGGAAGGAGAGCCGAGGGTCCTCGTAGTAGTCCCAAGGCCCGGCATCAGCCATCGCACCCAAAGCCCGGAACTGCCCGACCGCTTCCTCGAACCGGTGCAGCTGAATCAAGGCGAACGCGGCGTACCCGCGGTCGTCCCGGACCGAGTAGGTGTCCGCACCCTGATCGTCCAGCCGGCCCAGCAACGCGTCCAAGGAGGCCACCACGGCAGGCGCCTTCCACATGTCCGGATCAGTGCTCTGCGCCTCGTAGGCGGCGTGCAACGGCCAAGCCAGGAACTTCGGCGACGACGCGGCGGCCTTCAGCGCGAACTCCAAAGCCAGTTCGTTCGACCCGTGCCACTTGCGGCACCAGTACTGCAGGGCCTGCTGGTGTCCGTTGTGGTGCAACGGATCCCGCGAGATCAGCTCGGTCCAGATCGCCTGGAACTCCTCGTGCGGCACCTGCAGGCCGCGCGCGAGGGTCAGCTGGGTGTTCCACGGCGTCGGGTCGGAGGGCAGCACGGAGGCGGCCACCGCGGCGGCCTCACGGGCTTCGAACAGGACTCGGTGGAAGCCCTCGAACTGTTCGCGGGTGGTGGAGGAGGCGGTGCCGTTGCCGCGAATGTCCCAAGCCAGGGACACGAGCGACATCGCGTGCACGACGGCCCAGTGCGGGTCGCCCGGGCGGCCGGACTGCCAGGCCGACATCCAGGTGTCGTCCTTGGCGGCCAGGTCGGCCAGTGCCCACACCACTCGCTGGCGGCGGTCCCAGTCGCCGAGGGTGGCGGCCACCAGGTCGGCGGCGTTCTCCCAGTTGCCGGCTCGGACGTCGTCCTTCACGGCGGCCAGGGCCAGGTCCTCCAGCGGCGTGGTCGAGGTGACCTCGGCGTCGGGGACCAGGCCGTAGCGCTCCGGGTGGGTCTTGGGCAGGACGTGGGCCGCCACGACGTCGGACGGGAGTTCGTCGATCTCGACGCCGAGGCGCTTGGCCTCGCGCATCAGACGGATGACGGTGATGAGTTCCTTGGGCTTGAAGAGAAGCGAGAGCACCACGGGAGGTCTCCAGACGAAGAGAAGTCAGCGCGCGGGGCGGTAGTCGAGGGCCACGCCGGCGACGGCCAGGGCGTCGCGCAGGGGCGTGGTGTTGCCGGTGACCGCCGCGTCCAGGTGGTCGGCCATGTCGATGTCGGAGGAGGAGGTGACGAACGTGGTCCGTCCCAGCCAGTCCAGCTCCCAGTGAGCGAGGCCCGCGTCGGAGAACGCCAGCGCGACCAGGGCGGAGAGCTCAGGCAGCACCTCGCCGCGGGCCATCTCGCGGCGGGCTCGCGTGCCGGCGTCCTTGTTGCCCGGTACCGCGGAACCCAAGTCGGCCAGGCGATCCGCGTCCAGGGCGTCGAGGACCGTCGTCAGTGACGGCGGCTGGTCCATCGCCGTGGCGGCGGCCTGCAGCAGGCGATCGGTTCCGCGCACCACGCGGGCGCGGGCGCCGATGTGGCTGAGCGTGGCCCAGTCGACGCGTTCCTTCGAACCCGCCTCGGCCGCGAGTGAGTTCATCACCGCGGAGTCGAGCAGTGGCGTCGGGTCGGCGAGCAGTTCGAGCGCCGGGCGGTCGCCCCAGCCCGACTCGGGTTCCAGGGCGAGGGCGTCGATCGCGGCGATGCGGTCCTGCAACGGCGGGTGCGAGTCGTACGGGCCGCGGTCCGGCTCGGACGGGTGCTGGCGGATCTCCTCCAGTTCCTCGTGGAGTTCGGGGGCGGTGCGCAGGCGGGCGAAGCCGTCGAAGAACGTCGTCGGGAGGTAGCCGAGCGACCAGGCGACGGTCAGGTGGCGGTCGGTGAAGAGGTCCCACGCGGCGTCGATCACGGGCAGCTCGCGCAGTGCGGACGAGGCGGCCGACGAACCGGCCAACTGGGCCGAGACGCGGTCGGCGGCGAACTCCTGGCGCCGGCTGATGGCCTGGGAGACACGGAGGTACAGCTTGGCGTAGGCCTGGAACAGCTTGACGATCATGCGCTGGAACCAGTGCTCGGCGTCCATGTGGGAGCCGGCGCGCAGCATGGCGTCGCGGCCGGAGACCACGACTCCGGCCAGGCGCGTGTCCTTGTTGGCGTAGTGCCCGAGCTCGTGGGCGAGCACGGCGATGAGTTGCTTATCGGTCAAGGAGGTGAGCAGCGGAGCACCGATGAACATCCTGCGCTTCAGCACGCGCAGACCCAGGAAGCGGGTGTCCTCGGCGACGCCGGCGTTCACCGCGGCGAGGATCCGGATCTCGTCCGGCGGGCGGGTGCCGACGTCGGCGGCCAGGCGGTGGACGAGGTCCCAGAGCGCGGGCTGCTCGGCGGGCGTCACGAGGGTGCCGGGCACCTCGTCCTGTGCGCGGCGCTCCAGCGAGATCAGACCCTTGACCAGCGCGAACACCACCGGCACGACGAACAGGGCCAGCTTGATGCCGACGAACGGCCTGTTGATCAGCGCGTACGCCTCCAGGGTGAGGAGTCCGCCGATCAACCCGAAGGCGAGCACGTAGAAACCGACGAGCAGCGCCACGGCGATGGCAGCGCGCAACGAAACACGCATGAGTAGAGCGACCTTCCCCCAGTGCCGCGCACAGACGGCGGCGCAGGAAGTTTGCCCGAAGGGATGGTCACGACTCAATCCCGAAATTACCGCGGGCACGAATTCGGGGTGGTTTTGTCAACCGGTCGATCGGCTACTGCGCGTACCTCCGCAGGTTGAGATCCGTGACCGCACCTCCGGCCTCCAGAGGGAGGTGAGGTGACGCTCAGTGTCCCTACGGTCACTGACGCAACACCACATCGAGCACTGGAGGTACCCAGTGAGATCAGGACAGCGAGGTGCCCGTCGGGGGATCACCGCGCTCGCGCTGTCGGCAGGCCTGGTCACCACGGTGACGGCGGCTGTCGCACACGCGGACCAGCAAGAGCCGGGTGATCAGCGTGGCGAAAGCGTCACGCTGATCACCGGCGACCGGGTGGAACTGAGCGGCAACCGGGTCGTGCGCTACGTGCCGGGGCCGGATCGCCAGCACCTGGCCGTGCGCACGTTCCTGCAGAACGGGCACCAGCACGTCGTGCCGGCCGACGCGGTTCCGTTGGTGGCCAACGGAAAGCTCGACCCGCGGCTGTTCGACGTCACGTCGTTGCTGGAGTTCGGCTACGACGACGCGCACCGCGGCTCTGTCCCGGTGATCGTGCGGCCGGCGGCGGGCGCACGATCGGGCGTCAACGTGTTGAGCGCCAAGGGATCCGTGGCGGACCTGGTGCTGGGCGCGGCCGAGAAGTCGGGCAGTGCCTGGGAGTCGCTGCGCGGCAGTTCGGTCGAGAAGGTGTGGCTCGACGGCGTCCGCAAGGTGGCGCTCGACCGCAGCACCAAGCAGATCGGTGCACCCGAGGCGTGGCAGGCGGGCATCACCGGCAAGGGCGTGAAGGTCGCTGTGATCGACACGGGCGTCGACGAGAAGCACCCGGATCTGCAGGGCAGGCAGATCGCCGAGAAGAACTTCACCGACGCGCCGGACAACACCGACGAGGTCGGCCACGGCACGCACGTCGCGTCGACGATCGCCAGCAAGGGCGACAAGTACCGCGGTGTCGCGCCGGACGCAGAGATCCTCGACGGCAAGGTGTGCCGGCCGGGCGGTTGCACCGAGTCGGCGATTCTCGGCGGCATGCAGTGGGCTGCCGAGCAGGGCGCGCAGGTCATCAACATGAGCCTGGGCGGTGGTGACACGCCGGAGATCGACCCGCTCGAGGAGGCGGTCAACCGGATCTCCGCCCAGACCGGTGCGCTGTTCGTGATCGCGGCGGGCAACTCCGGGCTTCCCGAGACCATCGGGTCACCCGGCAGCGCCGAGTCCGCGCTGACGGTCGGCGCGGTGGACCGCAACGACGGCATCGCGCCGTTCTCCAGCCGTGGCCCGGCCGCGGACGGTGCGGTGAAGCCGGACGTGACCGCACCCGGCGTCGACATCGTGGCGGCCGAGGCCGGTACGCAGGGCCACGTCGCGATGTCCGGCACGTCGATGGCCACCCCGCACGTCGCGGGTGTCGTCGCGCTGCTCAAGCAGCAGCACCCGGACTGGAGCGGACCGCGCCTCAAAGCGACGATCATGGCTTCCGCCAAGGCGAATCCGGCGCTGAAGACGTTCGACCAGGGCGCCGGACGCGTGGACGTGCCGAAGATGCTGGCGCAGCAGGTGGTCTCCGAGCCCGCCAACATCAACTTCGGGGTTCGGCAGTGGCCGCACGACGACGACCAGAAGGTCGTCCGCGAGGTCACCTACCGCAACGCGGGCAAGGACCCGCTCACGCTCGACCTGACCGTGGACGTCACCGGACCGGACGGCAAGCCCTCGCCCGCCGGTCTGTTCGCCGTGTCCCCGGCCAAGATCACCGTCCCCGCCGGCGGCGAGGCCAAGGCCACGATCACCGCGGACACCAAGGTGAACGCGGCCGACGGCGCCTACAGCGGGGCGGTCGTCGCGTCGAACGGCCAGCGCACGCTGATCAGCGTCAACCGCGAGGTCGAGAGCTACGACGTCGGCGTCTCGGTGCTGGGCGTCGACGGCAACCCGACGGCCGACCACGGCACGTCGTTCGTGAACACCAAGACGGGCAAGGGTTACTCGGCCCAGGGCAAGAACATCAGGCTGCCCAAGGGCGAGTACATCGTGGACAGCCCGATCTTCACGGCCGACCGCAGGATCGTGCTCCTGGTGCAGCCCAAGTTCCAGGTGAGCGGCAAGACCACGCTCACGGTCGACGCGCGCAAGGCCAAGCCGGTCGCGCTGAAGACCCCGGATCCAGCGGCCAAGGGCATCATCGGCACCTTCACGTACTCCACGAAGGTGGCGGGCAAGCCGTACGGCTCGGGCTGGGCGTTCTTCGACGGCCTCGCGGGCAAGCTCTTCACCGCACGGCTCGGCGACGACGCCGCGGGCTTCTCCACCACGGTGGCCGAGCAGTTCGAGGGCACACCCCGGGACGAGAAAACCCCGGTCAGCTATCGCCTGATGTGGACTGAACCCGGTCTGCCCACGGGCTACGAGCGCACGGCCAAGCCGAGCGAGCTCGCCGAGATGACGAGCACGTTCCGCCCGGCAGGCGAGGGCCATCGCCACGGCGTCGCGGCGATGCCCCACCCGGCCGACGGCAGTGGCGGCTTCGGGTGGTTCACCCAGGTGCCGGACAACGGGAAGGCCGTCGACCTCGTCACCACCACGGGTGGCAAGTGGAGCTGGATCTACGACCGCACCACCGCCGGCAACACCCGCGAGTACTCGACCGAGACGCCGTCGAAGTCCTTCAGGGGCGGCAAGAAGTACGCGCAGGTGTTCGGCAGGGCCGTCCTGGGCCCGTCCGTTCCCGAGGCACCTGGCTTCGGCCTCGCGAGGCTCGAGGACCAGATCGCCGTCAGGGTCCCGCTCTTCACCGACGGCAACGGCGGTGCGGGCAACGTCGGCACCGGAACCGCGAAGACCACGTTGTTCCACAACGGCACCAAGCTCGGCGAGCAACCCCAGCCGGGTGCGGTCTTCGACGTCCCGGCGCAGGAAGGCGCTTACCGGGCGGAGATCGAGCACAGCCGGACCGCCGAGCTGTCCACGAAGGTCAGCGGCGCCTGGACCTTCAAGGCCAAGCACACCACCGACGTGACGCACCTGCCGCTCACGGTGGTCCGCTTCCTGCCCGAGCTGGACGGCAACGACACGGCGCACGGCCGCGTTCTCGTCCTCCCGCTGAAGATCGAGCAGCAGCAGAACACGCCGAAGGTCAAGCGCGTCACCGTCGAGGTCTCCTTCGACGATGGCGCGACCTGGCAGCAGGTCCCGGTGGCCGGTGACAAGGCGATCGTGAAGCACCCCGGGGGCGCCGAGTTCGCGTCGCTGCGGGCCAAGACCGCGGACACCGCGGGCAACACCGGAGAGGTGACCGTCATCCGCGCCTACAAGATCGCGGGCTGACCGCCTCCGGAGCGCACGCGGGGACCTTTCGTTCGGCACGAACGTACGGAAGGCCCCCGCGTGCGCGAACTGAGACAGGTGAGCGTGGCGATGTCACGCTCTGTCGCGGGGCGGAGGGGCGCGTTGCCGGTGCGGAAACATGTGAACGCAGGGCCGCAAGGGCCGAGAGGACGCCTCACGAAGGCTCCACCGCTGCCCTAGAAGGATGATGGTGACAGAACCGACCGTATGAGAAGGCCGACTGGGTAGTCGCCGGGCCGCGCGGATCGTATCCTGGAGGATGACGTCCCCAGGGTGGGTCGTCCGCCGGGTTCGGCGGAAACCGAAAACACCCGGCGCCCGCGACCGCTGTGCCGGAGGAGGAACGATGCCACTCTCCGAGCACGAGCAGCGACTGCTCGACCAGATCGAGCGCGCGCTCTACGCCGAAGACCCGAAGTTCGCATCCACCGTACGAGGCGCCAAGTTGCGGCGGCCGTCCAAGCGGCGCCGTGTACAGGGCATCGTTCTGTTCGTCGTAGGCGTGGCGGCGCTCGTCGCCGGCGTGAGCTTCCTGTCGAAGCTCGCCATCGTCGGGATCCCCGTCGTGAGCGTCTTCGGCTTCCTGCTCATGTTCTTCGGCGTGCTCATCACCCTGACGACATTGCGTCGAGGTGACCAGGTCGCCGAGGGGACGCAGGAAGACGGCAAGACACGCAGCCGCAGCTCGTTCTCCGAACGGATGGAGGAGCGCTTCCGTCGGCGTTTCGACGAGGAGCAGTAAGCCTTCACGCGAAAGGGCCCGCCCCATCAGGGAGCGGGCCCTTTCGCTTTACCGGCTCAGACCGGAACGGTTTCCCGCTGGGGCGTCTCGGCCATCGGCACGGGCGTCGGCTTGAGCACCGACTTCGGGAACATCCTCGCCCGCAACGACAGCGGCGCGTTCTGTCGCAACGACTGTCGCACCTTGGCGAGCGCGCCGGGCAGCGCCGGGTCGGCGGCCGGGTTCGCGCTGTACCAGGACCGCTCGATCGCCCCGATCACCGTGCGCAGGCCGTCCTTGCCCGCGTCGTCCAGGTTGTGCTCGCGGGCGAGCCGGCGAGCGGCCGTCCGGATCGTCTCGGACGACGGCACGGGCGCGCCGCGGTCGATCGACTCCGCCATGAGCTCGGCCCACGCCGCCGTCGCCGCACCGGCACCGAGTACCGCCACCGTGTGCAGGCGGTTGCGGCGCCGCACCGCGCGCACCAGCAACGGCGTCAGCACCAGCCCCGCGATCACCAGGAACGCCGCGAGCCACCACGAGAGCAACGCCGCCGCCAGGCCGACACCGATCAGCCACAACCCGGCCGCGGCCGGTATCAGCAGCTTGCGCGCCCACGGCTTGCCCGCCAGGCCCGCGCTGAGCACGCCGAGCAGCGCGAGCACCACGAACAGGGTCAGCAGCGCCGCGAGCACCACCACGATCACCAGTGCCAAGATCAGCCACGTGGGTGTGCTGTCGTCCGCGGCCTGCTCCTGGCCGGGGGTGTCCTCCGTGCCGTCGGCCTTGGCGGACGTCGACGCGGACCCGGACGCGGACGGCGCCACGGTCTCGGTCTTCGTCTCGGCCGTCGGCTGCTCGCCCTGACCCTGCGAGCTCTCCCGCAGGTACGGCGGCACGATGCCGCGGCCGTCGGAGATCGGGGTCGGGTCGAAGGTCATCCAGCCGTGGTTCGGGAAGAAGATCTCGACCCACGCGTGCGCGTCCTCGGTGCTGATCACGCGGTAGGAGTTGTCCGCGGACGCGACGCCGGCGGTGAAGCCGATCGCCACGCGGGACGGCAGGCCGACCACGCGGGCCATCACGGCCATCGCGGAGGCGAACTGCTCGCAGTAGCCGACCTTGCCCTTGGTCACGAAGTCCGTCAGCGCGTCCTTGGTGACGTCGCCCTGGGTCTTGACGTCGTACTTGAACCCGTTGACCGTGCCGAAGTACGCGGTCAGCGCCGCGGCCTTGTCGAAGTTGTTGGTGGCACCCTCGACGATCTTGTTCGCGAGGTCGACCACCTGCTGCTCGACGCCGTCGAACTTGTAGTACTCGGCGTCGACCACGTTCTTCGAGTCCGGCGTCAGGCGCAGCGCCTGCTTCGTGGGCGTGGAAAGCACCGTGTCGATCGTGTAGGGCTCCGGCTCGCGCTCCCGCTGGCTGAAGATCACGCCCTTCTTCACGTCGAACCGGTAGTCGTCGTCCGGGGTGTCGATGCGACGCACGGCGCCATAGGTCGGCAGCCAGAAGCTCCGCCAGTCCTTCGGCTCGATGTCCATCCGGGTCGTCTTGCCCTCGCCGCGGTCACCGGCCTGCGGCGGCAGCTCGCCGCGCGCGGGCTGGCCGCCGGGGTCCGTCCCGCGCTCCCAGCCCTTGTCCGGCACGTACTTGGCCAGCGTGGTCGCGCGCATGTAGATCGTCTCCGCCGGCATGCCGCGCACGAAGAACACCTCGGTCGGCTTGCCGCGGTTGAGCATGCCGCGCAACGACGTCATCTCGCTCAGCCCGATGCCGCCCTTGCCACCGCCGCTGCCGCCCATCGGCAGCCGTCCGACGGTGCCGACGAACGTGAAACCTGCCCCGACGATCAGCGCGATCACCATCGCGATGGCCGCCACCGACGTCGCCGAGCTGCCGGAGCCGCTCGCCGAGCCCGAGCCGAGCCTGCCGCGCCACGCCTCGTGCCGGTGCTGGCCGTCGACCGCGAGCAGCATCGCGAACGCGGCCGCGCCCAGGATGAACGTCCAGAACGGCAGCATCTCGTCGGCCAGCGACGCGGGCACCGCGAACACGCACAGCAGCACCAGACCGGACGCCGCCGGGGCCGCCGCGGCGACCGCCAGGGTGTCCACCAGCACCGCGACCAGGCCGATCGCCAGCACCACGAGCGCCTGGATCGCCGGCGTCGCGTGCACCGGCGGCACCCCGGTCTGCACCTGCGCGACCGACTCCGCGAGCACGTCGCCGAGCTCGCCCAGCGCCTCGGGGCCGGGGATGAACAGGAAGATGCCCGACCGCGTGTGCAACGCCGTGAGCAGGCACAACAGCACGAACACCTGGGCGATCGCCACCAGCGGCGGGGTCAGCCGGGTCGCCCGCAGGAACGCGCCGGTCACCGTGATCGCGACGATCACCACGCCGATGCGCACCAGCCACAGGTCACCCTCGATGACACCCGACAACGCGGTCGACGCGCACAGCACGGCCAGCGCGGCGATCCAGGGCGTGGCCGACGTGAACCACTCGGGTTCGGTCGCCTTCGCGGGTGCGGAACGGGAGCCCATCTCAGCCCACCTCCGAGCGCATGGACGGTCCCCGGTGGCTGGCCGAGGCGCACAACTCCTGCCACACCTGCTGCATCGACGTGGACGGCCGCGCGATCGCCAGGCCCCAGCCCGCGCTGCCGAGCAACCGCCGCGCGTCCTCGGGATCGGGTGCGGTGGCGTCCGATCCACCGGCCCACGCGTTCACGTCCAGCAGCACGGCCAGGCTGCGCATGCCGCGCGGCCGGTACCGGATCAGCTCTTCCACGGACGCCGGCGACACCCCGCCGAGCACCGCGATGACCTCCTGGCCCGCGCCGGGGTCGATGCCACCGCTCAGCTCACGGCGGTGCGAACCCTGCAGCGCGGCCAGCGAGTCCAGCACCACGTGGTCGCTGTGCCCGCCGTCGGACGACCCGCCCGCGAGCACCCGCCCGTCCTCGGAGACCAGGCGCACCTGGTGGCCGAAGTGGTGCAGGTGCAGGCAGATCGACGCCACGAACGAGATCGCCCACTCCAGCGAGGCCGTCGGCCCGCTGCCCCGGTGCGCGTACACCCGGTGGTCCAGCAGCACCGTCGTGCCACCGCGCCACGGGCGTTCCTCGACGCGCACCATCAGCTCGTCGCGCCGAGCGGTCGACCGCCAGTGGACCTTCCGCAGGTCGTCACCGTGCCGGTACTGGCGCACCACCGCGTCGTCCTCGCCCTGACCGGCGCGCAGCCGGATCGAGCCGTCGTCGCCGGCGCCCATGCCGGACCCGCCGGGCAGACCGGACAGCCGCACCACCCTGGGCACCACGACCAGGCGCGACCGGCCCGCCAGTTCGCGGTCGAACTCCGCGAGGCCGAACGGGTCGGTGATCCGCGCCATCAGCGGGCCGACCTGCTGGATGCCGCGCATGACCGGCTTGAGCGGGTAGCGCAGCGTCGTGGGCGTGTTGCGCGGCAGCCGTTCCACCAGGAACCGCGGCCGCGCACCCAGCGCGTACGGGACGGTGTCCTCGAGCATCAGCCCACCGGTCGGCAACCGGCCGGTGCTGCGCAGGTCGAGCTTCACCTCGGACGCGGCCCCGACCGGCACGCGGCTCGGCGCGAGGAACCGGGCGGCGTGCAGGCCGACTCGAGCCCTCGTCGCGAGCCACGCGGCCAGCAGCGGCAGCGCGATCACGAACGCCGCGACCCTCAGCAGATCGCGTTCGTTCAGCACCGCGGCGCACACTCCGGCAGCGAACCCCGCGGCCAGCAAGCATCTTCCGCGCGTGGTCAGACCGGAGAGTGCGGTTCGCATCGTTAGCGTGGCGTCCCTGCGTTGTTGTTGATGCTGCGGACGAATTGTGCGCTCGGGTCGAGTGCGGCCGTGGGGACCGGCACCCGTTGCAGCAGCGCCCTGATCAGCTCGGCGGGCGACCGGCGGGCGGCCTGGGCCTCCGCGGTCAGCACGAGCCGGTGCGCGAGCACGGGAATCGCGATCGCGTGGATGTCGTCCGGCACCACGAAGTCACGGCCCGCCAGCGCCGCCTGCGCGCGTGCGGCGCGCACGAGGTGCAACGTGGACCGCGGCGAGGCACCCAGCCGCAGCTCGGGCAACCGGCGCGTGGCCGACACCAGCTCGACCGCGTACCGGCGGACCTCGGGGGAGAGGTGCACCCGGCGCACGGTCTCGATCAGCCGCAGCACCTGGGCCGCGTCCGAGACGGGCCGCAGGTCGTCGATCGGGTTGTGGCCCGCGTGCTCGTCGACCATCGCGAGCTCGGCCGCCGGGTCCGGGTAGCCGATCGACACGCGCGCGGTGAACCTGTCGCGCTGCGCCTCGGGAAGGGCGTAGGTGCCCTCCATCTCGATCGGGTTCTGCGTCGCGATCACCATGAACGGCGAGCCCAGCGGGTACGTGTGGGCGTCGACCGTGACCTGGTGCTCCTCCATGCACTCCAACAGAGCGGACTGCGTCTTGGGGGAGGCGCGGTTGATCTCGTCGCCGACCACGATGTTCGCGAAGATCGGGCCTGGCCGGAACTCGAAGTCGTTCTCCTGCCGGTTGTAGATGGACGAGCCGGTGATGTCGCTCGGCAACAGGTCCGGCGTGAACTGCACGCGGCTCACCGTGCAGTCGATGGAACGGGCAAGCGCTTTCGCCAGGGACGTCTTGCCGACGCCTGGCACGTCCTCCACGAGCAGGTGCCCTTCGGCGAGCAGCGTCACGAGGGCGAGGCGGACCACGTCGGGTTTGCCGACGAGCACCCGTTCCACGTTGGCGGCGATCCGCTGTACGGCGCCGTGCAACTCACCCAGGACCTGATCGACCGGCGCGTGGCTGTTCGCGCTTGGGCTTCCCGGTGTCACTAAACCTCCAGCAGCCGTGTCCGGAACACGGACGTGTGAGCGTTTCACGCAGTGTGTCAAACCACGGCTAAGTGACCTACACCTGCGGGCTACACCGGGTTCGCACCAACAGTTTCCACCTTCCCCCACCGACGCGTCCCAACCGCAGGTTTTGGTGGAAATTTCTAGGCCGTTCGAGTGCTGAATCGGGCCTGAACCCTCACTCGGCAAGGTGGTGACTGACCGGGTCCCCCACCATCCCCCCACGCTGCCCCACGGCATCTACCTGGGAAAACGAGTCATGAGTTGGTGTGTAAACACCTGATTCAGCGTTGACTGTGGTGAAAAGTGGGGTACTGTGGCGGCCGGTGGGGCAGACGGGGGCTCCACTGCCGGTCTCGTCGCCCGGCAAGGGAGGTGGCTGCCGTGTTCCTCGGCACTCACTACCCGCGCCTGGACGACAAGGGTCGGCTGACACTGCCTGCGAAGTTCCGGGACGAACTGGCGGGAGGTCTCATGGTCACCAAGGGCCAGGACCACTGCCTGTACGTGTTCCCCCGGGCTGAGTTCGAGCAGATGGCGAGGAAGGTCGCCGAGGCGCCGTTCACCAACGACGCCGTACGCGCCTATCAGCGGTATCTGTTCGCGGGTACGGACGAGCAGCGTCCGGACGGTCAGGGCCGCGTTCTGATCGCACCGGAACTGCGCCGGTATGCCGGGTTGACCAAGGAGTGCGTGGTCGTCGGCGCGTTCACCAGGATGGAGATCTGGGACGCGGCGGCCTGGCAGACCTATCTCGAAGAGCACGAGGACGGCTACGCCACGGCTCGCGAGGAGGTCATACCGGGCGTCTTCTGATGGCGGTCAGCCGAGCAACAGGCCGGATGTTCAACCGCGATTCGGGTGCCGTGAGGCCTCGGTCCGCTCGACTATCGGCCCTGGCGCACCTTCCCCGGCGCCAGGTTCGACGGGCGGGCGGGGACCTGACGTCACCCGATACGCGCATCAGGGGAGTAGAGGGACGATGGATCAGCCGCGGCACGTTCCGGTGCTGCTGGACCGCGTCCTGGAACTCTTCGCTCCGGCGCTCGAAGGCAAGCCCGCTGTCGTCGTGGACACGACGCTCGGCATGGGCGGCCACTCCGACGCGCTGTTGAGCGCGCACCCCGAACTCACGCTGATCGGGCTCGACCGCGACCCGCAGGCCATCGAGATGGCCGGGAAACGTCTGGCTCGTCACGGCGATCGCGTGAAGCTCGTCAACGTCACCTACGACCACATCGACGAGGCCGTCGAGGACCTCGGCTACTCGCATGTGGACGGTGTGCTGATGGACCTCGGCGTGTCCTCGTTGCAGCTGGACGAGGAGGAGCGCGGGTTCGCGTACTCCAAGGACGCCCCGCTCGACATGCGGATGTCCAAGGGCACCGGCATGACGGCGGCGGACGTGCTCAACACGTACTCGCACGGCGACCTCGCGCGGATCCTCTCCACCTACGGCGAGGAGCGGTTCGCGGGCAAGATCGCGTCCGCGGTGCTGAGGGAGCGCGAGAAGGAGCCGTTCACCAACTCCGGGCGGCTGGTCGAGCTGCTGTACAACGTTGTCCCCGCGGCGTCTCGGCGTACCGGCGGGCATCCGGCCAAGCGCACGTTCCAGGCGTTGCGGATCGAGGTCAACGGCGAGCTGGAGTCGTTGCGGCTGGCCCTTCCGGCGGCTTTGGGCGTGCTCGGCATGGGCGGCCGGATCGTCGTGGAGTCCTACCAGTCCCTCGAGGACCGGATGGTGAAGCAGGCGCTCGCGGAGCTGGCGAAGTCGAAGACGCCGCCGGGCCTGCCGGTCGAGCTGCCCGGCCACGGGCCCGAGGTCAAATTGCTCACGAAGGGCGCGGAGCTCGCGACGGAGCAGGAAATCGAGGACAACCCGCGTGCGGCGCCGGTGCGGCTGCGAGCGGCGGAACGGATCGGAGAACCGCGATGACGGCGGCACCCGCGAGGGTCGGTGGGCCGTCCCCCCGCGACCCCTCCCAGGGAAAGTCACAGACGAAGGTCGAGGAGAACGACAAGGCGCGGCGGCGGACCGCGGGCGCCGAGCGTGCCTATGCCCGTCGTGCCCAGCGTGCCCAGAACCTGCGGGGCGGCGTCGCGGCCCCGCAGCAGAAGGCCGCGTCCAAGGCTCCTTTCGTCGTGCTCGTGATGCTCGTGCTCGGCGCGGGCATCGCCGGGATCATGTACTTCTCGACCCAGGCCGCCGCGGACACGTACCGCCTGCAGGAGGCACGGGCCGAGGCGGAGAAGCTGACGTTGCGGATGGAACAGCTGCGCCGTGAGGTGGCGCTGCTCGAGTCGCCGACGGACCTCGCGCGCCGGGCAGGGGAGATGGGGCTCGTCGAGCCGACGAACCCGGCTCGGCTGCGGCAGAACCCGGACGGCTCGATCGAGGAGTTCGGCAAGCCGAGCGCGCCGACCAAGTCGACGCCGCCGCCACCGCCGTCCTCCGAGACGCCGGCGCCGCCCGCGGGCCAGAACCCGCCCGCAGGCCAGAATCCGCCCGCGGGCCAGAACCAGAACCCGCCCGCAGGTCAGAACCAGACGCCGCCCGCGGGTAACCAGACTCCTCCGGCGGGTGGCTGATGCCCGGTCCTGCGCAGCGGGGGCCGCGCCGTCCGTTGTCGGTGCGCTCCCGCCCTGCCGCGCGCACGGGCGGCAACAGCAAGCTGCGCATCGCGGTCGGCCGCATCCTGCTGATCGGCGCACTGCTGATCGCCGGCGTCAAGCTGGTGCAGGTGCAGGGGCTGCAGGCAGGTGAGCTGTCGCTGCAGGCGCAGAAGCAGCGCACGACCAGGCTGAACATCCCCGCCGAGCGCGGTTCGATCCTCGACCGCAACGGCAACCAGCTCGCGTTCTCGATCGAGGTCCGGGCGCTCTACATCCTGCCGCAGCGCGCCCGCAAGACCTGGGACGAGGCGCGCGCGAAGGACCCCGAGCAGTACCCGTTGAGCTACGACGACCACGCGCGCGAGGTCGCCAAGTTCATCTCCTCGACGCTCGGCCCCGAGGTCAACGGCGAGAAGACCGACGAGGAAACCGTCTACCACCAGCTCGTCCAGGACATCAGCTACGAGGTGCTGGTCAGCGAGGCCGAGCCGGCCAAGGCGGCGAAGATCGTCGCGAAGTACCCGGCGGAGATCGGCTCCGAGTACCGGTCGAAGCGCATCTACCCCAACGGCGAGCTGGCGTCGAACATCATCGGCGCGGCGAACTGGCGCCAGGACGAGAAGCCGCCGACCACGCTCGGCATCCTCGGCCTGGAGAGCGCGCAGAACAACGTGCTGGCCGGCCGGATGGGCCGCCGCGTGGTGGACACGATGTCCGGTGACGACACCCTGATCATCCCGAACACCGAACGCGAGCTCGTCCAGCCGCAGCCGGGCAAGAGCCTCGAGCTGACGATCGACATCGACACCCAGTACGCCGTGCAGCGGATGGTCACCGACTACGCGAAGAAGTCGGGTGCCGGGACCGCGTCGGCCGTCGTGCTGGACAGCCGCACCGGCGAGATCGTCGCGATGGCCAACGACAAGACGTTCGACCCGACCGACTTCGGCAAGGCGGGCGAGGACCAGAAGCGCAACGCGGCGGTCTCGTCGAGCTTCGAGCCGGGGTCGGTGAACAAGATCGTCACGGCGGCCGCGGCCATCGAGTACGGGCTGTTCAAGCCCACCGACGTGCTCGAGGTCCCCGGTTCGATCAAGGTCGCCGACCGCACGATCAAGGACGCGTGGGGCCACGGCACGGTCGGGATGTCGTTCACCGGCGTCTTCGCCAAGTCCTCCAACGTCGGCACGCTGATGGCGGCGCAGGAGGTCGGCAAGGAGCGCTACGCCGAGATGCTGCAGAAGTTCGGTCTCGGCAAGCGCACCCAGTCCGGTGTGCCCGCGGAGGAAGCCGGTGTCGTGCCGCCGCTGAACCAGTGGTCCGGCTCGACGTTCGGCAATCTGCCGATCGGCCAGGGCCTCTCGATGACGTTGCTGCAGATGACCGGCATGTACCAGGCCATCGCCAACGACGGCATGCGCATCCCGCCGCGGCTGATCCGCGCCGAGATCGGCGAGGAGGGCGCGCGCAACGAGAAGCAGCGCCCGGAAGGCGTCCGCGTCGTCTCGGCGGAGACCGCGAAGACCGTCCGCGAGATGTTCAGCCACGTCGCCCAGGTCGACCCCCGCGACGCGAACCAGAACGGCACCGGTCCCAAGGCCGCGCTGCCCGGCTACCAGATCTCGGGCAAGACCGGCACGGCCCAGCAGATCGACCAGAACTGCAAGTGCTACTCGCAGACGCAGTACTGGATCACGTTCGGCGGCATCCTCCCGGCCGACAACCCGCGCTACGTCGTCGGGATCATGCTCGACAACCCGCACGGCACCCAGTTCAGCGGGACGGCGGCGCCGTTGTTCCACGACATCGCGACGTACCTGACGCAGCGCTTCCAGGTGCCGATGTCGGCGGAGCAGACCCCGTTCGTGCAGCTGCAGATGTAACTCAGAACGGCCAGCCGACGACGTCCTCCGCCCGCACGTCGCGCAGGACCGCTTCGTCGAACATCGCGCCGGTGACGTCGGTCAGTCCGTGCGGGGGAATCCCGGTGTTCACCCTGCCGAGGTGGGCGCCGGTCAGGTCGGTGTCGCGCAGGTCGGCGCCCCTCAGGTCGCATCCCGCCAGGCTGACCCCGCGCAGGGAGGCTCCGCGCAGGTTCGCGCCGCTGAGGTCGCACATCTTGAACGAGCACCGGTCCAGGGTCGCTTGGCGCAGGTCGGCGCCGGCGAACGTGCAACGGTCGAACCGCGTGTGCGTGCGGATCGAAGTGAGGTCCTGCCCGCTGAAATCCTCGGCGGTCACGGTGGCGTGGTTGCGCAGAGCGATCAACCGATTTCTCGCGGTCACGAGTCCGCATTCTTAATGACACCTGTTGTTTTGGCAAGTGATTTGAGACACGCCCACGCTTGGGCAATGATGCACTTCATTGGTTCACAGTGAAAAGTGTCGCAAAATTCTGTCTAATGAGACGCATTTCATCACGTCTAATACTTCGAAACCGGAGTGCAAGGCGAGATGGGGTTTGGCGTGCGTTTCATCGGCTATTCGATCTTGGTCGCCGCTTTGGCGGTGACGGTTGTTCCCGCAGCTCAGGCTGAAGAGGAAGGCGGCACCACGCAGTCGTACTGGCTGCACATGAACAGCACGCCGACCACTGAGAAAATGATCAGCACCGAGGCTTCCCGCCGTGACTACGTCGTCCTGAACGCCTGGGAAACCGATCTTGCCAAGCAGTTGCACGCAGCGAATCCGAAGATCCAGATCTTCGTCTACAAGGACCTCTCCTCGACCCGCAGCTACGCGTGCCAGAACGGCGTCGACGACACCGATCTCCCGACCGGTGTCGGCTATTGCGAGGCCGATCCGTCGTGGTTCCTGGTCGGCGAGGACGGCCAGCGGTTCGAGTACGACGGCTACGAGGGCCACTGGCAGATGGACGTCGGCAACCCCGACTACCAGAACGCCTGGGCCGACAAGGTTGTCGAGTCGTCGCGCGGAGTGTTCGACGGCGTGTTCATGGACAACGCGCTGTTCGCCTGCGACACCTACCACGACGGCGTCTGCCCGGCCGCGTACCCGACCGACGAGGCGATGCGCGACGCCTACCGCGCGATGTTCGCCAACACCAGGCAGAAGTTCGTCGACGCGGGCCTGAAGACCGTCGCGAACATGTCCAACGCCCGCCTGCACGAAGGCGCGTGGGACAGCTACGTCGAGTACCTCGACGGCGGTTTCGACGAGTGGTGGCTGACCTTCGGCGACAAGGACCTGCTGTCCGAGTACCCGGAGGGCTGGAGCCGCCAGGTCGCCCAGATCGCCGCCGACGAGGCCAAGGGCAAGATCACCTGGG
Source organism: Lentzea aerocolonigenes (assembly GCF_000955955.1). GTDB lineage: Bacteria > Actinomycetota > Actinomycetes > Mycobacteriales > Pseudonocardiaceae > Lentzea > Lentzea aerocolonigenes_A. Next base: position 17,963 of record NZ_JYJG01000209.1, read on the forward strand.
TGCAGCCGCACCACAGCGGCGCCGAGCAGCCGTTCCGCTACGCCTTCGCGAGCTACCTGCTGGCCGCGGGCTCGCACGCGGCGATCTCCGAGATCCAGGAGACCGACCGCTACGACGACGCCGCCGCGTGGCGTCCCGAGTACGACTGGAACCTGGGCGAGCCGGCAGCCCCGTACTACGAGGTCGCTGCCAACGTGTTCCGGCGCGACTTCGCGTGCGGCACCGTGCTCGTGAACGCCAACAAGACCGGCAGCTCCGCGGTCACCGTCCGGCTCCCCGAGGCGCAGAAGAACGAGAAGGGCGCCTCCGTCCGTTCGGTCTCGCTGCCCGGCACGACGGGTTCGGTGCTGCGCAAGGCTTGCTAATCCCACCTGGGGTGGCGGCCGGTGATGCCCCACACCAGCTGCTCGATCGGGTCCGGGTCGGCCGTGCGCATGTCCACGGTCGACCAGACCCGCAGGAAACCGGGCAGCTCCGGGTCGTCCTCGGTACCTTCGAGGATCACCGGGATCACCTTGCGGCTCTTGTTGCGCGCCGACCACTCGTTGATGAGCTCCATCTCGGCCTCGTGCCACGGTCCCGGCCCGGCGGGGCCGATGAGCACGGCGGCCGAGCGGCTCTTCTCGATGCCCTTCGCCATCTCCTGCTGCCACCGCGTCCCCGGCTGGATGTCGTGGACGTCGAGCCACGGCAGGATTCCGCGGTCCTCGAGCTCGGCGGCGATCTTGAGCACCTGCGGCTTGTCCTTGACGTTGTGGGACAGGAAGACGTCGTAGTCCCCGGCCTCGCGCTTGCCTTTGAGAGTGGTCGCGGCGACGTCCTGGTCCCGTTGCGCGTTGGCGTTGGAGTTCATCTCCGCCACCGCCGGCCGGACGTCCACCCCGTCCGGCTCGTCCACCAGCGCGATCACGAAGTCGTCGCACTGCGGGCACGTCATCTTGTGCTTGCCGCGGCTGATCCTGCCGCGCACCAGGTCGTCGGGAATCGTGTAGCCGCAGCCCTGGCACGCCCGCACCCGCCGCGTCACGACCTCACCGGCCCGTTGCTCCAGGTGTTCTCCGACGTAGGCCTCGAACTGCTTGCGCACCAGCGGAACCACGTGCTCGTCGTAGAACACCGCCAGCTCGCCCTTGCCCTCCTCGACCTCGCGGATCGCGATGCCGCACCTGCCCGCGTCCGCCTGGTACGTGGCGGAGTTGTGCCACATCTCGTCCTTCTCGAAGAACCGCGAGTGCGACAGCCGCACCGCGAGCGTCGAGTAGATCGAGTACAGCGGCCCGTCGAACGTGAACACCACGTCCTGGCCGGGCAGTTGCGGCGCGTCCGGCCTCTCCCGGGTGAACTGCGACGGGAAGATCAGGTCGACTTCGCGGTCGGTGACCTCCTTCAGCGCGATCTCTCGTCTCAGTAGCTCCTGCACGACGGCGTTGAGCAGGATCCGTTCCTGCTGCGGGTTCGTGAGCCGCTCGTCCTTGGGGATCCGGAAGTTGCCTTCGAGCGCGTCGTCCTCCTTGACGAACCCCAGCCCGTCCGGCTCGTCTCGCGCAGCCTGCACCAACGACGACGCGTAGGAGTCCAGCAGTTCCGGACGCAGCAGGACGTAGTCGCCGTAAGACATCCGCCGCACCACCCCGACACTTTCCAGCCGCCCGAGGCATGCCGCGAACCGCTCGTTCAGCTCCTCGACCGGTGGTGCGTCCAGCTGGGCGCGGCGGAAGCTGTGCACGAGATCGTCCACAGTGGACAGGATCCGCCCCTGCTGCTTCTCCTCGATCACGAAGTCCTTGATTGCCTCGAACAACTCGTTGGAGCTGACCACCGGCAGGGCGTCCCAGTCGATGCCCTCGCGCACCGCGCGGACGAGGTCGTCGACACCCCAGCCCTCCTTGGCGCTGGTCTCCAGGTACCCGTCGAACCCGAACGCCTTGGTGGTCTCCAGGATCCGCTCCCGGCTCACGGCCGCTGTACCGCGATCCGCCCTCGCGGCGACGAGGTACACGCGCATCCGCACGGCGTTCGCCCCGTCGAGCCGCCGTGCCTGCTTGAGCGCCCGGCTCCAGTACTGCACTCCGGCGAACGGGTCGGTCTCGCTGCGCGCGTCGAACACGACCAGCGCCACAGCCACTTCGTTGAGGTGCAACTGATGCACCATCCGGTAGCGGGGCTGTCCGGCGAGGTCCCAGAGCAGGGTTTCGCGCGTCTGCACGTCGCTGGAAGGCAAGGTGGCGTAAGTCTTCTCGAACGTCCACACGTTGCGGCCGTGCGTCGACTCGGTCGGAGCGAACGGCCGACCGCTCAGCACCAGGCCGAGTCCCGACTTGCCGACGCCGGTGTCGCCGACGAGCACCACCTTCGCGTTGGTGTAGCGGCGAGTGGTCCTGGCGGGGCCGATGTCGTCCAGCACCCGGTGGTCGAGCCGGACGACGTCGATCTTGTTGCCGTCCTTGACGGCGAGCAGCGGCTTGGTGGGGTGGAAGGCGAGCCCGCCGCGCCGCTGGACGTCCTCCCGTTCGACCGTGGCGACGCACTGCCAGTCGCGGCACCGCCAGATCTTCATCGTGTTGTCCTTCGCCAACGTGGCGAGGAAGGACCCCTTCGGGGAGAACTTGGCGCTGACGACCGGACCCGAGTGCTCGCTCAGCAACACGACCGCCTTGTCGGTGGCGAGGTCGCGGATCTCGACGAGCGAGTTGTCGGGAGCCGTGAACACACCCACGGCGTGCGTCTCGTCGGACACGAAGATCTCCAGCGCCTCGAGCCTGAGCCGGCGCCGCCAGATCCGGGTCATGTCCGAGCGGCGGAGCAGGTGCGTGTTCCGCCGGTGCACCACGACGAGGTGCTGCCCGTCGCGGGTCCAGCGAGGCTTGGGCACGTACACCCCGAACTGGCCGGGGGCTCCTCCGAACTGGTGCTGGCGCAGCGTGCGGCCGCTGGTGACGTCGATGATCCGCAGCTCGTAGGAGTCGAGCAGCGCGAGCACCTCGCCGTCGGGTGACCAGCTGATCCGGCTGCCGGCGCGCGCCACGCGGAGCTGGCTGTCCGTCCAGTCGTTGAACCTGACGAGCACGACCTCGTGGTCGTTGAGCGGTGACTCGCCCAGCTCGTCGGGGTCCGACCTGCGCCGCACGATCGCGGCGATCGGCTGCGTCGGGTGCCACGCGACGTCCGTGGCGTCCAGGAAAGATCCTCTCTCCCGTGGTGGCGTGTCGGCGGTCTGCCAGAACGTGATGCGGCGGCCGGAGTTGACGGTCAGCATTTGCCCGTCCGCGGACCAGGTGATCTGCCCGATCGGCTTCGAGCCGACGATCTGCGCGCTGTGGACGAACTCGACGCCGCTTCCGGAAGACTCCGGCTCGGTGCTGCCGCCAGCTGGTTTGATGATCAGCCTCAGGAGGGTCAGGTTCGTGGAGAGGACCTGATCGCCGGGACGCAGCCGGCCGGAGATCCGGACCAACGTTTCCCAGACGATCGTTGTCCAGCGCGGATCGTGTGCACTCCTCGACCTCGCGACGTCGGTCATCATCCGTGAGATCGACGGCCGTGCCGCCAGCGATCGCCGGGTGAGCAACGTGAACAGTCGTTCGTCGTCCGCCTGGACCAGCATCGTCAGCAACAAGGACGCGATCTGGAAGTCGACGAGCGGATCGGACCGAACCAGGTACGACAGAGGATCCGGGATCTCGTAGCCGAGCTCGGTGAGGTCGGCGTGGAACTCTTCCTCGAAGAGCCACTCCCGGCCGCGGTTGAACATGCCCAGCGCCGCCACGCCGAGCATCCGTGGCTCCACGCCCACGCCTGGTGCACAGAGATGGTTCAACCGCTCGAGGAGGCCGGCGGTGGTGAGGTCGGCGGCCCACTCGGGCGCCGACGGGTCGGTGAGATGCCTGGCCGTCAAGAACAGCAACTGCGGCTGGCGCGCCAGCAACCCGTGATCCAGCACGGTGTCCGCGGACAGCGGGCGGCGCGGGGTGTTCGCGGTCGCCTGGTTCCACTGGGCGACCCAGGCGCGGGTCTGCGTCTCGTCGAACCGCTCCAGCCGCACCACGGGGACGCCGTCCGGGATGAGCACCTGGTCCAGGGCGGACAGCCGGGAGGTGACCACGACGGCCACCGGGCGGTCGCGGGAAGCCTCCTGCTGCTGGAACCTGACGACCTCCGACAGGTAGTGGGTGTTCGGCTCGGACGGCAGCAGCTCGTCCAAGCCGTCGAGCACCACGACGGAAACGTGGCTCGCGAGGTCGTCCCAGGTGACGCGGCCGTTGGTGAGGTGCCGCAGGGCTTGCTCGACCTGCTCGGCGACCGGCACGTCCGGGTTCGCCCGTCCCAGTGGCACGCGGACGACGGCGGGGTCACCGGCGGGAGGGAAGGCGGCCAGCATCATCGCCACCGTCGACTTGCCCGCGGCGGCTTCACCGGTGAGCAGCATCGGGGCCTTGGTGGCCAGCGGGCTGTTGAGGTGGCCGGCCAGCAGCAGGTCGAGGTTCTGCCGCAGCGGGACTTCCGAGGACCACCAGGCGTCGTCGGCCAGTCTGGCGGACGGGCCCGCCTCGGCCGTGCGGAAGCTCGGGCTGACGTACAGCTGGTCGATGGTCGGCAGGTGGGGCTCGCCGGCCAGGGGTTGGCTCAGCACGGCCTGGTTGGCGTTGCGCAGGTGTTCCAGCGGACCGTCCGCGGGTTCCCGGTAGTACCTGCCGGACAGCCATCTGACGGCTCTGGACGTCAGGTCGGCGTCCGCGGTGTCCGCCCACACCATGAACTCCGGCACGACCGCCGCGGAGGAGGAGAAGGCTCCCGCGTACCTGGCCGTCGTCTCGTGGGCGAACTCGGGATCCAGCAACGCGGCACCGTCGTCCGGATTCGCTCCGTGCAGCGCGCGGTGGACCCGTGCGCCTCGATCGGCCGCCCACCGCGTCACGTCCGCGAGGTGGGCCTCGAACGTCCGCGCGGCCGAGGGCACGGGCAGGTCGTCCGAGTAGAGGTAGGAGACGAAGGAGTGGTCCTCCTGGTGCCAGGCGCTCGCCGGGGGGATCTGCAGGCCGGGCACGGTGGCCAGGACGCCCCGGATCTCGTCGAAGAAGGCGATCGCCACCGTCGTCGTGTGCACTGCGGTGACCAGGTCGAGCCGGGTGCGGCTGAAGTCCACCGAGGACAGCATCTCGATGGCGATCTGGCGTGCCCTGCGGACCATCTGCGGCAGCGTGCTGTTCGGGTGGATCCAGCCGAAGACGCCGTGCATCGACGTGCTGGGGTCGGTGCCGGTCAGGACGTTGCCGAGCTGCCGGTCGACCTTCTCCAGCCACCGGGGGTCGTTCTGGCCGAAGACCAGCAGAGCGCCTCGGAGAGTGGTCGCGGCGGGTGGCATCAGGCCATGCTAGATAGCTCGTGCGCGGCCGAACGAGCCTTTGCTACGGCACCACCCGATCGTCGTGCAGAGGCTCGGGCCGGGCAACGAGCACAGGGCACGAAGCGTGGTACAGAGCCGCCCGCGTGATCAGGCCGACGCCGTCGTGCTGCCCGCCGCGGCCCACCACGACGAGATCGGAGTCCAGAGCGGCCAGCGCCTCGTGCGGGTGCCGCGACTCGACCACGACCTCGGGAGTCAGCTCAGGAGCGGTGGTGCGCAAGAACAACACGGCGCGCCGGACAGCGGCCTCGTCACGCGGCACGACCACGCCGTGCTGGGCAGGCGGGTGGACGTGCAGCAACCGCAGCGACGCTCGGCGGGTGCGGCAGAGCTCGACCGCGCGCCGCAGCACGACCGGGTCCTCGCACCCGCCGACGGCGGCGGTGATCCAGCCGTACTCGCC
>NZ_JYJG01000210.1 GCF_000955955.1 Lentzea aerocolonigenes
TGATCCAGCCGTACTCGCCACGGATCGCCGGGGGTCGTCCGCGCACCACCACGACTCCGCACCGCGCGCGACGCAACACCGGGAGGACGAGGGAGCCCAGACCCAGGCTGCGGTGCTGTTCGCCCTTGCACCCCAAGACCAAGGTCGCGCTGGAGTCCGACGCCCTCACCAGTGCGGCCACCGGGTCGCCACCGCTCGGGCGGAAGTGGGCGGTGAGCATGGGGAGTCGTTCGAGGACCCGCTGGACCGTCGTGTCACCGGGGTCCGCCAGGTACACCTGAAGATCTGTTCGCAGCGACCACGCGTGGCGCGCTGCCCACTCGAACGCGTGATACGCGCTTTCCGACGTGTCGACCCCGACCGTCACGGAACGACTGAAATCCGGTGCCCAGAAAGAGAATCTCCTGGGTTCCACCGCCGTGGTTGTTCTCATCGCCGCCTCCTGCCGCCCTCTACCTCACCGCTAGCGCCCAACGCTCCACAGGGCCCAAAGTCACAAAGCGGGCAGGAACTTGTTCGGCCGTCCGGGCTCACGCCTGAAGCGCAGCGACCAGGGCCACTCGATCGGCCTATCAGCGCCGATCATCACCCGAACGCCAACGCGCTGCTCGGCCACTCTTCGCACGCCGGTAGCCTCTTGCCCGTGCCTGCCAAGCTCGAGGGCAAGGTCGCGACCGCCCCGCCCCGCCCCAACGCCATCCGCCCTGCTTCCGCGGCTGCTCTCGCCGCGGTCACCGACGTGCACCTGACCAGGCCAGCACATGCCGACGTCCAGGTGACGGGGGTGACGCTGCGTGCTCAGCACGTCGTCCCCGGCGACCTCTACGCCGCGCTGCCCGGTGCCCACGTGCACGGTGCCGACTTCGCCGAGACGGCGATCGCCAACGGTGCCGTCGCCGTGCTCACGGACGAGGCGGGCGCCGCGCGGGAGGCCCTCAAGGACGTGCCCGTGCTGATCCACCCGCGCCCGCGTGAGGTGGTGGGGCTGCTCGCCGCGCACGTCTACGGCCAGCCGTCGGCCAAGATCAAGCTGTGGGGCGTCACCGGCACGTCCGGCAAGACCACCACGACGTACATGATCGAGTCCGCGCTCAAGGCCGCGGGCAGGACGACCGGTCTCATCGGCACGGTCGGCACGCGCATCGGCGCTGAGCAGCTCGGCAGCTCGCACACCACGCCCGAGGCCCCTGACCTGCAGGCGCTGTTCGCGGTGATGGCCGAGCGCGGCGTCACCGACGTGGCGATGGAGGTGTCGAGCCACGCGCTGCACCTGGGCCGCGTCGCCGCCACCGAGTTCGAGATCGGCGCGTTCACGAACCTCAGCCAGGACCACCTCGACTTCCACGCGGACATGGAGGAGTACTTCCAGGTCAAGGCGCAGCTGTTCGACGGCCGCGCGCGCAAGGAGGTCGTGTGCGTCGACGGCGAGTGGGGTCCGCGCCTGGTCAAGGACACGACGATCACCGTCGCCACGACCAGGCCCGCCACCTGGACCGCGAGCAACGTCCAGGTCAGCAAGACCGGTGAGCAGACGTTCACCGCGCACGGCCCGGACGGCGACATCGAGATCCACCTGCAGCTCGCGGGCAGCTTCAACATCGCGAACGCCCTGCTCGCGATCGCCTGCCTGCACGCGGAGGGCATCCCGGCGGAAGCCATCGCGGAGGGCCTGAGCACCGTCCAGGTCCCCGGCCGCATGCAGCGCGTCGACGAGGGCCAGGCGTTCACCGCGGTCGTCGACTACTCGCACAAACCCGCCGCCGTCGCGCTCGCGCTGGACGCGGTCAGGGCCAAGACCGACGGCCGGGTGATCATCGTGCTCGGTTGCGGCGGTGACCGCGACCGGGCCAAGCGGCCCCTCATGGGCGAGGCCGCCGCACAACGGGCCGACGTGTTGATCATCACCGATGACAACCCGAGGAGCGAAGACGCGTCCTCCATCAGGGCCGCCATGCTCGAAGGGGCCCTCGCCACCGAGAACAGGGGCGAGGTGCTCGAGATCGGTGACCGGAAGCTCGCGATCGAGAAAGCCGTCGAGCTGGCACATCCGGGCGATGTCGTCGTCGTGGCGGGCAAGGGACACGAGACGGGACAGGAGATCGCCGGCGTGATCCACCCGTTCTCGGACGTCGAGACGCTGACCGCCGCGATCAGAGAGGCGCACCGTTGATCGCACTCACGCTCGCCGAGATCGCTGAGATCGTCGGCGGACGCTTGCACGCAACCGATGGTTCGCCGGTGGTCACCGGCTCCATCGAGTTCGACACCCGCAAGGTCACCGAGGGCGGCCTGTTCCTGGCCCTTCCCGGTGAACGCGTGGACGGCCACGACTTCGCCGCGCAGGCGGTGGCCAGTGGCGCCGCCGGGGTGCTGGCCGGCCGTGAGGTCGACGCCCCCGCGGTGATCGCGCCGCCGGTGGAGACCAGGCACTCCAACGCGTACGTGTTGGCGGGCGACAAGAACGGCGAAGGCGCCGCGGTGCTCGAAGCACTCGCCAAGCTCGCCCGGTACGTCACGGACCAGCTGAAGAACCTGACGATCGTCGGCATCACCGGCTCGGCGGGCAAGACGTCCACCAAGGACCTCATCGCCCAGGTGCTGCGCCCGACCGGCGAGACCATCGCGCCGCCCGGTTCGTTCAACAACGAGCTCGGCCACCCGTGGACCGCGCTCAGGGCCACCGAGGACACCAAGTTCCTCGTGCTGGAGCTGTCCGCGCGCGGTATCGGCCACATCGCGAACCTGTGCGAGATCGCCCCGCCGAAGTTCGGCGCCGTGCTCAACGTCGGCAGCGCGCACCTGTCCGAGTTCGGTTCCCGCGAGGGCATCGCGCAGGGCAAGGGCGAGCTGGTCGAGGCGCTGCCGGAAGACGGCGTCGCGATCCTGAACGCGGACGACCCGCTGGTGGCGGGCATGGCGAGCCGGACGAAGGCCAAGGTCGTCCTGGTCGGCGAGAACCCGAACGCGGACGTACGCGCGGAGAACATCGAGCTGGACGAGCAGGCCCGTGCGAGCTTCACGCTGAAGACCGCGCGGGGCGACGCGCAGGTCAAGCTCTCGCTGAGCGGCCCGCACCAGGTCGGCAACGCGCTGGTCGCGGCGGCCATCGCACTGGAGCTGGGCGCGACGCCGGAGGAAGTCGCTGAACGACTCGGCGCGGCGGAACGGGTTTCCGCGCACCGCATGGTGATCACCGACCGGGAGGACGGCGTCACCGTCATCGACGACGCGTACAACGCGAACCCGGACTCGGTGCGGGCGGCGTTGAAGGCGCTGGCGACGATCTCGCGCGCCACCACGCCGGCCCGTCGCAGCTGGGCCGTGCTCGGACCGATGGCCGAGCTGGGCGACGACGCGGTGCGCGAGCACGACGAGATCGGCCGCCTGGTGGTCCGCCTGGACATCAGCAAGCTGGTCGTCATCGGTGACCCGGCCCGCGCGATGCACCAGGGTGCGCACCTGGAAGGATCTTGGGGAGACGAATCCGTCCTGGTGCCGGACGCGGACGCGGCGATCGCGTTGCTGCGGGGGGAAGTCCGGCCCGGTGACGTAGTGCTGGTCAAGGCATCCAACGCCTACCGCCTGTGGCGCATTGCCGAGGCCCTGCTGGAGGCAGGAACCAAGTGAAGAGCATCCTGATCGCGGCAGCGATCGCACTCGCGGTGTCGATCCTGCTGACGCCCTACCTGATCAAGGTCTTCTCGCGTCAGGGCTTCGGCCAGGAGATCCGCGAGGACGGTCCGCAGCACCACAAGACCAAGCGCGGCACGCCGACCATGGGTGGCCTCGCCATCCTGGTCGCGATGTGGGCCGGCTACCTCGGCACGCACCTCGTCAACTCGATGTCGGCCTCGGCGTCCGGGCAGACCCCGACGGCGTCCGGCCTGCTCGTGCTGATGCTGACGACGTCACTGGGGCTCGTCGGCTTCCTCGACGACTTCATCAAGATCCGCAAGGCCCGCAACCTGGGCCTGAACAAGACCGCGAAGCTGGTGGGCCAGTTCATCGCGACGATCACGTTCGCGATCCTGGTGCTGCAGTTCCCGAACAAGGACGGCCTGACGCCCGCGTCGGTCAACCTGTCGTTCGTCCGCGACATCACCGTGGTCTCGTTCGGCGTGGTCGGGTTCATCGTCTTCTGCTACGGCATGGTCGCCGCGTGGTCGAACGCCGTGAACCTGACCGACGGCCTCGACGGCCTCGCCGGTGGTTCGTCGGCGATGGTGTTCGGAACCTACGTGTTCATCTCGTTCTGGCAGTTCCGCTACAACTGCTCCAGCTACGCGGTCGCCGGGTGCTACGACGTGCGCGACCCGCTGGACCTCGCGGTGATCGCCGCGGCCGCGATGGCGGGCTGCATCGGCTTCCTCTGGTGGAACGCCGCTCCGGCCAAGATCTTCATGGGTGACACCGGTTCGCTCGCGCTGGGTGGTCTGGTCGCCGGTCTCGCGATCGCGACCCGCACCGAGCTGCTGATGATCGTCATCGGTGGTCTGTTCGTGGTCGAGGCCCTGTCGGTCGCGTTGCAGGTCGCGGTCTTCCGCACCTCACGACGGCGGCTGTTCCGGATGGCACCGTTCCACCACCACTTCGAGCTCGCCGGCTGGGCGGAGACCACGGTCATCATCCGGTTCTGGCTGATGGCCGGAATCTGCTGCATGTTCGGGCTTGGCGTGTTCTACAGCGAGTGGCTGACAGGCGGGTTCTAGGTATGACGAAGCTGGCCGGTTCACGGGTACTGGTCGCCGGTGCCGGCGTGACCGGCCGGTCCGCCGCGGAGGCGTTGCTCGCCGCGGGGGCGGAGGTCGTGGTGACGGACTCGTCGCCGGAACGACTGATGGCGCTGGAGACGTTGCTGGACGGCGTCGAGCTCGTACCGGGCTTGACGGAACCGCCGGCCGGCACGTCTCTGGTGGTCACTTCGCCTGGCTGGCAGCCGTCGAGCCCGTTGCTGGCCGCGGCGACGTCGGCGGGCATCGAGGTGATCGGCGAGGTCGAGCTGGCCTGGCGGATGGCCTCGGAGCTGGCCGACCCGCCGGTGTGGCTGGCGGTGACCGGCACGAACGGCAAGACCACCACGGTCGGCATGCTGGAGTCGATCCTGCACGCGGCCGGTGCGGATGCCGTGGCCTGCGGAAACGTCGGCCTGCCGGTCGTGGACGCACTGCTGGCCGGTCGCCGGGTGCTCGCCGTGGAGCTGTCGAGCTTCCAGCTGCACTGGGCGCCGTCGGTGCGGCCGCAGGCGGGCGCGCTGCTCAACCTCGCGGAGGACCACCTCGACTGGCACGGTGGCATGCAGGCGTACGCGCAGGCCAAGGCCCAGATCCTCACCGGTGAGGTGGCGATCGGCTGGCTGGACGACGACCTCGTCGTCGATCTGCTGGAACAGTCCCCGGCCCGTGATCGCGTCGGGTTCACGCTGGAAGAGCCCGCGGACGGCCAGCTCGGCGTGCGCGACGGCTGGCTGGTCGACCGCGCGTTCGCCGACGACGAGCCGTTGATCGAGGTCTCGAAGATCCGCCCGGCCGGTCCGCCCGGCATCGCGGACGCCCTGGCCGCCACGGCTCTGGCGCGTGCATACGGTGTGCCGTCGGAGGCCGTGCGCGAGGGATTGGAAGCGTTCGAACCGGCTGCTCACCGCGCGGTGCTCGTGACGGTCGCCTCGGACGTCCGCTACGTCAACGACTCCAAGGCGACGAACCCGCACGCCGCGGTGGCGTCGCTGCGGGCGTACGAGAGCGTCGTCTGGATCGCCGGCGGTCTGCTCAAGGGCGCTTCGGTGGACGAAATGGTGCGGACGGAAGCCCACCGGCTGCGGGGCGCGGTGCTGATCGGCCAGGATCGGCAGGTCATCGCGGACGCGCTCGCGCGACACGCGCCGGATGTCCCCGTTCGTGTGCTTGACACAGGGGACGATGAACCCATGACCGTCGCGGTACGGGCTGCTCAGGAACTCGCGAGGCCGGGAGACACCGTGCTGCTCGCGCCGGCGGCGGCCTCCATGGACATGTTCACCGACTACGCCCATCGCGGGCAGGCTTTCACGGCCGCGGTGCAGGAGCTCATCGGCCGATGAGCGTCGTCGCGGAGAAGACGAGTCCGAAGCGCAAGGTGCGGCCCGCCGGTCGCGTCTCGTCGTTGCGCGGTGGCCTGACGGCGTGGCTGAGCCGCCCGCTCGCCGACTTCCACCTGTTGCTCGCGATCTTCGGCATGCTCACCGTGCTCGGTCTGGTGATGGTGCTGTCGGCGTCGGCGCCGGGGCAGGTCGCGTCGGGTGTGTCGGCGTACAGCGTGTTCCAGAAGCAGCTGATCTACGTGTGCATCGGCGCTGTGCTGTTCTGGCTGGTGCTGCGGTTCCCGTTGCGGCGGCTGCGGCACATGTCGACGGCCGCGATGGGCATCGGCGTGCTGTTGCTGGCGCTGGTGCTGACGCCGTTGGGCGATGTCCGCAGTGGCGCCCAGTCGTGGTTCACCGTCGGGCCGATCTCGTTCCAGCCGATCGAGGCGGTGAAGCTCGCGCTGGCGTTGTGGGGCGCGCACGTCCTGGTCACCAAGCGGGCGTTGCTGGGGCAGTACCGGCACCTGCTGGTGCCCGTCGTGCCGGTCGCGATGCTGGTGTTCGCGCTGGTCATGCTGCAGCCCGACCTCGGCGGCACGATCACGCTCGGCGTCGTGCTGATCAGCCTGCTGTGGTTCGTGGGCGCGCCGATGCGGCTGTTCGGCGTGATCGCCGGCGGTGCGGTGGCCGGTGCCGTCGTGCTCGCGATCGGGGCCGCGTACCGGCTGCAGCGCGTGACGTCGTTCCTCGACCCGAACGCGGACCCGCAGGGCGCCGGTCTGCAGGCGAGGCAGGCGATGTTCGCGCTGGCCGAGGGCGGGTTCTTCGGCAAGGGGCTCGCGCAGGGCAGCTCGCAGTGGCGGTACCTGCCCAACGTCGAGTCGGACTTCATCTTCGCGGTGATCGGCGAGGAGCTCGGGTTCGTCGGGTGTGCGCTCGTGCTGGCGCTGTTCGGCGGGCTCGCGTGGGTCGGGCTGCGGGTGGCGTGGCGCAACACCGACCCGTGGATCCGGATCGTGTCCGCGACGCTGACGGTGTGGCTGGTCGCGCAGGCCGCGATCAACATCGGCTACGTCGTGCGACTCCTGCCCGTCACCGGCATCACGCTGCCGATGATCTCCTCCGGCGGCACGTCCGTCGTGATGACCATGATCGTGTTCGGCATCCTGGCGAACTGCGCGCGGCACGAGCCCGACGCGGTGGCTGCTTTGCGGTCTTTGGGTCCCGGCCGGGTCGGCGGGCTGCTCAAGCTGCCCGCACCCGAGGCGTACCGGCCGCCGCCCAAGCGCAAGCCGGTACGTCCGTCCACGCCTCCGCGCGCGCCTGGTCGGCGCACCGCGCAACTCCCGGTGGTCGACGAACGTCGTATGGCAGGAAGGTCCGCTCCGCCGTCGGAGTACCGTCGCCGCGAAACACGGCGGGTGAACCAGAGCCGTTCCGAGCAAGGCCGATCGACTCGCGGTCGCGGGCGATACAACTGATTCCTGAGTTCAAATACCGGAGGCAAGTCTTGACCGGGCACCCTGCCCCCAGTGGTCCGTGCGTTGTCGTCGCAGGTGGTGGCACCGCGGGACACATCGAGCCGGCACTGGCGCTGGCCGACGCGGTCATGCGACTGCGACCGGACGCACGTGTCGTCGCGCTCGGCACCGAGCGCGGCCTGGAGACCAAGATCGTGCCGGCCCGCGGCTACCCGCTGGAGCTGATCCCGCCGGTGCCGATGCCGCGCAAGCCCACCTTGGACCTGCTGAAGCTGCCGCTGAACGTGCGCGGCGCGGTGAAGCAGACCCGCGAGGTGCTGGAGCGCGTCGGCGCGGACGTCGTCGTCGGCTTCGGCGGCTACGTGGCGCTGCCCGCGTACCTGGCCGCGCGTGGCCGCGTGCCGATCGTGGTGCACGAGGCGAACGCGAAGGCCGGTCTCGCGAACAAGGTCGGCGCGAAGTTCGCCGCGCACGTCGCGGCGGCGGTCCCGGACTCGGGGCTGACCGACGCGCAGATCATCGGCATCCCGCTGCGCCAGTCGATCACGTCGCTGAACCGCGCGGCGTTGCGTGACGAGGCCCGCCGGTTCTTCGGGCTGGACCCGCACGCGCCTGTGCTGCTCGTGTTCGGTGGCTCGCAGGGAGCGCGTTCGATCAACGAGGCCGTGGCGCCCGCCGCCGCCGCGTTCGCCCAGGCGGGCGTCGGCGTGCTGCACGCTTACGGCCCGAAGAACTCCGTTGCGGTGCAAGAGGTTCCGGGCGCGCCCGCGTACGTGCCGGTGCCGTACCTGGAGCGGATGGACCTGGCGTACGCCGCCGCGGACGCCGTGCTGTGCCGCTCGGGCGCGATGACCGTCGCCGAGGTGTCGGCCGTCGGTCTGCCGGCGGTGTTCGTGCCGCTGCCGCACGGCAACGGTGAGCAGGCCCTGAACGCTGGCCCGGTCGTGTCCGCCGGCGGTGGCCTGATCGTGCCGGACGCGGAGCTGACCCCGGAGAAGGTCGCCTCGCTGGTGGTGCCGCTGATGGCGGACCGCGCGCGGCTGGCGGCGATGTCCCAGGCCACTTTGGGCACCGGTCGTCGTGAAGCCGACGAGATTCTCGCCCGCGCCGTGCTGGAGGTGATCAAGAAGTGAGCCTCGAACGCGTTCACCTCGTGGGCATCGGTGGTGCCGGGATGAGCGGCATCGCCCGGATCCTGCTCGCGCGTGGAGTGCAGGTGTCCGGGTCGGACGCCAAGGACTCGCGGACCGTGCTGGCGTTGCGCGCTCAGGGCGCGCGGATCGCCGTCGGCCACGACGCCTCGAACCTGGACCAGCTCGTCGGCGGGCCGACCGAGGTCGTGGTGTCGACCGCGATCAAGGAGTCGAACCCGGAGTACTCGGCGGCTCGCGAGCGCGGCATCACGGTGCTGCGTCGCGCTGAAGCTCTCGCCGCGTTGATGGACGACCACCGGGTGGTGTGTGTTGCCGGTACGCACGGCAAGACGTCGACCACCTCGATGTTGACCGTCGCGTTGCAGCACTGCCGGTTGGACCCGTCGTTCGCCATCGGCGGCGACCTGAACGAGTCCGGTGCTAACGCGCACCAGGGCACCGGCGGTGTGTTCGTGGCGGAGGCGGACGAGTCCGACGGCTCGTTCCTGTTCTTCTCGCCGTCGGTGGCCGTCGTGACGAACGTCGAGGCGGACCACCTCGACCACCACGGCACCGTTGAGGCGTACACGGCCGTGTTCGACTCCTTCTTGGAGCGGATCGTGCCGGGCGGTGTGCTGGTGTCCTGTGTGGACGATCCCGGTGCGGCTCGGTTGATCACCGAGGCTCGTGCTCGTGGCATCCGTGTGCGCGAGTACGGCCGTGGTGCTGCCGACGCGCGCATTCTCGACTACAAGCCTTTTGAGTCCGGTGGTCTGGCGTCGGTGGAGATCGACGGTGTGGCCGTCGAGGTCCGCGTCGCCGTGCCGGGTGAGCACATGGCGCTGAACGCCGTCGCTGCTCTGCTCGCGGGTCTTGAGCTCGGCGCGGACCAGACCGGGATGCTCGAAGGTCTGGCCGCTTTCGGTGGCGTGCGTCGCCGGTTCGAGTTCAAGGGGCGCGCTGGTGGCGTGTCCGTGTACGACGACTACGCGCACCACCCGACCGAGGTCGACGCACAGCTGCGTGCGGCACGTCCGGTCGCTGCGGCGGGCCGTGTCGTCGTGGTGTTCCAGCCGCACTTGTATTCCAGGACCCGCACGTTCGCCACTGAGTTCGCCGCTGCTCTGTCGTTGGCGGACGAGGTTGTGGTGCTCGATGTCTACGGCGCCCGCGAGGAACCGGAGCCGGGTGTGACCGGGGCACTGATCGCCGACCAGGTGACGGCTTCCGTGCACTACGAGCCGTCGTTCGACCGCGTGCCCGCGCTGGTGGCCTCGCTGGTCCGCGACGGCGACCTGGTGGTGACCATGGGCGCGGGCGACGTGACGATGCTCGGCCCGGAGATCATCAAGGCGCTGTCGGACGAAGAACAGTCATGAGTGCTCCGGTTCGCGGCAGGTCGACGCGAGTACGCCCCGCCAC
This sequence comes from Lentzea aerocolonigenes, assembly GCF_000955955.1. GTDB lineage: Bacteria > Actinomycetota > Actinomycetes > Mycobacteriales > Pseudonocardiaceae > Lentzea > Lentzea aerocolonigenes_A. The sequence continues at coordinate 10,095 of NZ_JYJG01000210.1, forward strand.
GAACCGGCGGCCGAAGAAGAGCGCTGAATACCGGGCGCGGCGCAGGGTGATCCTGCGCCGCCGCCTGGTGGCGCTGCTGACATTGCTTTCTGTCGTGGGCCTGTCGTACGGCGTGTTCTTCACGCCGTTGCTGGGCGTCCGCAACGTGGACGTCCACGGCGCCGTAGTGCTGACCGACGACGAGGTCCGCCGCGCCGCCGCCATCGAGCCCGGTTCACCGTTGGTGCGCCTGGACCTCGCCGGCATCCGCGAGCGCGTGGCCGCCGTCCCGCGCATCGCGTCCATTGAGGTGGAACGCCAACTCCCCGGCACAGTCCGGCTTCTGATCACCGAACGCGTCCCGGTCGGCTCGGTGAAGCTGCCCGACGGCTTCCACCTGGTCGACTCCACCGGCAAGGACTACGCGGTCCTCCCCACGCCCGCGCCGGGCGTCCCCGAACTGCTGCTCACCACCCCGTCGTCCGCGGACCCGGCCACTCGCGCCGTGGTCGGGGTCGTGAACGAACTGCCGGAAAAGCTGCGCCCCGACGTGGTTTCCGTGGCGGCGACGTCCGGTGCCGACGTGAAGGTGACGTTGAGCGGCAACCGCACGGTGAAGTGGGGCAGCGCCGACGACACCCCGCGCAAGGCGTCCGTACTGCTCGTGCTGCTCTCGCGGCCGGGCACGACGTACGACGTCTCAGCCCCGGACCTGGCCACCGTCTCCTAGCCGAGCGTGAGGTGGAAGCCCTCGGCCATCGCCTCCTGCTGCGTCTTCCAGATCACGCCGCGGTTGGAGTTACCGGTGCTCGCACCGTAGAGACGCTCGCCGGCTGGGACGTCCCGCACCGTGAAGGTGAAGTGACAGCTGCCGGTGCTCTTGTTCAGCGTGGACACGCCGAGCACCTTGTTGTCCTGGTTGAGGATCTCGACCTGGGTGCCGTCACGGATGTCGCTGTAGCCACCTGACCCGCAGCTACCGTCGACCGTCATGCTGCCGCTGACGGTGAACCCGTCAGGTGTGCCCCAGTCCACCGAAGCGCGGCCGAAACCGAATCCGATGCCGCCTGCCGCGAGCAGCAGCACGACGGCGACGCTGACGAGGAGCCGGGATGTTCGCGCCCGCGGCGGCTCCTGGGCCTGTGGTTGTTCAGGTGGTGGAAGAGGTTCCACAGCAATCCTTCTGTTCGATGGCGCGCCGGCGACCCTGGTGCCGGCGTGCCGTGCGTCACGGCCGCGGTGCCGGTGGCCGTGACGGGGTCGGGAACCGGCGCGGACGCCGATGAGAGGACCGGGGAATCGGGGAGCACACGGAGATCAGTCCCGGTTCAGCCGTTGACCCGCAGCGCTGTCGCCATCCGCACGAACAGGTTGCCCAACCTGCTCGTCACGAGTTCCAACACGATCGCCTCGATGACGAGCGAACGCACGGACGCGGGTGCGGGTGCCAAGACGAGCCTCCTAGTGATGAACGACTACCGTGCTCATCGGACTGCTCCGCGCGGCATTAGCCGTATTTGTTGTTGTCACCCGAAGGAAGTACGCATGGCAGGGCACGTCGTGGTGGTGGGCGCCGGTCTTGCCGGACTGTCGGCCGCGTTGCACTTGCAGGGCACCGGCCGGAACGTGACCGTGCTCGAAAAGGCAGACGCGCCAGGAGGTCGCGCCGGGACTGTCCGGGTGGGCGGGTTCACGGCGGACAGCGGGCCCACAGTCCTGACGATGCCCGAGTACCTGGACGAGGCGTTCGGGGCGGTGGGGGAGCGGCGCGAGGACTGGCTGACGCTCGACCGGGTCGACCCGGCGTACCGGGCGCGGTTCGCGGACGGGTCGCGGATCGCGGTGCACACGGACGCGGAGCAGATGGAGGACGAGGTCCGGAACGTCTGCGGCGCAACGGAAGCGGCCGGGTACCGGGACCTGCGCAGGTGGCTGCGGAAGCTGTACGAGGTGCAGCGCGAGCACTTCATCGGGGCCAACTTCGACTCGCCGTTCGACCTCGTCCGGCCGGAGCTCGTGAAGCTCGCGAGCCTCGGCGGGTTCGGGCGGCTCGAACCGCAGCTGCGCCGGTTCATCAAGGACGAGCGGCTGATCCGGCTGTTCTCCTTCCAGGCGCTGTACGCGGGAGTGCCGCCGCAGCAGGCCCTCGCGGCGTACGCGGTCATCGCGTACATGGACACCATCGCGGGCGTGTACCACCCACGTGGCGGGATGCACGCGGTGCCGGAAGCACTCAGCAAGGCCGCAGCGAAACACGGCACGCAGTTCCGTTACGGCACAACGGTCACGCGTCTGGAGTGGAGCGGATCGAGAGTGATCGCGGTCCACGCGGAAGACGAGCGCATCGCGGCAGACGCGGTGGTGCTGGCCTGCGAACTGCCGGACGCCTACCGGCTGTTGGGCAAGTACCCGCGGAGGCCGCTCAGGCACCGTTGGTCGCCATCGGCCGTGGTGCTGCACGCCGCGACGAACCGCACGTGGGACCTCGGCCACCACAACATCCTGTTCGGCGAGGCGTGGCGCGGCACGTTCGACGAGATCGTCCACAAGGGACGGTTGATGTCGGACCCGTCGCTGCTCGTCACGCACGCCCAGAACGGCCTGCACTACGTCCTGGCGCCGTGCCCTAACCTCGAGACCGCCCCGATCGACTGGCCGCGCATCGCACCCCGGTACCGCGACGAGCTCGTCTCCACACTGGAAAAGCGGGGCCTCAACGGATTCGGCGACGCGATCCAGGCCGAGCACCTCGTCACGCCCCACGACTGGGGCAACGCGGCAGGCACGCCGTTCGGGCTCGCGCACACCTTCGCCCAGACCGGCCCGTTCCGGCCGCGCAACGTCGTCAAGGGCGCGGAGAACGTCGCGCTGGCGGGCGCGGGCACCACGCCGGGCGTCGGCGTGCCCCCGGTGCTCATCTCCGGACGTCTCGCGGCCCAGCGGATAAATGCGATGCGGTGACGACGAGCGCTCGTGCACCCTGCGCCGCATGACACGTACCGCACCACCACTGGTCGCCGACGAGCGCGCGACCTACACGGCCCTGCTGGACTACCTGCGCGCCACCATCGAGCTGAAGGTCGACGGTCTGGCAGATGACGACGCAACGCGCGCAGTGCTGCCGTCGAAGCTGACGACGGCCGCAGGTGTGGTGAAGCACGTGCGGTGGGTGGAACACCACTGGTTCGAGGTGGTGCTGGCCGGACGCGAGTCGCGCGCGCCGTACACGATGGAAGACCCCGACGCGGACTGGCGCGTCGAGGAAGGCGAAACGCTGGCCGGGCTTCTCGACGACTACCGGCAGCAGTGCGAGATCAGCCGCGGGATCCTCGCCGAGGACCTGGACCACGAGGTGCCGTTCCGCGGCGACCGGACGGTCTCGGCCCGATGGGTGCTCGCGCACGTCGTCGAGGAGACCGCCCGGCACGCCGGTCAGCTGGACATCGTCAGGGAACTGCTGGACGGAACCGTCGGCGACTAGGCCGCCGGGAGCTGCCAGTGCTGCCAGAGGCCGATTCCCAGGAAGCTCACAGCCATTACCCCTTTGTTGTCCCGCCGCGGGGTCAGGAACCGGTCCCCGTTCGACACCGTGTAGTTGCCGAGCGCGTCATCGGAGAGCTTCCACTGTTGCGCGGCCGAGGTGATGGAGCAGGTCTGCATCCACACGTACTCGCCGCTGTACAGCGCCAGGCACCTGCCGTTCGCCTGGTTGCGCAGCGCGACCAGCCCGTTGCCGGCGTCGATCCGCTCGAAGCCCGACGCGAGGTCGCAGGGCTTCAGCTCGTTGGTGGCCGTCTTGCTGTCGGACAGGCAGGTGCCCTGTTCGGCGTGCCTGATCTTGATCACCGCGGCGAGCTGGGGCGGCGGCACCGTCCCGACCTCGCGGACGAACCAGCGCTGGGTCTCCCGAGCCGGGTCGGGCGCCATGCCCACTTCGCCGTAGAGGGGGTATAGCCACGAGTCGAGGAACGCGGTGCCGTGCTCCCCGGTGGTCGACAGTCTCACCGCGCCGTCGGAATCGGGCACCTCCTGGAACCGCTGGGCGGTGACGTCGGGCTCGCACTGCTTCTCCCGCACGCTGGTGTAGTACCCGTCCAGGCAGTGCCCGTCCCCGATGTTGCGCAGGTACGAGCCCGTCGCGGTCGGGATCCGTTCGAACTGCTGCGCGGCACTGCCCGTGCAGGCGGCCAGGGTCGGATAGGTCGTGTCTGTTCTGCCGAAGTCGGCGCACAGCCCTTCGGCCGCGCTCTTGATCTCGACGATCGTGTTGCCTTCCGGCGCCGCACTCGCGGGTGCGACCGTCACTGCCCCCAGAGCGATCGCGGCCAGCGCGACGCTCAGCATCTTCATCCCCATCTACCGACAGTAGCGATCGATCACGCGGAAATGAGGTGGAAGTGACGAAGGTGTGGGCGAGACGATCTCTGATTCGAGGTCCGACTACGCTTGCGGTGCGGCGTGCACAGTGCCGTGCGCACTACTTGACGGCACGACCGGGGAGTAGTAGCGCACAGTGTTGGGACCCTACGGCGCGCCTGCTGGACCGACGCACCGCCGGTGCTTACCGTCCAGCAGGAACATATGGGGTTGACATAACTCTGAGCCTCGACGAGAGGTTGAGAGTTTCAATCCGGGTGCATCACCACCCAGCACCACAGCACGGACCACGATCAGGAAGGCGGATCCGATGACGCCCCCGCACAACTACCTCGCGGTGATCAAGGTCGTCGGCATCGGTGGTGGCGGCGTCAACGCCGTCAACCGCATGATCGAGGTCGGGCTCAAGGGCGTCGAGTTCATCGCGGTGAACACCGACGCACAGGCCTTGCTGATGTCTGATGCCGACGTCAAGCTCGACATCGGCCGCGAGTTGACCCGCGGTCTCGGTGCCGGCGCGAACCCGAAGGTCGGGCACAAGGCCGCCGAAGACCACCGCGAGGAGATCGAGGAGGTCCTCAAGGGGGCCGACATGGTCTTCGTGACCGCCGGCGAGGGCGGCGGCACGGGCACCGGCGGCGCGCCGGTGGTGGCCTCGATCGCCCGCAAGCTCGGCGCGCTCACGATCGGTGTCGTCACGCGGCCGTTCTCCTTCGAGGGCAAGCGCCGCGCCAAGCAGGCGGAAGACGGCATCCAGGCGCTGCGCAACGAGTGCGACACGCTGATCGTCATCCCCAACGACCGGCTGCTCCAGCTGGGCGACATCGGTGTCAGCCTGATGGACGCGTTCCGCTCGGCCGACGAGGTGCTCCTCTCCGGTGTCCAGGGCATCACCGACCTGATCACGACCCCCGGTCTGATCAACCTGGACTTCGCCGACGTCAAGTCGGTCATGTCCGGCGCGGGTTCGGCGTTGATGGGCATCGGTTCCGCGAGAGGTGAGGGCCGCGCCGTCCAAGCCGCGCAGAAGGCGATCAACTCGCCGCTGCTCGAGGCCTCGATGGAGGGCGCGCACGGCGTGCTGCTCTCGATCGCGGGTGGCTCCGACCTGGGCCTGTTCGAGATCAACGAGTCCGCGTCGCTGGTCCAGGAGGCCGCGCACCCGGACGCGAACATCATCTTCGGTACGGTCATCGACGACTCCCTCGGCGACGAGGTGCGGGTCACGGTGATCGCCGCCGGGTTCGACAGCGGCGGGCCCACGCACAAGAAGCTGGAGCCGACGGCGTTGTCCTCGGCACCGCGGACGGCCACCGGGCCGATCGCCACGGCATCGGCCGCGCCCACGCACGCCCCGGTGCCGCAGCCGGTCGCCCAGACGCCGCCTCCGGTCGTCCAGGCGCCTCCGCCCGTGCCGCAGCCGGAGGTCCGGCAGGCCCCGCCCGTGACGCCGCCGCCCACCACCGTGCCGCCGCAGCCCTCGCCGGTGCAGGGCAACGGGTACGTGCCGAGCGTGCCGCGGTCGCTGTCGCAGAACGGCTCGCTGCCGTCGCGTCCGGTGCCCGTCACCGAGGACCCGGACGACGAGGTGGACGTGCCGCCGTTCATGCGGCGCTGATCCCCACCCGATCGAACGATGAAGGGAACCTTCATCCACC
>NZ_JYJG01000211.1 GCF_000955955.1 Lentzea aerocolonigenes
GTGGATGAAGGTTCCCTTCATCGTTTTAGGGTGTAGGGGTGCGTATTCGTCGTGTTGTCACCACTCGCGCTGGTGGCGTGTCCAAGGCTCCGTACGACTCGTTCAACCTCGGCGACCACGTGGGGGACGACGACGGGGCGGTCGAGGCCAACCGTGCCCGGCTCGCCGAGGGCATCGGCCTCACGCCTGATCGTCTGGTGTGGATGGAGCAGGTGCACGGCCGGACCGTCGGCGTGGTCGACGGCCCGCAGGCCGAGCCGCTGGAGGCGACCGACGGCGTCGTGACGAAACAGCCTGGTCTCGGGCTCGTGGTGCTCACGGCCGACTGCGTCCCGGTGCTGCTCGGCGACGAGGAGGCCGGCGTGATCGGCGCGGTCCACGCCGGGCGTGTCGGCGCGCGTGTCGGGGTCGTCGTCGAGACCCTGAAAGCGATGATGGCCCAGGGCGCCGAGCTCGAACGCATCGAGGTGCTGCTCGGCCCCGCGGTGTGCGGTGAGTGCTACGAGGTGCCCGCCGACATGCAGAAGGACGTCGAGAAGCACCTGCCCGGCAGCGCCTCGAAGTCGCGCAGGGGCACGCCCGCGCTCGATCTGCGGGCAGGGTTGTGGAACCAGCTGGGCAGCGCCGGAGTGGGCAAGATCGGGGTCGACCCGCGCTGCACGTTCGAGGAGAAGGATCTCTTCAGTCACCGCCGCCAGGCTCCGACCGGGCGGCTCGCGTCGGTCATTTGGATCGAGCCGTGACGGACCGGAAATCCGAGCTCGCCGCCAACCTCGCGGAGGTCGAGGAACGCATCGCCAAGGCGTGCGAAGCCGCCGGGCGTGATCGTTCCGAAGTGATGTTGCTCGCGGTGACGAAAACCTGGCCCGCGAGCGATGTCGAGCTGCTGCACGAACTCGGTTTGCGCAATTTCGCGGAAAACCGGGATCAGGAAGCAGCCGCGAAGGTCAGCCAATTGAGACATCTCGACGGCGCGAGATGGCACATGGTCGGCAGATTGCAGCGGAACAAGGCGAAGTCCGTCGTCGAGTGGGCGGATCAGGTCGACTCGGTCGACAGCGTGCGACTGGCCGAGGCACTGGCGAAGGCGGCGCACGCGAAAGGCGTTCAGCTCGACGTGTTGCTGCAGGTCAGCATCGACGGCGACACGTCGAGGGGCGGATGTGCAATCCCCGATGTCCCGGAACTGGCTGGCGTGATCACTCTTTCGGGTGATCTTATTCTCCGAGGTGCGATGACTGTCGCGCCGCAGACGATGAAGCCATCGCAGGCGTTTCAAGCGTTGGCGTCAGTGGTATCAGGCCTACGTGATGATCATCCCACTGCCACTCAGGTGTCAGCGGGGATGAGCGGGGACCTGGAAGATGCCATCTCGCACGGATCGACCTGTGTGCGTGTCGGAACGGCGGTGCTCGGCAGTCGGCGGCTAACGTTGCCTTAGGTTGTCGGGAACCTCGGGACCGTCCGCACCGTCCCTAAGAGTGGGGAACCGCCGAGGAGGGGCTGGAATGAGCGCTTTGCACAAGCTGAAGGCCTACTTCGGGATGGTCCCCGCCGAGTACGCAGACGACCCCGGCTACGACGACGACCGCGGCCGCTACGGCGACTACCGGTCCGAGTACGCGGCCGAGGCCGACGACTACGACCCCTACCCGCGGCGCAACCGCGTGTTCACGCCGGGCCGGTCGGAGCTCCAGGGCTCCGGGTACCGGACCGAGATCGACGACTCGGACGACTACGAGCCGGAGCAGCGGCGCGGGGCGAGCACCCCGGGCACGCGGCGCTGGAACGCCGATGCACCCGTGCACGGCGCACTCGCGGTCGAGCCGCAGCGCGAGCCAGTGAGCAGGCTGCGCCCGGTGGCCGAGCCGGCAGGCAACCCGTTGGCGCGCATCACCACGCTTCACCCCCGTAACTACAGCGAGGCGCGCACGATCGGGGAGCACTACCGCGACGGCACTCCGGTGATCTTGAACCTGACCGACATGGACGACGCGGACGCCAAGCGTCTCGTCGACTTCTCGGCCGGTCTCGCGTTCGCTCTGCGCGGGTCCATGGACAAGATCACCAGCAGGGTGTTCCTTCTCTCACCGCCCAACGTTGACGTGACGGCGGAGGACCGGCGGAAGCTGGCGGAAGGTGGGTTCGGGAACCACGGTTAGAGTTGACCCCGTGGACCCGATCCGTCTCGTCATCTTCTACGTCCTCTTCGCGTTCTCCCTGTTCCTGACCGCGCGCGTCGTGGTCGAGATGGTGAGGACGTTCGCGAGGGAGTGGCGCCCTGCGGGCGGCGTAGCCGTGACGCTGGAAACCGTATACACCGTGACCGACCCACCGGTCCGTCTCGTCCGTCGGATCATCCCGACTGTGCGGATCGGGGGCGTCGGGCTGGACCTATCGATTATTGTGCTGTGGCTGGTCGTTATCATTCTGATGCGATTCGCAGATCCCAGGCCATGACGGGGAAGCCGGGGATGACCGCAGCCCAGGAGTGCGAGAGGTGATCCGATGCCGTTGACCCCCGCTGACGTGCACAACGTTGCATTCAGCAAGCCGCCGATTGGCAAGCGGGGCTACAACGAGGACGAGGTGGACGCGTTCCTCGACCTGGTTGAGGGCGAGTTGGCCCGCTTGATCGAGGAGAACAACGACCTCCGTCAGCAGGTCGAGCAGCTCGACCAGCAGCTCGAGACCGCACGTGCCGACCTCGACGATGCGCGTGCGAAGGCAACTTCGGCCGGCCCCATGACGACCCGTATGCCGGTCGAGGAGCCGCGCCGCCTGGCGCCGGTCCCGCCGCCCACGGTGATGGAGCAGACGTCGCCTGGTGGCGGCGGTGACCACCACGTGCAGGCCGCCAAGGTCCTGGGCCTCGCCCAGGAGATGGCGGACAGGCTGACCGGCGAGGCCAAGGCCGAAGCCGACGGCATGCTGTCCGAGGCCCGCACGAAGTCGGAGCAGTTGCTGTCCGAGGCCCGTGCCAAGGCCGACACGATGGTCAACGAGGCGCGCACGCGTGCCGAGACCATGCTGAACGACGCGCGGACGCGTTCCGAGACGCTGGAGCGGCAGGCCCGTGAGAAGGCCACCGCGCTGGACCGCGACGCGCAGCGCAAGCACGCCGAGGTGATGGGCAACATCACCCAGGAGAAGAACACGCTCGAGAAGCAGATCGACAAGCTGCAGACGTTCGAGCGCGAGTACCGCACGCGACTGAAGACGATGCTCGAGTCGTCCCTGCGCGACCTCCAGGACCGCGGCCCGGCCGCTCCGTCCGAGGGCCGTTCCCAGGGCTACTCCTTCGGCGCACGCGCCGAAGCGGGCTGAACTACTGTTCATTAGGTGCTCTTCGTAGTTCTACTTCTGGTGCTGGCTGCCCTCGGGTTGCTCGTGCCTGCGCTGGCCACGTCCAACATGATCTGGGCGTGGTCATCCGTGGGCGCGAGCGTGCTCGCCGCCCTGGTTCTGATCTGGGACTGGTGGCGACGACGTCCGGGGGACCCCGCAGCCGTCGCGCAGAGTGTAGATCAACTCGCTGTAGCTGATGATCAACGGGTAGTGGTTCCGGCTGAAGCCGACACGCCGCCCGCTGACGAGGAACCACCGGAAGAGGACACCGACGCGGCGGACCTGCTCGCGGTGGCCGATCTGGTGGACGAGGTGCGGGTGCTGGACGAGCGGCCCCGGTATCACCTGAGCTCGTGTTCCTGGCTCGCCGGGAGGCCCACGCTGGGTCTCCCGGTGCAGGAGGCACGGCAGCTGCAGTTCACGCCTTGCGCCTTGTGCAGGCCGGACGCGGCGCTCGTGCGCAAAAGCCGGTCCGCCCAGTCGGACTGAACGGCGCCCGAACGGTCCCGGCATCCGCCGTGAAGGGCGGATGTCTCTGGGGGCTGTTTTCCGTGTCAGCGATCGCGGCGTACCTGCGCGACTCGTACTGCGACTGGTTGCCGCTGGCCCAGAGTCTCGCTGACGCCGGTCATCAGGTGCTGCTCTTCGAGCTCGGCGATCCGCGCATGAGCAAGGACGAACACAAGTACGACCTCGACGTGCGGGCCGCCGCACAGGAGCTCACCCGGCGTGGTGCTACTTCGATCCTGGCGGGTGGCGAGGTGCCGACCGCCGCAGGCGCCGTGCCGGCCGCGCCGCGAATCCAGGGTCTCGCCGGCCTCGTGCTGGTGACGCCCGTGCGGAATCTCGGCGGGTACGAACGCAGCAGCATCCGGGACGTGAAGCCGGTACTGGAGTCGCTGACCGTGCCGGTGCTCATCGCCGCCTCGGACACGCCCTCGGTGAACGGGGACCCTTCCTCGGCGGACGTCGCGCGCGACCTGGCGAGTGCGGCCGCAGACCCCAGGTTGGACCTCGTGTCCGGCTCATCGCTCGGAGTCTTCCTGGTGAAAGCCGACGTCGGGCTGCGCGACCGCATCGTCTCGTTCGCCGGCGAGGTGCAGGCGAAGCCCTGGTACGAGCGGTACATGTGGCTCATGACCGGTGGCGTGCTGGTGCTCGGTCTGCTGGGATCGTTGCTCGTGTTCCGGCGCAGGCACAACCGGGAGGTCCCCGATGACCGCGGCTGACAACAAGGCGGTGATCCGCCGGTTCCTCGACGAGGTCGTGGGCCAGGGCCGGCTCGACCTCGCCGACGAGCTTTGTTCACCCGATGTGGTGAATCATGCGGCAGCTCCCGAACGCCAGCACGGCGTCGAGAACATCAAGACCGTCCTCGGCTTCTCGCTCGGCGCTCAGCCGGACCAGCGCTGGACCGAGCGGCACTTCATCGCGGACGACGATCTCGTGGTCGTCTACGGCCGGCGTGAGGGCACGTGGCAGGCGCCGGGGTTCCTCGGCGTGCCCACCCCTTCGAGCGGCAAGGTCTCGGTCGAGCTGGCGCACATGTTCCGGCTGCGCGACGCCAAGATCGTCGAGCACTGGGCGGTGCGCGACGACCTCGGCATGCTGCAGCAGCTGGGCGCGATCAGCGCCGGTAGCTGATCTTCGCGCGGAACGTGGTGTCCGGCTGGTCCCGGTAGTGGTGTTCGACGGCGCCGTCGAACTCTCGGATCCGGCCGTCCGCGTCGTAAGCGATGTGCTCGACGTCGAAGTCGGCGCCCTCGTCGACCCAGCCGTAGCTCCAGTAGACGACCCTCACCGGCTGGTCCGTGTAGTGGCCCTCGCCGATGCGCTGCCCGTCGTTGCGCCACAGCTCGATCGACAGGTAGTCCTGGCCGCCACCAGGGGTCTCCCCGTAGATCCGGATCTGGTTGCGCTTCTCGGGGAACTCGTGCACGGAGAACAGGTCCGGCTGGTACCAGGTGCCCGAATGCCCTGCGGTGGGCCACGCATCGGGGTCCGAGTCCCAGATGAAGTAACCGGTCGGGTCGGCCGAGGCCGGTGTGGCGGTGGCGACCACTAACGCGGCCGCGGCCAGCACTGAGCGAATCATGATGCCCCCACATTCTGTTGGCGGTGATCCCCCGATCACCTCGACGAGAAGTCTGGAGGAGGCGGCACCAGGCCCACCATGAGTGGATCTACTCAGAGCACGACCGGGCGCGCGCCGTGAGCGGTGACCAGGCCGGGCAGGCGTTCACGGCTCGTCACGACCACCCGGCACCGCGGTGTTCCCGGTAGCAGCGGCACGACCTGGGCCGTGTCGGCGGCGTTGTCGAGGACGATCAGCATGCGCCTGTCCGCCAGCAACGTGCGGTAGAGCGCCGTCTGCGCGTGCGGCTCCGGCGGGATGCCGTCCGGGGAGGTGCCCAACGCCGTGATGAACGCGCGGACGACGTCGGCCGGGTCGCTGCCGTTGAGGTCCACGAACAGCTGGCCGTCCGGGTAGTCGGCGGCGTGCTCGTGCGCCCAATGCAGCGCCAGCCACGTCTTGCCGGTGCCCGCGGGCCCGGTGATCGTGACGATCGGCCCGTCCTCGAGTGCCGCGAGCTCGGCTTCGCGCCCCGTGAAACCCGTTGGTGCGGCGGGAAGCTGGTGCGGGCTCCACTGTGGACGCTGGATGAGGGACGCGTGCAGGTCGCGCAGGGCGGGGCCGGGGTCGAGGCCCAGTTCGTCCGCGAGCCGGTGCTTCAGCCGCGAGTAGTAGGCGAGCGCATCGGACCGTTGGTCGGCGCCGATCAAGGCGCGCATCAACTGCCCGGCGAGCCGTTCGTCGAGAGGGCGTTCATTGGTGCGTGCGGTCAGCTCTGAGACCAACGTGCGGTGCTCACCAGCAGCGAGCCTCGAGTCGGTGTGGTCGAGTTCGGCCGCGGTGATCTCGCCGGCCAGCGTCTCGCGCAGACCGTCGAACCACGCGCCGTGCAGCCCCTCGAACGGTTCGCCGCGCACGAGCGCCACGGCCTCACCATGCCTGCCGGCAGCCACGAGAGAGCGGAAGCGGTGCAGGTCGATGGACGCCGGATCGGCCTCCAGCACGTACCCCCCGGAGCGCCGCAGGATCGGCAGCCCGTCGAGCGCCGTCCGCAGCCGGGACATGTAGCTGTAGAGCGCGGACTTGGCCTGCCGCGGTGGCGCCTCACCCCACACCCGCACGAGCAGCTTGTCGACGCTGACCACCTGGTTGACGTCCACCAGCAGCACCGCCAGCACGCTCAGCTGCCGCGCGTGCCCCACCTCGACCAGCGCGCCGTCGCGCCGGACCTCCGCAGTGCCGAGGACGCGGAACTCGTAGCTCACCGGTCCAGGAACAGCAGCGTGATCAGCAACGCGAGCAGCACCAGGTCCACGACCATGCCGGTCGGCTTCGAGTCGTACCTCAACCGGGTGATCGTGGCGCCGACCATCAGCAACCCGAGCCCGACCGTCGCCGCGTGCGCCACCCACTCCCACGTGAACAGACCCACGACCAGGCCCGCCGCGCCCGCCCACTCCAGCGCGCCGATCGTCCGCCACAACGTCCCGTTCATCCGGAAGTGGTCGCGAGCCTCGATCGACTTCTTCGCGCCCAGGACCTTGCCCGCGCCCGTGGCCACGAACAGCAGGGCCAGCACGATCGACAACGCGATGGTCAACGTCATCCGGGCAGCATACGGTTTGCACCGACCCGTACCCTGTAGGTACAGGCACCGATCCGGCCATCACCGGGGAGCCTCCGGAAGAACGGGCGCGCGAGCGTCTCAGTAGAACCGGACGGGACCGGCCCGTCACAGCCGAAGAACGAGAGGCTCGCCGCCAAGCGAGCAAGCGGGGTGGTACCGCGGCCTGCCGGGCAACGTCCGGCGTGTCGTCCTCGCGTGTCCTACGTGACCGCGAGGAGCAGTGCAGATGGCCTACCCCAGGGCCGGACAGAACGAGGTCCCGGCGCAGCCGTCCTTTCCGAACCTCGAGCAGGACGTGCTCGGGTACTGGAAGAACGACGAGACCTTCCAGGCGAGCATCGACCGCAACCCGGTGGGCGAGAACGGCGACAACGAGTTCGTCTTCTACGACGGCCCGCCGTTCGCCAACGGTCTGCCGCACTACGGGCACCTGCTCACCGGCTACGTCAAGGACGTCGTGCCGCGCTACCAGACGATGCGCGGCAAGCACGTCGAGCGGCGGTTCGGCTGGGACACGCACGGCATGCCCGCCGAGTACGAGGCGGAGAAGCAGCTCGGCATCACGCAGAAGCACGAGATCGACGAGCTCGGCATCGAGAAGTTCAACGAGGCGTGCCGCACGTCCGTGTTGCAGTACACGGACCAGTGGCGCGAGTACGTGACGCGCCAGGCTCGGTGGGTCGACTTCGACAACGACTACAAGACGCTCGACCTCGACTACATGGAAAGCGTCATGTGGGCGTTCAAGGCCTTGTGGGACAAGGGCTTGATCTACGAGGGCTTCCGGGTGCTCTGGTACTGCTGGCGTTGTCAGACGCCGCTGTCCAACACCGAGACCAAGATGGACGACGCGTACCGCGACCGGCAGGACCCGGCCGTGACGGTGGCGCTGCGCCTCGAGTCCGGTGAGAAGGCCCTGGTCTGGACGACCACGCCGTGGACGCTGCCGAGCAACCTCGCCGCCGCCGTGCACCCCGACGTCGACTACGTGACGGTGCAGGCTGAAGACGGCGAACGCTACCTGCTCGCTGAGGCCAGGGTCGCCGCGTACGCGCGTGAGCTGGGCGAGGAGCCCGAGGTCGTCGCCCGCTACAAGGGCTCGGACCTGCTCGGCAAGAAGTACCTGCCGCCGTTCGACTTCTTCGTCGGACGCGAGAACGCGCACCAGGTGCTGGCCGCCGACTACGTGACCACCGACGACGGCACCGGCATCGTCCACATCGCACCGGCGTTCGGTGAGGACGACAAGGTCGTGACGGACGCGGCGGGCATCGAGGTCGTCGTGCCGGTCGGGCCGGACGGCAAGTTCACCGCGGAGGTGGCGCCGTACCAGGGCGTGCACGTCTTCGAGGCGAACAAGCTGATCATCCGCGACCTCAAGGAAGCGGGCCTGCTGCTGCGCCACGAGACCTACGACCACCCGTACCCGCACTGCTGGCGGTGCAACAACCCGCTGATCCAGCGCGCGCTGTCGGCGTGGTTCGTCGCGGTCACGCAGTTCAAGGACCGGATGGTCGAGCTCAACCAGCAGATCAACTGGGTGCCCGGCCACATCAAGGACGGCCAGTTCGGCAAGTGGCTCGAGAACGCGCGTGACTGGAACATCTCGCGCAACCGGTACTGGGGCTCGCCGCTGCCCGTGTGGACCTCGGACAACCCCGAGTTCCCGCGCACGGACGTGTACGGGTCGCTGGACGAGCTGGAGCGCGACTTCGGCGTGCGCCCGGACAACCTGCACCGGCCGTTCATCGACGAGCTGACCCGGCCGAACCCGGACGACCCGAGCGGCAAGTCGGTCATGCGCCGGATCCCGGACGTGCTCGACTGCTGGTTCGAGTCGGGGTCGATGTCGTTCGCGCAGGTGCACTACCCGTTCGAGAACGCGGAGTGGTTCGAGAACCACTACCCCGGCGACTTCATCGTCGAGTACAACGGGCAGACGCGCGGCTGGTTCTACACGCTGCACGTGCTCGCGACGGCGTTGTTCGACCGGCCCGCGTTCCGCGACTGCGTGGCGCACGGGATCGTGCTCGGTGACGACGGCCAGAAGATGTCCAAGTCGCTGAAGAACTACCCGGACGTCAACGAGGTCTTCGACCGCGACGGCTCGGACGCGATGCGGTGGTTCCTGATGTCGTCGCCGATCCTTCGTGGCGGCGACCTGGTGGTGACCGAGCGCGGCATCCGTGACGCGGTGCGCCAGGCGGTGCTGCCGCTGTGGAACTCCTGGTACTTCCTCGCGTTGTACGCCAACGCTTCCGGGAAGGAGGGCACGTGGCGCGTCGACTCGAAGAACGTGCTCGACCGGTACGCGCTGGCCAAGACGCACGACCTGGTGCGCGACGTCCAGGCGGCGATGGACGTGTACGACATCTCCGGTGCGTGCCAGCTGGTGCGCGAGTACCTGGAGGTGCTGACGAACTGGTACGTGCGGCGGTCGCGGCAGCGGTTCTGGGACGGCGAGCAGGACGCGATCGACACCCTGCACACCGTGCTGGAGGTCGTCACGCGCGTGGCGGCGCCGTTGCTGCCGTACACGTCCGAGATCGTGTGGCGCGGGCTGACCGGTGGGCGTTCGGTGCACCTGACGGACTTCCCGTCGGTGTCGGACCTGCCGGCCGACGACGCGCTCGTGGCGGCGATGGACGAGGTCCGCGACGTGTGCTCGACGGCGTTGTCGTTGCGCAAGGCGAACAAGCTGCGCGTGCGGCTTCCGCTGGCGCGTTTGACGGTGGCGTCGCCGGTGGCGGGTTCGCTGGCGGACTTCGCGGAGATCGTGCGCGACGAGGTCAACGTCAAGGACGTGTCGCTGTCCACGGACGTCGACGCGTACGGGCAGTTCCAGCTCGTGGTGAACGCCCGCGCGGCAGGCCCGCGGCTCGGGCCGAACGTGCAGAAGGTCATCAAGGCCGTCAAGGCGGGAGACTGGTCCGAAGTGGACGGCCGGGTCGTCGCCGCCGGTGTCGAGCTGTTCGAGGGCGAGTACGAACAGCGTTTGGTGGCAACGGATCCGGCTGCCACGGCGGCACTGCCCGGTGGCGCGGGTGTCGTCGTGCTCGACACGGCCTTGACGCCGGAGCTGGAGGCGGAGGGTCTCGCGCGTGACCTGGTGCGCGTCGTGCAGCAGGCCCGCAAGGACGCTCAGCTCGACGTGTCCGACCGGATCACGCTGACGCTGGAGCTGCCGGACGAGGTGCGCTCGGCCGTGGCACCGCACCTGGAGTTCGTGCAGGCGGAAACGCTGACGTCGTCGGTGGTCTTCGGCTCCGGTGTCTCCGAGGGCACCGTCGGTGACGGCCTGAAGGTCAAGGTGGCCGTCGCACGAGTGTGATCGCAGTTGTACGGGGCCGCCGTCCTCGGACGGCGGCCCCGTCGCTCGTTCCGCGTCAAAAATTGTCAGACCCCGTCGCTACGGTCGAACCAGGCCAACCAGCAAGGGGGAATTGCAATGGCTTTCTCTGGGGGATGGCGCGTCCTGGTGGGCGCACTGGTCCTTTCCACCGGAGTGGTGGTGCCCGCCACGGCTTCGGCTGATCCGCTTGCGTGCAGATCCTGGGACACCGTCGAGCTGCCGGTGCCGCCCGCAGTGAAGTTCGGCGGGGTGGCGGCCGCGGCGGGCTCGTACGCGGTCGGCAACGGGTCGTTCTTCTCGATGTACGGCTCGACAGTGCTGCTGTGGAAGGACGGGCAGGAGGTCAAGCAGCTGTCCTTCTTCCGGAGCATCGTCGGGGCCACGGACGTGAACTCGTCCGGCACGGTGCTGCTGAACTCGGCGTTCTCCAAGGCGGCTTCGCGCTGGCACGACGACGGCTCCCCGGACGGCGTCTACGAGAGCCTGCGAGGCTTGGCCGGCGAGTACGAGGTTCAAGGGCTCCACCTCAACGAACGCGGCGACGTGCTCGGCACGTCCAAGGGCGAGCCCGTGGTGTGGCCTGCCGGTTCCCCGACGCCGCAACGGGTGCCGGGCACCGACGGGTCCTGGACCCCGCTCGGCCTCGCCGACGACGGCTCGGTGCTCGCGTCCAGTTCCGGTGGCAAGTACTGGATCGGAGCGTCCGGCGTGATCTCTCTCGGCGCGGCGGCCGAGGTGACGGCGGTCAACGGCCTGCACGCCGTCGGCACCGCCGACGCCGGTACCGAGGACGCGAGGGCGGTGCGCTGGAACACTTCCGGCGAGATCACGGCCACCTATCCGTACTTCGCCTCGCCGGTGGCCGTGAACTCCCGCGGTCACATGCTCTCCCAGAACTACGCGGGCATCCTGGTGTGGTTCGACCCCGACAGCGGTTTCGAGGTGAACCACGCGACCGGGCCCAACCACCCGTCGCTCACCGACGCCGACGACGTCTACCTGACGACCGGCGACGAGACCTATCGCACGCCGATCCTGTTCGACTGTGTGGGCGGTGGGCGATGAGAGCCCGCTGATCGCGGCCTTTGCCGCTGCCGCCAGGTTTCGCGGGCTCGGGTGATCGGGGCGCCTGCTCTCCGGCGCTGACGACAAGGCACCTTGACCGGCTCGGCTGAGGCCGCGTACGTCACCTCGTCAGGCGACGTTCCAGGCCTCACTCCGGGCGGGGCAAGCATTTGTCGTGCCCCATTGCGCCCTCAGTACGGTGGGTGAGTGACCGACCAGTCCACGTTGCACGACACCAAGGCCGCGTACGACGCCATCGCGGGTCTGTACGCCGAGATGTTCAGCGACATCCTCGACCAGTTGCCGCTGGAACGCGCGCTGCTCAGAGCGTTCGCCGACATCGTCGGGGAGGCCGGACCCGTTGCCGATCTCGGCTGCGGGCCCGGCCACCTGACCGCGCACCTGAACGAGCTGGGGCTGGACGTGTTCGGCGTCGACCTGTCGCCGGAGATGATCGCCCTGGCGCGCCAGGCGCATCCGGGCCTGAGGTTCGACGAAGGGTCGATGACGGCGCTCGACGTCGAGGACGCGGCGCTCGTCGGCATCCTGGCGTTCTACTCCGTCATCCACACACCACCGCAACGGCTTTCGGAGGTGTTCGACGAGTTCGCACGAGTGCTGAAGCCGGGCGGGCACGTGCTGCTCGGGTTCTTCGCGGGTGACGAGGCGTGGCCGCGGGAGTTCGACCACAAGGTCACGCTCGCCTATCGGTGGCTGCCCGACGCCCTTGCGGCCGTGGCCGGTCAGTCCGGGTTCGCCGAGGTGGCGCGGCTGCGCAGGGAGCCGATCGAGGGCGAGCGGTTCCAGCAGGCCCAGCTGCTGCTGCGCAAGCCCTGATCAGACGCGGGCCGACTGGCTGCTGACCAGGCCGAACGCACGGCGGACGAGCCGGACCCAGAGCGACCACCGCGCCGGTGCGGAGGGCTCGCGACCCGCTGCCCGCTCGTGGTTGTCGAGGAGGTCCTCCAGGCACGCGTCGTGCAGCCAGCGGGTCACCAGCGCCCACCGCAGCCGCGTGCCGAGGCGGAAGTGGCCGATCAGCTCGTGCCTGAGCACGTTGCCCGACGCCGACAAGGTGTGCGAGCCCTCGCCGCTGCGGAAGGCGAACGTGATCGACTCGCCGGGCTTGAACTCCGTGCAGTGGTAGCGGATCGGGCCGTGCCCGCCGTCCGCGCCGACCCCGAGAGGGCGGTCGAACTCCTGCTTGCCCCACTGGGGTGGCCAGAGCTCCTGGATGCGATCGACGAACGGTCCTGCCGGGACCGGTAACTCCCGCTCGTGCACGTTGCGAACCACGACACGCTCCTTCCATACGGCACCGTATGTTGGTGAAACATACGCTAGCGTACGGAAATGCGCCGCACCCGTGACGACTGGACTGAGATTGCGCTGAGAGCGCTGGCGGAAGGCGGCCTCCACGCCGTCGCCGTCGAACCGCTCGCGGCCAGGGCCGGTGCGACGAAGGGGAGCGTCTACCACCACTTCCCGAACCGGGACGCGCTCCTCAAAGCGACGGTTGAGAGGTGGGAACGGGAGCACACCGAGAAGGTCATCGAGCTGGTGGAGTCGGAGAGGACACCGCACTACAAGCTCAGGACGCTCTTCGAGACGGTGCTCGACCGGCACCGCAAGGGCTCGGTGGAGATGGCGTTGCAGGCGAACGCCGGGAACGAGGTCATCGCGCCGGTGCTCAAGCGCGTCACCGAACGGCGGCTGGGCTACCTGACGGAGCTGTTCGAGCAGCTCGGGTTCGACCACGAGCACGCGAAGAAGCGCGCGCTGATCGCGTTCAGCCTCTACCTCGGCCAGGCGCAGATGTACGTGACCCTGCCCGGCCTCGTCGAACCGGTGCTCGACGAGGCCGTGCAGGTGCTCACGAAACGATGATCAGGCCGCGAGAGTCCACAACGTCGAGGCGATCACGTCGGCATGCCGGTCCAGGGCCGTGGCGTTGATGTTCGACGAGGTGTCGCAGGACTGGTGGTAGCAGCGGTCGAAGTACTGGCCGGCCGTGCCACCCCACTTCGCCACCTGCGCCGCGGTCTTGGTCTCGTCGCCGCCGGCGTACGTGCCCGAGGTCGGGATTCCGGCGGCCGCGAACGCGGCGTGGTCGGAGCGGCCGTCGACATCGGTCAGCTCGGTCTTGACGCTGATCGCCGCGAAGGCCGCCTCCAGCTTCTGCTGGAGCGCCACCGAACCGGCGGGCGACCCGGCTTCCCGGCCGTTGTAGACGAAGTAGCCGGGGTTCGGTGAGCCGGTCATGTCGAAGTTCAGGTACGCCTTGATCTTCGACTTGTCGGCGGAGGCCAGCGACCTGACGTAGGCCTTCGAGCCGATCAGGCCGAGCTCCTCCGCGCCCCACCAGCCGAACCGCACGTGCTTGGTCGGCTTGAAGTTCGTGGCCTTCATCTGGAGGGCGACCTCCAGGATCGACGCGGAGCCGCTGCCGTTGTCGTTGATGCCGGGGCCCCTGGTGACGCTGTCCAGGTGGGCTCCGAGCATGACGACGTTGTTCGCGTCGCCGCCGGGGTAGTCGGCGATCACGTTGTAACCCGTGGCGCCGCCGTAGCTGAACGACTGCACCTGCGTGGTGAAGCCCGCCGCGTCGAGCTTGCTCTTCACCCAGTCGACCGAGGCCTTGTGGCCCGGGCGACCGTGTGCGCGGTTGCCGCCGTTCGAGGTCGCGATCGACTGGAACTTGGCGAGATGAGCCTGGACGTTCGCGACGTTGATGTTCGGTGCTGCCGCGACGGCCGGAGCCGCCGCTTGCGCTGCTGTGGTTCCGGTCACCATCAAGGCGGCCGCCAGCGCGATGAGGATCCTCATGGTTCAACTCCGTGCAGGGTAGGGATTGAGCCACTGATCAACATGCTCCACTGTGCATGCGCCCAGTAGGTGCGAACGGCTGGTGTTGTTAACGCGCCTGATTCGTCCAATTCGGTGGTGATCGATCAGAATGGTCCAGGTGGGTGACATCACGGCCGTGCTGGGCATCGGCGCAGCCGTACTGCTGATCTCCGTGATCGCGGTGCGGGTGTCGATCCGGCTCGGCCTGCCCTCGTTGTTGCTGTACCTGGGCATCGGCGTGGTCCTCGGTGAGTCGGTGTTCGGCATCAAGTTCGACGACGCCGACCTGACGCAGTCTCTCGGCATCGCGGCCCTCGTGCTGATCCTGACCGAGGGCGGGCTCACAACCCGTTGGCAGGCGGTGAAGAGCTCGCTGTGGCTGGGCGTCGCTCTGTCCACTGTGGCCGTTGCGGTCAGCGTCGCGGTCACCGGCACGGCGTTGCACTTCCTGCTCGGCCTCGACTGGCGGATGGCGTTGCTGTGGGGCGCGGTGCTGTCGTCCACGGACGCGGCGGCCGTGTTCAGCGTGCTGCGGTCATTAGGCGTGGGGGCGCGGCTCACGGGCGCGCTCGAACTCGAATCAGGCCTCAACGACGCCCCGGTCTACATCGCCGTGGTGTTGCTGGCGTCCTCGGACAAGATCTCGTGGACCGCGCCGTTGCTGGTGCTCTACGAACTCGCGGCGGGCGCGTTGATCGGCGTGCTGCTCGGCGTTTTCGGTGCGGCGGCGCTGAGACGTGCGGCGCTGCCCTCGACCGGTCTCTACCCGCTCGCCACCGTCGCGGTGTGCGTGATCGCTTACACCGCAGGCGATCTGGTGCACGCGTCCGGCTTCCTCGCCGTCTACGTCGCCGCTCTGGCGCTCGGCAACGCCCGCCTGCCGCACCGCGCCGACACCCTCTCGTTCGCGGAGGGGCTGGGATGGCTCGCCCAGATCGGGCTCTTCGTCTTACTCGGCCTGTACGCCTCGCCGTCGCGGCTGCTCGACGCGCTGGTGCCCGCGCTGATCGCCGGGGTGGTGCTGACGTTCGTGGCGCGGCCGTTGTCGGTGGTGCTGGCGTCGTTGCCGTTCAAGGTGCCGTGGCGGGAGCAGGCGTTCCTCTCCTGGTCAGGACTGCGCGGTGCGGTGCCGATCGTGTTCGCGCTGATCCCGTTGATCCAGGGCGTCGAGGGTGCGCGCGAACTGGTCGACGCGGTGTTCGTGCTGGTCATCGTGCTGACGGTGGTGCAGGGAACGACGCTGCCGTTCCTCGCGCGGCGGCTCGGGCTGGTGAACCTGCACGAGGCGCAGGAGGTGCAGGTCGACTCCTCGCCGTTGGACGAGCTGGGCGCCGAACTGCTGCAGGTGCACATCCAGCGCGGGTCGAAGCTGCACGGCGTCTACATGACCGAGCTGCGGCTGCCGAGCGGCGCCACGGTGAGCCTCGTGGTGCGGTCGGGAAAGAGTTTCACGCCACAGCCGACGACCCGGCTGCAGGTCGACGACCAGTTGCTCATCGTGACCACCGAAGAAGCGCGCGATGCCGCTGAGCGGCGCATACGTGCCGTGGACCGGGCTGGCCGCTACGCACGGTGGAAGGGTGAGACGGGCGACTAGTTCTGCCTCCGAGGCTTCTCAGCATGTGATCGGGTGTCGACGAGCGCCGAGGGGCTCCGCTAACGTCATCGGCAGGTCATGAGAGCCAGCGTCAAGCCCAAGCTTGCTGGCCGGCAACCCTCCAACCGCGGTGGGGTGCCCTTGGTGAGGACCTGGTCCGGCGCGTGGGGCGCCGGTCAAGCGCGGGCCTTCGCAGAACGGGGCCCCTGGCCTCGGAGGCAGCTCGATGACGCTCGCGATCACCCCTGGCACGGTCACCACGGTTCCGGCTGTCGTCGGCTCTGACCTGCGCGTTCCGCTCGTCACCGGGGAGCGCGTGACCTATGCGAACCTCGATCACGCGGCATCGGCCCCCTGTCTGCAGGAGGTGCGCGACGCCGTCGACGAGCTGCTGCCCTGGTACGCCAGCGTGCACCGCGGCGCCGGGTTCGCCTCCCAGGTCTCCACTCGCGTCTACGAGCAGGCGCGGGACCGCATCCGCAAGTTCGTCGGCGCTCGCTCGTCCGACGCCGTCGTCTTCACCCGCAACACCACCGATTCGCTGAACCTGTTGGCGCGCAGCGTTCCTCGCAACACCGCGGTCGTGCTCTTCGACAGTGAGCACCACGCTGCTCTGCTGCCGTGGCGCGGGCCGAACGTTCAGCGCATCCCCGCCCCTTCTTCGTCCGGCGCTGCTGTGGTCGCGCTGGACCGGGCGTTGGCCGCCGCCCCGGTCGG
>NZ_JYJG01000212.1 GCF_000955955.1 Lentzea aerocolonigenes
CACCGGGGCGTCCAACGTCACGGGGGAGCTGTGGCCGGTCGCGGAGCTCGCGAAGGTCGCCCGCAGGCACGGCGCGCGCATCGCGCTCGACGCCGCGCAGCTCGCCCCGCACCGCCCGATCGACGCGCGTGAGCTGGGCGTCGACTACATCGCGTTCTCCGGCCACAAGATCTACGCGCCGTTCGGTGCCGGTGTGCTCGTCGGCCGTTCGGACTGGCTGCAGCAGGCCCAGCCGTACCTGGTGGGCGGTGGCGCGACGGCGAAGGTGACCGACCACGGCGACCGCCTCGGCGTCGCGTGGTCCGCGGTACCGGAGCGGCACGAGGCCGGCAGCCCGAACGTCGTCGGCGTGCACGCGCTGGCGTCGGCCTGCGAGATCCTGTCGCGGCACTGGGAGCAGACGATCGCGCACGAGCAGGAGCTGCTCACGCGCTTGTACGACGGCCTGCGCACGATCCCGGGCTTCCGCGAGCTGTCGATCCTGACCGACGCGGACAAGGTGGGCGTCGTGAGCTTCACGATCTCCGGCTTCGACGCGGGCTTCCTCGCGGCGGCGCTGTCGGCCGAGTACGGCATCGGCGTGCGTGACGGAGCGTTCTGCGCGCACGTGATCGTCGGGCGGCTCGTCAAGCAGGCCGGATCGCACGAGGAGCGCGCCGTGCGCGCGTCGATCGGCCTGGGTACGACCGCCGAGCACGTGGACCGTTTGGTGGCGGCGTTGCGCACTCTCGTCACCGAGGGTCCGAAGTGGACCTACACGCAGCGCGACGGCCGCTGGGTGCCCGAGGACGACAGCCGAACCCTGCCGCCGTTCCTCGCGTAGTCCCGGTAGTGGACAATGACCTGGTGAGTGACGAGTCCAAGGCCGCCGACGAGGTCGCTGAGAAGCCTGCGGAAAAGCAGGTCAGCGAGTCGAAGCCGGTCGCGGATCGGAAGTCGAACGAGTTCGTCGGGGTCGATCTCGCCGATGACGATGACGATGACGACACCGGCGCTGAGGCCGACACCGACACCGAGGCCGTGGCTGTTGTCGCGGTCGTGGTCGAGGAGACGCCGGCCTCTGAAACGGACGCGGCGACGGACGCCGAGAAACCTGCCGAGCGGGTCGTCTCCTCCGACGACGTCGTCGAGCCGGAGTTCTCGATCACCGGTTCGCTGCCGGAGCCGCGGACCAAGATCCTCGCGATCCTGGCGGCAGGCGTGCTGGCCCTGGACGTCCTCACCAAAGTCCTGTCCGTGGCGTTCCTCGAGGGTGCCGACCCGATCAAGCTGTTCGGCGGCGTGCTCTACCTGACGTTCGTCCGCAACCCCGGCGCCGCGTTCGGCATGGCCGAGGGCATGACGTGGATCCTGGCGCTCATCGCGCTGGGCGTCGCCGGGTTCATCCTCTGGATCTCGCGCAACCTCCGCTCCCAGCCGTGGGCCGTCGGCCTCGGGCTGGTGCTGGGCGGCGCCGTCGGCAACCTCGCCGACCGCCTGTTCCGGGAGCCGGGGCCGATGCGCGGTCACGTGGTGGACTTCCTGTCGCTTTTCGACCCGTTCGGCCGAGTGTGGCCGGTGTTCAACGTCGCCGACATGGCGATCGTCTGCGGTGGTGTGACGATCGTGGTGCTGGCGCTCATGCAGCACGACTACGACGGGACGGTTCACAAAGAGGAAAAGAAGGTCGACGCGTGAGCGGTTATCGAACGCTGCCGATTCCCGATGGGCTGGACGGCATGCGTGTTGACGCGGGCCTCGCCAAGTTGCTCGGGTTGTCCCGCACCGTGGTGGCGTCGATCGCCGACGCCGACGACGTGCTGATCGACGGCCGCGTCGTCGGGAAGTCGGATCGGCTGACCGCCGGTGCGATGCTGGAGATCACGCTGCCGGCCCCGCCTCAGCCGATCACGGTGCAGGCGATCCCGGTCGAGGGCTTGATCATCATTCACGAGGATGACGACATCATCGTGGTGGACAAGCCGGTCGGGGTGGCCGTGCACCCGTCGCCTGGCTGGACCGGGCCGACCGTGGTGGGTGGTCTGGCCGCTGCCGGGCGCCGCATCGCGACCTCCGGTGCCGCGGAACGGCAGGGCGTCGTGCATCGGCTCGACGTCGGCACCACGGGCGTGATGGTGGTGGCGAAGTCCGAGTCGGCGTACTCGGCTTTGAAGCACGCCTTCAAAGAGCGGACCGTGGACAAGGTCTACCACGCGATCGTCCAGGGCCACCCGGACCCGATCAAGGGCACCATCGACGCGCCGATCGACCGGCACCCCAAGCACGACTACAAGTTCGCGGTGATGAACTCCGGCAAGCCGTCCATCACGCACTACGAGGTGATGGAGGCGTTCCGGGCCGCCTCACTGGTCGAGGTTCACCTGGAGACCGGGCGCACCCACCAGATCCGCGTGCACTTCTCGGCTCTGCACCACCCTTGTGTGGGCGACCTGACGTACGGCGCCGACCCGACGCTGTCGAAGCGGCTCGGGGTCTCCCGGCAGTGGCTGCACGCGCGGCAGCTCGGGTTCCACCACCCGGCCGACGGCCAGTGGGTCACGTTCACGTCGGAGTACCCGGACGATCTGGCCTCGGCGCTGGAGAAGCTGCGCGAAGAGGGCTGATTGCGTCTGGGTAAATCACCGGTTGACGAGCTTTCATTTGATGTTAATCGGTGTCCTGCCTAGCGTTCTCGGCATGAACCTCATCGTTCTCGCCGCTTCCGGCCGTACCGGTCTCGCCCTCGCCCGCAAGGCGCTGGAACGCGGCCACGCGGTCACCGCGATCGCCAGGGATCCGGAGCGCATCGCCCTCGACCACGCGAACCTGCGCAAGGTCGCGGGCGACGTGACGGACCCCGCGAGCATCGCCGCGGTCGTCGACCCGGACTCCGTCGTCCTCTCCGGCCTCGGCACGGACGTGGCCGGAGTGCTGCTCGACGGCGCCAAGTCGGTGGTCGCCGCCGAACCGAAGCGGATCATCTGGCTCGGCGCGTACGGCACCGGAGCGTCTGCGGAGGCGGCGGGCGAGGGTGCCGGCGTGCTCCGGAAGTTCCTGGGTGACCGGATCCCGGACAAGATCGCGGCCGACGACACCGTCCTCGCCGCCGGGGGCACCGTCTTCCACGCCGGGGTCCTCAGCGACGAACCGGAGAGCCCGAGCCGGCGCACGGTCGGCCTGGACGCCGCGCCGCCGTTCGATCTCGCGGCGAAGGTCAGCCGCGACACCGTGGCCGCGGCCATGCTCGACGAGGCCGAGAACCCGCGCTTTCCCGGTGCCGTCGCCCTTCCGCTAGCGGGCTAGCGCCTCCGTGAGAGCGGCCCGCACCTGGTCGCGCAGCCACGCGTGGGCGAGGTCGGAGTCGTAGCGCTGGTGCCAGTTGCAGTTGATCGGCGCCTCCGGTGACTCGACCGGCAACGGCCGGGTGACGAGTCCGAACGCCTCGATCAGCGGACGGCAGAGGATCGTCGTGGTGGTGACCAGCGCGTCGCTCGCCGCCGCGATCTGCAGTGCGGTGTGGACGGTCGCCACGGCCGCGATCACCTTGCGCCGCAATCCTTCCGCCGCCAGCAGGTCGTCGATCGGGGCGGTCAGCCGGCCACGCCGGGAGACCAGCACGTGTGGTTGGGCCGCGTAGGACGGCAGGTCGAGGTGGTCGGTGCAGGGATGGTCCACGCGCATGACCACCGCGAGCGGATCGGTGCCGAGCGTCTCGGAGCGGAACTCCGGCAGGGCGGGACGGCCGCCGCCGAGCTCCAGGTCGACCCGGCCGTGCCTCAGGTCGTCGGTGTCGGCGGAGTTCTCGGCGAGCACCCGCAGCCGCACGCCGGGTGCCTGCTGCGCGATCCTGCCGACCAGCACGGGCACCAGCGACGAGGCGAGCGCGTCGTGGCACTGGACCGTGAAGGTGCGGTCCAGCTCGGCGAGGTCCAGCTCACGGCTCGGCGCGAGCACGGCGTTGGCCTGCCGCACCAGCCTGTTCACCTCTTCCCTGATCCCGAGCGCGTACGGCGTCGGCGTCATCGAGTGGCCTGTCCGCACCAGGATGTCGTCCCCGGTCACCTTCCTGATCCGCCCGAGCGTGCGGCTGACGGCGGGTGACGACAGGTGCAGCCGTTGTGCTGCACCCATCACGCTGCCCTCCTCGAGCAGGGCGTCCAGCACGGTCAACAGGTTCAGATCCGCTTGCATGACAGGAGAACATCATGGAGTTGCTCGCTTTCACCACCGCCGCCGTTCGCCGCGCCGGTGCGCGGATGCTGCGCAGGTACTCGACGGAGTCGCGCACGTCCGGCCTGGCCGAGCTCGTCGCGGCCGTCCGCGCCAACGACGAGGCCGTCGTCGACCTGTTGAAGCCGGAACTGGCCGAAATCCGCCCGAGCGCGAGCTGGCTCAACGACGAACACGGTTCCGGCCCGCTGGAACCAGGTGAGTGGTGGCTCGTCGACCCGGTGGGCGGCAACATGAACGCCGTCCACGGCATGACCGACTGGAACATCGGCGTCAGCCTCGTCCGCGACGGCCGCCCGGTGCTCGCGGTCGTGTACTTCCCGCCGTCCGACGAGATGTTCACCGCGGTCGAGGGCGGTGGCGCGTTCCTGAACGGTGTGCGGCTGAAGGTTTCACGCAAGACGTCGCTGGACGGCGCGCTGGCCGGCACCGGTCAGGCGCAGCCGGGTCAGGGGCCGGAGATGGCCGACCGGGTGGGCGCTTCCTACAGTGCGATGGCGAAAGAGGCTTTGTACGTCCGGATCTCCGTGCCGGTGACCCATCAGCTCGCACAGGTCGCGGCGGGGCGGATGGACCTGCACTGGCAGTACGACAACGTGCGCGCGCACGCGTCTGGTGTGCTGCTCGTCCAGGAGGCGGGCGGTGTCGTCACCGATCTCGACGGCAAGCCGTGGGAGCTGACGAGTCGTGAGTACCTGGCCGCTGCGCCGGGCGTGCACGCGGCGGCCCTGGAGGTACTCAGTCCCGGCTCCAAGTGAGGTCGATGGTGTCCATGGCGAGCGCGGCCTCCGCCTGTCGGGCGAGGGCAGGCGGGGCGACGCGGGCGAGCACCTTCAGCGCGAACGGCGGCACGTGTCGGGGAGCCTCCGGCCGCACCGTCGCGGCGAGCTGGTTGAACGTCAGGTTCTGCCCGCCGGCCTCCAGCACCTGACCGCGCAGGCTCCGGTCGATCACGGCCCGCTCGACGAGCGCGGCCACCTCGTCGACCGGCACGAAGTTGATCGGGTTGTCGCCCACGCCGAACACCAGCGGCCGCCGCGACCGGCCGAGCAGCTCGACCCACAGCTCGCGGAACGCCGTCGCGCGGACGACTGTCCACGGTATACCGCTTGCCCGCAGATGCTCTTCGGCTGCGCACTTCATGCGGTGCAGGAGCATCGGATGGTCCGCTGCCGCGCCCTGCACCGACAGCATCACCACGTCCGCGCCGGCGGCCTTCGCGGCGTCGACCAGGTTGGCGTTGCCGTCCCGGTCGACTGTCTGCGGTGTCCCGCCGCCCGGTCCCGCGAACCCGTGCACGGCGGAGACGACCACGTCGACCTGCCCGAACGCGAGCGGGCGCCGGACGTCTCCCACCAGCACCTCGGCCGGCAGCCCGGCGGCGCGGTCCGGATCCCTGGTCAGCACGGTCACCGGCAGTCCCCGGTCCGCCAGCCTGTGCACGACCAGCCTGCCGAGCCGCCCGGTACCGCCCGCCACGAGGATCACGACGTACCGCCGACCTGCCGGGCCAGCGCGGCGTCAATGCCGGGGCCACCGTGCTCGACCGGTTCGAGGTAGAACCGTCCCCACACCGCGCGATCGTCCTCGACACCGAAGATCACCACCCCGCGCATCAGGTGCGGTGAGCCGTCGGGGCGGGTGCCGCGGTGCTCCCACTCGCTCCACACGGTGTCCCCGTCGGTCGTGTGCCGCAGCACCTCGACCTCCAGGTCCGCGACCGCGGCGAAGATCCTTTCCCAGTTGCGCCGGACCTGGTCCTGACCGCGGAAGCCGCGCTCGGGATGCGCGGGCGTCTCGTTGACGTAGCCGGGGGCGAAGCAGTCGACGAGCGCGTCGAGGTCGCGCGCGTTGGCGGCCCGCTGGAGCCGTTCGATCATGGTGGCCACCTTCTCGACATATTCGGTACAGTCGCCTGTATTGAATATGGGAGCCCACATGTCGGAAGTCAAGCGTCGCTATGACTCGGGTGCGCGCAAACGTCAGGCGGAGGAGACGCGCGCGGCCGTGCTGGACGCGGCGCAGCGGTTGTTCCTGGCCAACGGCTACGCGGGCACGGCGATCGCCGACGTCGCCGCCGCGGCCGGGGTGTCGGTGGAGACTGTCTACAAACGATTCCGCGGCAAGGCGGGGCTGGTGCGCGCGTTGCGGGAACGGGCGCTCGCGGGCTCAGGACCGGTCCATGCCGAGCAGCGCTCCGACGCGTTGCGCGGCGAGGATCCGCACACGATCGTGCGCGGCTGGGGGTTGCTGGCCGCCGAGGTGGCGCCGCTGGTCGCGCCGATCCTGCTGCTGGTGCGCGACGGCGCCGTGCACGACCACGACCTGGCCCGGCTGCGCGACGAGCTGGACGACGACCGGTTGCGGCGCATGACGGACAACGCCCGCGCGCTGCACGAACGCGGTCATCTGCGTGTCTCGGTGGAGGAGGCCGCCGAGCTGTTGTGGACGTACACGGCGCCGGAGTTGTTCGAGCTGCTGGTGCTGCGGCGCGGGTGGCCGGCGGAGAGGTTCGGCGCGTTCGTGGCGGACGCGCTGGCCGCGGCCCTGCTCGGCTAGTCCTCGACGGTCCAGACCAGGGTGTTGATGTCCACCTCGGGCCGGACGCTCCAGCGGACCTGGATCACCTCGGTCGTGTCCGGCAGCACGAAGACCGTGTGCCCGCCCGCGGTCTCACCCGGCTGCGCACCCAGCTTGTGGGCCGGGCGCGAGGAGAGCGAGACCGGTGCCTTGGTGACCGTCTCGCCCGTCTTCGTGACCAGCACGAGGTACATGTCCGGCAGCGAGGTGTACGGGACCTGCGAGGTGTTGGTCACCTCGGTGTGGACGACCACGGCCCGTTCGCCCTCGGCCAGCTTGTAGCCCGCCGCGGTGAAGAGGAAGTCGGCCGGGTCCACGACCTCGACCAGCTGGATCGAGAGGCGGGCGCCTTCGAGGCTGTCGGCTTCCAGTGTGGAGCCGATCTTGCCGGTGCGCGAGAACGGCTTGGGCTGCGGCTGGTCCGCCCGCACCCAGCCCGCTGACTGAGGCGGGCCCCAGGTGGCCTGCGGTGCGGCCTGGGGCTGCGCGGCGAAGGGCTGGCTGGGCGGGTTCTGCGGCGCGTACGGGACCTGGTGCGGGCCGCTCACGTGGTGGGGGCCGCTCTGGTGCACCGAGTACGGACCGCTCGGCGGGCCGCCCACGTAGTTGCCGTAGGCCGCGGCGTTGGCCAGCGCCCGGCGGATGCCGTTGGGGTCGCATTCGACGCCGACGAGCAGGGGGAGGCCACTGCCGGAGAGGGTGATCAGGCGCATGGCGGCCTCGCGCGGATCCATGCCCAGACGCTGGGCGATCTCGTGCACGGCGGCACGGCCCGACTCGGCTAGAACGGCGAGCAGGCGAGCGTCTACGGGATCAGGGGCCACCACGAAATGAACGCTACCTGGCGTCTGGTGGGGTCGCGTCACTGCGTACCTGATCGAGATCAACGTGTGCGCCACCAGAAGGTTCGGCAACTCTCGCGTGGCGGTTGCACCAGCGGCTCGCAGGGCCTGTAGGGTTGACCGGCGCAGGACGTGACAGTCCCTTGTTCGCGCTAAAACGCTTGCTACACAAGGGGGTTGCCCGTGGTGGACTCGTTTGTGCACCTGCACGTGCACACCGAGTACTCGATGCTCGACGGTGCGGCCAAAGTGGCTCCGCTGTTCGAGGAGGCCGAGCGGCTCGGCATGACCGCTGTCGGCATGAGCGACCACGGCAACATGTACGGGTCCGACGAGTTCTACCAAACGGCGACGAAGACCGGCATCAAGCCGATCATCGGCATCGAGGCGTATCTCGCGCCGCACAACCGCCTGCACAAGAAGCCGGTCTTCTGGGGCGACCCGGGCCAGCGCGGCGACGACATCTCCGGTGCCGGTGCCTATACGCACATGACGATGTGGGCGCGCAACGCCGACGGGTTGCGGAACCTGTTCCGGCTGCACACCGAGGCGAGCAAGACGGGCTACTACTACAAGCCCCGCATGGACCGCGAGCTCGTCGCGCAGCACGCCGACGGCATCATCGCGACGACCGGCTGCCCGTCCGGCGAGGTGCAGACCCGGCTGCGGCTCGGCCAGGTCGACGAGGCGTTCCAGGCCGCGTCCGACTACCAGGACATCTTCGGCAAGGAGAACTTCTTCCTGGAGCTGATGGACCACGGCCTCGAGATCGAGCGCCGGGTCCGCGAGGGCCTGCTGGAGATCAGCAAGAAGCTCGGCATCCCGCCGCTCGCGACGAACGACAGCCACTACGTCACCAAGGACCAGGCGGACACGCACTCCGCGTTGCTCTGCGTGCAGTCCGGCAAGATGCTCACCGACCCGAACCGGTTCAAGTTCGACGGCGACGGTTACTACCTGAAGTCGTCCGAGGAGATGCGGCAGATCTGGAAGGACCTGCCGGAGGCGTGCGACAACACGCTGCTCGTCGCGTCCATGGTCGAGTCGTACGACGACATCTGGAGCATCAAGGACCGGATCCCGAACTTCGAGGTACCCGAGGGCGAGACCCAGGCTTCCTGGTTCCGCAAGGAGATCCAGCGCGGTCTCGAGTGGCGGTTCCGCGGCTCCCAGGTCCCGGACGAGTACATCAAGCGCTGCGACTTCGAGGCCCAGGTCATCATCGACAAGGGCTTCCCGGCGTACTTCCTCATCGTCGCCGACCTCATCAACTACGCCCGCAGCGTCGGCATCCGTGTCGGCCCCGGCCGTGGTTCCGCGGCAGGTGCGGCCGTGTCGTGGGCGATGGGCATCACGAACATCGACCCGATCCCGCACGGTCTGCTGTTCGAGCGGTTCCTGAACCCCGAGCGCACCGCCATGCCCGACATCGACATCGACTTCGACGACCGCCGTCGTGGCGAGATGATCCGGTACGCCAGCGAGAAGTACGGTGCGGACAAGGTCGCCCAGGTGATCACGTTCGGCACCATCAAGACCAAGGCCGCGCTGAAGGACTCGGCGCGCGTCCACCACGGTCAGCCGGGCTTCGCGATCGCCGACAAGATCTCCAAGGCGCTGCCGCCGCCGATCATGGCGAAGGACATCCCGCTCAACGGCATCATCAACAAGAGCCACCCGCGCTACGGCGAGGCCGCCGAGGTCCGCTCGCTGCTGGAAACCGACGTGCAGGTGAAGGAGATCTTCGACACCGCGCTCGGTCTCGAGGGCCTGATCCGCAACGCCGGTGTGCACGCGTGCGCGGTCATCATGTCGAAGGACCCGCTGTCCGACTCCATCCCGCTCTGGTACCGCGACGACGGCTCGTTCATCACCGGCTGGGACTACCCGTCGTGCGAGAACATCGGCCTGCTGAAGATGGACTTCCTCGGGCTGCGCAACCTCACCGTCATGGGCGACGCCATCGAGAACATCGAGGCGAACCGCGGCAAGGACGCGGTGCCGGACTTCGACACGCTGCCGATGGACGACCCGGAGACGTACGCGCTGCTCGGCCGCGGTGACACGCTCGGCGTGTTCCAGCTGGACGGTGGCCCGATGCGCGACCTGCTGCGCCGCATGCAGCCGACGTCGTTCGAGGACATCGTCGCGGTCGGCGCGCTGTACCGCCCCGGTCCGATGGGTGTGAACGCGCACAACGACTACGCGGACCGCAAGAACGGCCGCCAGGAAGTCAAGCCGATCCACCCGCAGCTCGAGGAACCGCTCAAGGAGATCCTCGGCGAGACGCACGGTCTGATCGTCTACCAAGAGCAGATCATGTTCATCGCCCAGGAGGTCGCGGGCTACTCGATGGGTCGAGCGGACGTGCTCCGCAAGGCCATGGGCAAGAAGAAGGCCGAGGTTCTGGCCAAGGAGTTCGAGGGCTTCCAGGCCGGTATGCGGGCCGACCCGCGCGGCTTCTCCGACGAGGCGATCAAGGCGCTGTGGGACACGATCCTCCCGTTCGCCGGCTACGCGTTCAACAAGTCGCACGCGGCCGCGTACGGCCTGATCTCGTACTGGACGGCGTACCTCAAGGCGAACTTCCGCGCCGAGTACATGGCCGCACTGCTCACGTCGGTCGGTGACAACAAGGACAAGTCCGCGGTCTACCTGGCCGAGTGCCGCCGCCTCGGCATCAAGGTGCTCCCGCCGGACGTCAACGAGTCGGCGCTGCGCTTCGGTGCGGTCGGCACCGACATCCGCTTCGGTCTCGGCGCGGTCCGCAACGTCGGCGCGAACGTCGTCGAGTCGATCATCAAGACGCGCAAGGAGAAGGGCAACTACACGTCCTTCACGGACTTCATGGACAAGTCCGAGCTCGTCGCGTGCAACAAGCGCGTGATCGAGTCGCTGATCAAGGCGGGCGCGTTCGACTCGTTCGGCCACACCCGCCTGTCGCTGATCCAGGTGCACGAGGACGCGGTCGACGCGGTCGTCCCGATCAAGCGCAAGGAAGCGGAAGGCCAGTTCGACCTGTTCGGTGCCGACAGCGGCGACGAACCGGACGACAGCGCCTCCCCGCTGGCGCACCTCAAGTTCGGCACGGACGAGTACCAGCGCAAGCAGATGCTGAGCCTCGAGAAGGAGATGCTCGGCCTGTACGTGTCGTCGCACCCGCTCGACGGTGCCGAGCGGATCCTGCGGAAGTACGCGCCCCGGCCGATCGCGGTCGTGCTCGACGACCCGCCCAAGGAAGGCGAGCTGATCGTCTCGGGCATGATCTCGTCGATCGAGCGCCGGGTGAACAAGAACGGTCTGCCGTGGGCGATCACGGTCATCGAGGACCTGGACGCGTCCATCGAGGTGCTGTTCTTCCCGAAGTCCTACGAGGTGCTGCGCGACGATCTGGAGCTCGACTCCGCCGTGTGCGTGAAGGGGCGGGTGAACTGGCGCGAGGACAAGATGGCGATCTTCGGCGACGGTGTCGTCCCGCTCGACATCAGCGACGCGGAGGCGAACCCCGGCGCGGATCCGCCCCTCGTCCTGGGGCTGCACACCAAGACGTTGACGCCGGAGCTGATCGAGGAACTGAAGATCGTCTTCAAGTCGCACGAGGGTCAGGTCGCGGTGCACCTGGAGGTGCAGAAGCGCGACAAGTCGAAGGAGCTGCTGGTGGTGGACAACTACCGGGTCCAGCCGACGCCGTCGCTCTTCGGTGACCTCAAGACGATCCGCGGTGTGACGATCCAACGCTGAGGATCGCTCGAGAAATAGTGGCGAGAGATGAGTTAACGGGGTTAACTGGGTGAGGTGACGACACTCACCCAGTTGCCCGCCGACTACATCCAGAAGCCGCACGAAGTGCACGACATGCTGCGTGCCGAGGGGCCCGTGCAGGAAGTCCGCCTGCCGCGTGGGCTCAAGGTCTGGCTCGTGACTCGGTACGACGAGGCGAAGATCGCCCTCACCGACCCCCGGATCAGCAAGAACGTTCACGAGGGCGGCCACCTCTTCGACGTGCACGCGCCGGCCAACGCGGGACGCCGCGACTTCAACCCGGCGCTGTCGGAACACATGCTCAACATGGACGCGCCCGGCCACACCCGGCTGCGCAAGCTCGTGAACAAGGCGTTCACCGCCCGCCGGATCGAGCTGATGCGGCCGCGCATCAACGAGATCGCGGCCGAGCTGATCGCCAAGCTGAACGACGGCGACGAGGTCGACCTGCTGGAGACGTTCGCGTTCCCGCTGCCGATCACGGTGATCTGCGAGCTGCTCGGCATCCCGATCGACAACCGCGACGAGTTCCGCGAGTGGTCGAACACGCTGCTGTCGTTCGGCTCGAACGAGGACATCGTGCACGCCTCGGGTGCGATGTTCGCGTTCCTCTCCGGCCACGTCGAGAAGGTCGCCGCGCAGGAGCCGGACGACACGTTCTTCTCCGCGCTCGTGCACGCCGACGACTCCGGCGACCGGCTCAACACCCAAGAGCTGGTGTCGATGGCGTTCCTGCTGCTCGTGGCCGGCCACGAGACGACGGTGAACCTCATCGGCAACGCGGTGCTGTCGCTGCTGCGCAACCCGGACCAGATGCAGATCCTGCGCGAGCGTCCCGAGCTGATCCCGGCCAGCGGTGAGGAGTTCCTGCGGCTGGAGGGTCCGGTCAACATCGCGACGTTCCGCTACACCAAGGAACCGATCGAGCTCGGCGGCGTCACGATCCCCGAGAACGAGCTCGTCATGGTGTCGCTGGTCGCCGCGAACCGCGACCCGGAGCGCTACCCCGATGCGGACAAGCTCGACGTGACGCGGTCCGCGCAGGGGCACGTCGCGTTCGGGCACGGCATCCACTTCTGCCTGGGTGCGCCGCTGGCCCGGCTGGAGTTCGACGTGGCTCTCACGCAGCTGCTGGCGCGGTTCCCGAACCTGCAGCTCGCCGCCGAGCCGGAGACGCTGGTGTGGCGGGACAGCACCTTGATCCGCGGTCTGCACACGCTGCCCGTTCGTCTCGCTTAACCTTCGGCAGGTGGACGACCTGCTGAAGCTCGACCAGGCGCACGTCTGGCACCCGTACGGCCCGATGCCGGGCACCCAGGAACCGCTGCTCGTCGAGTCCGCGGAGGGTGTCCGGCTCACGCTCGCGGACGGCCGGGAGCTCGTCGACGGCATGTCGTCCTGGTGGGCGGCCATCCACGGCTACCGCCACCCGGTGCTCGACGCGGCCGTCACCGGCCAGCTCGGCCGGATGAGCCACGTGATGTTCGGCGGGCTCACGCACGAGCCCGCGATCCGGCTCTCCGCGAAACTCGTGGAGATCACCCCGGAGCCGTTGCAACACGTGTTCCTGTGCGACTCCGGCTCGGTGTCGGTCGAAGTCGCGGTCAAGATGTGCATGCAGTACTGGCGTTCGCAGGGCAGGCCGGAGAAGAGCCGGTTGCTCACGTGGCGCGGCGGCTACCACGGCGACACGTTCAACCCGATGTCCGTGTGCGATCCCGAAGGCGGTATGCATTCGCTTTGGCGTGGAATCCTGCCGGTTCAGGTTTTTGCAGACAGTCCACCGGCTGAATTGGACACCGCATACGTTCAGCACCTCGCCGACCTGATCGAGCAGCACGCGCACGAGCTCGCCGCGATCATCGTCGAGCCGGTCGTGCAGGGTGCGGGCGGTATGCGGTTCCACGATCCGCGCTACCTGCACGTGCTGCGGGAGCTGGCGTATACGAACGACGTTCTACTCGTGTTCGACGAGATCGCGACCGGCTTCGGGCGCACCGGCGAGCTCTTCGGCGCCGACCACGCGAACGTCAGCCCGGACGTGATGTGCCTCGGCAAGTCGCTGACCGGCGGCTACCTGTCGATGGCCGCCACCCTGTGCACGTCGCGCATGGCGGACGGGATCAGCAAGGGCGAGGTGCCGGTCCTCGCGCACGGACCGACGTTCATGGGCAACCCGCTCGCGTCGGCGGTGTCACTGGCGTCGATCGACCTGCTGCTGTCCCAGAACTGGAAGCGCGAGGTCGCCCGGATCGAGAACGGCCTGAAGAACGGCCTGGCGCCCGCTCGCGAGCTGCCGACCGTCAAGGACGTGCGGGTGCTCGGTGCCATCGGTGTCGTGCACCTGCATGAGCCCGTGGACATGGCACGAGCCACCAAAGCGGCGGTCGACAACGGGGTGTGGCTGCGGCCGTTCCGCGACCTGATCTACACGATGCCGCCGTTCATCAGCACAGACGACGACATTGCCCGCATAACGGCAGCGGTGGTCGCCGCCGCCCGATAGCTTTTGCATCATGGGGAGATTGATCGCCGCGCTCAGCGCGGTCGTACTGGGGGTACTGGGGACCACGGGAGCGGCGCACGCGGCCGGCGAAC
Source organism: Lentzea aerocolonigenes (assembly GCF_000955955.1). Taxonomy (GTDB): domain Bacteria; phylum Actinomycetota; class Actinomycetes; order Mycobacteriales; family Pseudonocardiaceae; genus Lentzea; species Lentzea aerocolonigenes_A. The sequence goes on from NZ_JYJG01000212.1 coordinate 13,992, forward strand.
CGTGGCTGTCATCGGGGCTTTGGGGAAGCGGTAGCGGTTACTCCACGATCCGCTTCGCCGGCACCGACAAGTGCTTCGACGCGGCACTCGAGGACATCGGCGAGGACGGCGGCAAGGTCCAGATCTGGACCTGCGGCCTCGGTGGTGACGAGCAGTTGTGGGCGCCGGAGTACCACGAGGAGTGGGGCGGAACCGTCGTCCGCAACAAGGCGAACGGCAAGTGTCTCGACGTCGCGCTCGAGGAGATCGACCTCGAAGGCGGCAAGGTGCAGCTCTACGAGTGCACCGGCAACATCGAGCAGCTCTGGAGGTTCGACACGCACTCCGGAGACCTGTTCCTGGAGTCCAAGGCCGTGAAGGGCCGGTTCGGGGCGCCGAGCCTGACCGACGGCGCCCAGATCGGGCTGTACCAGAAGAGCTAGTCCACCTTGATCGCCGCGGCGAGTTCCGAGTCGGAGGGCTCGACGAGGAACTCGCCGCCCGGCAGCACCACGACGGGGATCTGCTTGCGGCCCGAGATCTCGATCGCCCGGTCGCGCGCCTCGTCGTCGTTCTCCACGTCGACGTAGGTGAACGGCACGTTGTTGCGGGTCAGCCACGACTTGGCCCGGCGGCAGTCACCACACCATTCGGCGCCGTACATCACGATCGGCTCGTCACTCATGCTGTCACCGTAGGTCACGGCCTAGGGTGAGTGCCTGTGAGCGTGCTGGTGATCACCGGAACCGGGACCGAGGTCGGCAAGACCGCGGTCACTGCGGGCATAGCGGCGCTGGCCAGGGCAGAAGGCAGACGGGTCGCGGTGCTGAAACCCGCGCAGACCGGCCTGCTGCCCGGCGAGCCGGGCGACGTCGCCGAGGTGGCGCGGCTGGCGGGCGACGTGACGACCCGCGAGCTGGCCAGATACCCCGACCCGCTGGCGCCCGACACCGCGGCCAGACGGGCGGGCATGGCCACCGTGCACCCCGCGGACGTCGCCAAAGCCGTCACCGAGCTCGACGAGACCCACGACCTGGTGCTGGTCGAGGGCGCGGGCGGGCTGCTGGTCCGGTTCGACGAGGGCGGATCCACCCTGGCGGACATCGCGTGGGCGGTGAACGCGCCCGTGCTGATCGTGGCTCAGGCAGGACTCGGGACGCTCAACACGACTGCTCTGACGGCCGAGGCGCTGCAGCGGCGCGGCATCGAGTCGCTCGGTGTCGTGGTCGGCAGCTGGCCGTTGCACCCCGATCTCGCCTCCCTCACCAACCTGGCCGATCTGCCTCAGGCGGCGGCCGGCCCGTTGCTCGGCGCACTGCCTCAAGGTGTGACAAAGCTCGGTTCTGTGGATTTCCTGGCGGTCGCCAAGAGATCGTTTTCACCGTGGTTCGGGGGCGAGTTCGACCCGGAGACGTTCGCGGCTCAGTTCGCGGTCCAGTGACCTACGTCGCTCCACGATGAAGGATTCAGTGAGGCATAGTGCTCGCCAGGCCACAGGAGGAGGAGAGACCGTGACCGCAGCTCCGGAACAGATCGACGTGCTCGACGAGGCTCGTGAGCAGGTGCTCGAACGAGGAGTCGGACTGTCCGAGGCGCAGGTCCTCAAAGTCCTCGAACTGCCCGAGGACCGGATCCCCGATCTGCTGGCCCTGGCGCACCAGGTGCGTGAGCGCTGGTGCGGCCCGGAGGTCGAGGTCGAGGGCATCGTCTCGCTGAAGACCGGCGGCTGCCCCGAGGACTGCCACTTCTGCTCGCAGTCGGGCCAGTTCCCGTCACCGGTGCGAAGCGCGTGGCTGGACATCCCCGGTCTCGTGCGCGCTGCCCGGCAGACCCGCGACACCGGCGCGACCGAGTTCTGCATCGTCGCGGCCGTGCGCGGACCGGACAAGCGGCTGCTCTCGCAGGTGCGCGACGGCATCAAGGCCATCCGCGAGGACGGCAACGACATCCAGATCGCCTGCTCGCTGGGCATGCTCACGCAGGAGCAGGTCGACGAGCTCGTGGCGATGGGTGTGCACCGCTACAACCACAACCTCGAGACGGCCCGCTCGCACTTCCCCGAGGTCGTGACCACGCACTCCTGGGAGGAGCGCTGGGACACGCTGCGGATGATCCGCGACGCCGGCATGGAGGTCTGCTGCGGCGGCATCATCGGCATGGGCGAGACGCTGGCCCAGCGCGCGGAGTTCGCCGTGCAGCTGGCCGAGCTGGAGCCGGACGAGGTTCCGCTGAACTTCCTCATCCCGAACCCCGGCACGCCGTACGAGAACTACCCGGTCGTCGAGGGCGCAGAGGCGCTGCGGACGGTCGGCGCGTTCCGGCTGGCCCTGCCGCGCACGATCCTGCGGTTCGCCGGCGGCCGTGAGCTGACGTTCGGCGACCTGGGCGCGAAGCAGGGCATGCTCGGCGGCATCAACGCGATCATCGTCGGCAACTACCTGACGAACCTCGGCCGCCCGGCCCAGCAGGACCTCGACATGCTCGAGGAGCTGTCCATGCCCATCAAGGCGCTGAACCAGACCCTGTGACCGATCTGATGACGTACTGCTCTTTCTGCGGCAAAGAGGAAGCTGACGGCGACCACGCGTTCTGCCGTCAGCGCCTGTCGATGATCGACCCGCCGCGCTACTGCTCGGAGTGTGCTCGCCGGATGGTCGTCCAGGTGACCCCGGACGGCTGGGCGGCGCGCTGCAGCCGCCACGGCGAGATCACTTCACGCCCCTGACAGATGCGGTAGTAACCTCTCGCGAATGGACGAGAAAGCTGCCCCGGTTCGCATCGAACCCCTGCCGGAGCCGCCGTACGTCTACCACTACATCCGGCCCCGGCCGAAGGTCGTGGTGAAGCGGGATCTGCTGCCGGGCCTGGTGGTGCTGCTGACGACGTTCGCGTTCGGGCTGCCCGCCGGATACCTGTGGTCGTGGCTCGCCCCGGCGCAGCTCAAGATCGTCTCGCCGAACGACAACAAGTTCTACCCGATCGGTGTCGAGAGCTACCACCGGCTCGACGCGCTCATGGTTTTCGTGCTGATCGGTCTCGGCGCTGGTGCGATCACCGGCATCGCGGTGTGGCTGCTGCGGCAACGGCGCGGGCCGGTCGTGATGCTGGCGATGACGGCGGGGTCGTTCGCGGCGGCATGGTTCTCCCAGTACCTGGGTGGGAACGTGGCTGCGGGCGCGTACCCCATGCCGTCGACGATCAAGCCCGGCGACACGCTGCTCGTGGCGCCGTCGCTGGAGACGTGGTGGGGGATTCTGGCGTGGCCTCTCGCGGCCGCGCTGGCCTACGGTTGCTGCGTGGCCTGGAACGGCCTGGACGACCTGGGGCGGCGCCTCGGCTAAAAGACGAGGCACCGCACTGTGACATTTCCTGAAGAGTTAGCGCGTCAGCCCACTCGATAGGCGAAGTCAGGCATGTCTGTGACGAACATCTGACCCGGCGCGTGCGTGATCGCGAACGGCGGCTTGGACTTCATCAGCACCGCCTGCGGAGTCACGCCGCACGCCCAGAACACCGGCACGTCACCGGGTTCGGGCTCGACCGCGTCGCCGAAGTCCGGTTGCTCGATGTCGGAGATCCCGAGCATGCGCGGATCTCCCGCGCCGACCGGAGCCCCGTGCACCGACGGCATCAGCGCGGTGACCTTGTGCGCCATGTCCACAAGGGACTCCGGAATCCAGCGCATCGACACGACCATCGGTCCGTGCAGCCTTCCCGCGGGCCGGCACTGGATGTCCGTGACGAACATCGAGACGTTCTTCGCCTGATCCACGTGCCGCAAAGGGACTCCGGCGTTTTCCAGTGCCGTCTCGAACGTGAAGCTGCAGCCGATCAGGAACGTCACCAGGTCGTCGCGCCAGAACTCCGTGGCGTCCTCGGGTTCCGCGATGAGCTCACCGTGCTCCCAGATGCGGTAGCGCGGCGCGTGGGTGCGCACATCGGCGTCCTGCTTGAGCGCGCTGACGGTCTCGCCGGCGTCCAGCACGTCGAGCACCGGACACGGCTTGGGGTTGCGGTGGGTGAAGAGGAGGAAGTCGTACGCCCAGTCCTTGGGGATGGCGATCAGGTTGGCCTGCGCCTGTCCCGGTGCCTTGCCCGCCGTCGTCATTCGAGCTCCTTGTTGACCGTCTCCGGCAACCAGATCAGTGCGACGACAGCGATTCCGTACGCCGCCGCTCCGAACAGCATCGCACCGCCGATGCCCAGCCGGTCGGCCATGAATCCGACCAGGCCGGGGAAGACAGCGCCGAACGCGCGCCCGAGGTTGTACGTGAAGCCCTGTCCCGTGCCGCGCAACTGCGTCGGGTAGAGCTCCGACAGATAGCTGCCGAACCCGCTGAAGATCGCACTCATGCAGAACCCGAGCGGGAAGCCGAGGAACATCACCAACGTGTTGGCGCCATTGGGAATCTGCGTGTACGCCACGATCAGCAGCGCGCTGGCGACCGCGAACAGCACGAAGGTCTTCTTGCGTCCCAGGTAGTCCGTGAGATAGCCACCGCTGACGTACCCGATCCACGCGCCGGTGATGAGAAACGCGAGATATCCGCCCGTGCCGATGATCGTCAGGTGGCGGCCGGTCTGCAGGAAGGCGGGCAGCCACTGCGCCAGCGTGTAGTACCCGCCCTGCACACCGGTGGCGAGCAGCGAGGCGAACAACGTCGTCTTGAGCATCGGGCCCTGGAAGATCTTCGGGAACGTGCCGCGGGGTTTCGGCTGCGCCTCGACCGCGGGCGCGTCGTCGACGTTGCGGCGCACGTAGAAGATGAGGATCGCGGGCAGCGCGCCGGTCCAGAACATGATCCGCCACGACCACGACGGGTCGGCCAGCGAGGCGACCAGCGTGTTGACGATGACGGCGAGGCCCCAGCCGACCGCCCACGCGCTCTGGATGAACGCCACGGTGCGGCCGCGGTACTTCGGCTTGCAGTACTCGGCCACCAGGATCGCGCCGGCCGCCCACTCGCCGCCGAACCCGAGTCCCTGCAGGCCGCGGAAGATCAGCAACGTCTCGTAGCTCGTCGCGAAGCCGCACAGCACGGTGAAGAACGCGTACGCGGCGACCGTGATGACCAGGGTTTTGGAGCGGCCGAACCGGTCCGCCATCACGCCGGCGACCGCGCCGCCGATGGCGCTCATCAGCAGGGTGGACGTGCCCAGCAGGCCCGCTTCCGCCTTGGTGAGGCCGAAGTAGCCGGAGATCGCGACCAGACTCAGCGGCAGGACCCAGTAGTCGTAGGAGTCCAGCCCGTAGCCGCCGAACGCGCCGACGAACGCGCGCCTGCCCTTCTGGCCGAGACTGCGGAACCAGGCGAAACGGCCTGTGTCCTCGGTCGTGGTCATGCTCATGGGACACCTCGCAGCGTGGTGGAGGAGTGGTCGAGTGTGATGCGGACCTCAGTGACTAGCACTGTACGAATTGTTCAACAATCCCACAAGACCACAATTCAACGATCCGACAACGGGCGGAGCACCTCCAGGGCGGGCTTCGTGTTCCCGCAAACCCACCACGCGCGCTCCTCAGCTGGGCCTACCCTGATTTTGTGGTCACCCAAGCGACTTCGCGTGACGGCACTCCCATCGGCTACCGCACCACCGGCGCCGGGCCCGGTGTGGTCGTCGTCCACGGCGCGATGGAGTCGTCGAAGGACTACGAGAAGCTGGCGCGAGCACTCGCGGACGAGTTCACGGTCCACTTCCTCGACCGGCGCGGCCGTGGGGGGAGCGGGCCGCACACTGCGGAGCACAGCCTGAAAACCGAGGTCGAGGACGTCGAAGCCGTCGTGGCGGCCACCAGGTCGCGGCGGCTGTTCGGGGTCGGCTCCGGCGGCCTGATCGCACTGGAATCCGCGCTGCTCCTCCCCGGCATCACCCACGTCGCCGCCTACCAGCTACCGGTCCACCTGCCCCACAAGAAACACGTCCTCGAGCAGTTCGAGAACGAGGTCGCGGACGGCAAGAAGGCCGAGGCCCTGGTCACGGTCCTCAAAGGCGTGGGCGTCGGGCCGCGCTGGCTGCGCGTGCTGCCGCGTCCGCTCTTGACCGCGCTGCTGCGCAAGCTCATCCGGGAAGACCAGGAGGAGCTCACCAGACTGCTGCCGACCGTCCCCCAGGACTTCCGGATCGTCGGTGAGGCCCACGCGAACCTGGAGCGGTTCAACGCCCTCACGGCCAACGTGGCGTTGATGGGCGGCTCGAAGGCCCCGCGATACCTCAAGGACGCCCAGGCCACCGTTGGCGCGTTCATTCCGCTCGCCGCCGTGGCCGAACTGCGCGGAGCCGACCACAACAGCGCGATCAGAGGCCCGCAGCTCGTCGTTCCGGAGCTCAGGAAGTTCCTCAGTTCGGGTTCGGCACGTGCCCGAACTCGGTGAGCGGCACGGGAACGGCCTTCAGCGCGCTGAGAATCCCGGTCTCGCGGTGCAGCATCCGTCTGACGAGCCTGAGTCGCCGGGCCGGCGACGTCTCCTCCAGCAACCGCTGGCGGTCCTCGACGGGCAGCAGGCAGTCCGCGGCCAGCAGGTACGACAGCGCGCCCAGTTCGACGTCCTCGGCCGGCGCGGACCAGTCCTCGCGGTGCCACGCGGCTCCGCAGTACCGCTCGTGGGCCGCGCGCGCTCCCCGTTCGAGAATCGGCACGACCTCCTTCGCCGCTTCGGGCACCGGTGAGTCGTCGAGGTATTCGACGCGGCCGAGCAGGTACGGCGCGGTCGTGGTGTCGACGTCGACCAGGCGGAAACGCTGCACGCCGCGCGTCACGATGTCGAACCGGCCCTCCGGCAACGGGCGGGCGTCGAGCAGGTCGGCGGAGCAGCCGATGTCCTTGAGGGAGCCGATGTTGTCGGCGCCCACCTCCCAGCCCTCCTTGATGCACACGACCCCGAACGTGCGGCCGAAGAGCGATCCGGTCATCAGGTCGACGACGAGCTGGCGGTAGCGCGGCTCGAAGATGTGCAGCGGCAAGGACGCCCCGGGCAACAGCACTGTGCCCAGGGGGAAGAGGGGAAGCGTCTCTGCCACGCGTCCACGTTACGTGGTGCCACTCCCGCCCGCCGGACGGCCGGATCCCGGCGGCCTCAACACGGCGAACGGATCGGTCACCTTGATTCCCTTGGCGCTGAACCGGAACAGCGCCGCGGGACGGCCGCCGGACGGGCCGGGGGGAGCGGTGCCACCCGTCGGTTCCAGCAACAACCGGCGCGACAGCACCCGTTGGAGGTTCGTCGCGGACACCCGGTAACCGAGCGCGGCCGAGTAGTGGTCGCGCAGCAGCGAGATCGTGAACTCCGGTGGCGCCAACGCGAATCCGAGGTTCGTGTACGACAGCTTCGAGGCGAGCCGGTGCCGTGCCCGATGCACGATCGAGGCGTGGTCGAAGGCCATCGGAGGGAGCGTGTCCACGCAGTGCCATTCGGTGTCCGACGGGCGTTCCGGATCGGCGTCCGACGGGACGAGTCCGAGGAACGCGGTCGCGACCACGCGAGGGCCGGGGACGCGATCGGGAGCGCTGAACACGGCCAGCTGCTCGACGTGTGACAACTGTCGCACGTCGACTTTTTCGGTCAGCTGACGGCGGATGGAGGTCTCCACGTCCTCGTCCACCCGAAGTCCACCACCCGGCAACGACCAGCGGTGAGCGTGCGGCTCCCGTGCGCGCTCCCACAGCATGACCTGGAGTGACGCACCTCTCACCCGCAGCACAGCTGCCAGAACTTCATGCCCCACGCCCGCCACTCGGCTGATACTATCGGCGACGTTTTCGACCAGTAGGCGAAAACCTGGAACCGAGGAGGCAGCGATGGTCGCTACCGCAACTGTGGAGCGAACCGCGTCAGGTGTGTTCGGCGGAGTCGAGCCGGACGCGGCGTGGCGTGACGAGGTGTTGCGCCTCGCGAAGGAGCGGGACGCCGTCATCCTGGCGCACAACTACCAGCTGCCCGAGATCCAGGACATCGCCCACCACACCGGCGACTCGCTGGCGCTGTCCCGCATCGCGGCGCAGTCCGACGCGCAGACCATCATCTTCTGCGGCGTGCACTTCATGGCCGAGACCGCGAAGATCCTGGCGCCAGAGAAGACCGTCCTGATCCCGGACGAGCGCGCTGGTTGCTCGCTGGCCGACTCGATCACCGGCGCCCAGCTGCGCGAGTGGAAGGCGCAGCACCCCGGCGCGGTCGTCGTGTCGTACGTGAACACCACGGCCGAGGTGAAGGCCGAGACGGACATCTGCTGCACGTCGTCCAACGCCGTCGACGTGGTGCGCTCGATCCCGGCCGACCGCGAGGTGCTGTTCTGCCCGGACCAGTTCCTGGGCGCGCACGTGAAGCGCGAGACGGGCCGCGAGAACCTGCAGATCTGGGCGGGCGAGTGCCACGTGCACGCCGGCATCAACGGCCCTGAGCTGGCCGAACGCGCCGCCGCGAACCCGGACGCCGACCTGTTCATCCACCCGGAGTGCGGGTGCGCGACGTCGGCTCTGTACCTGAGCGGCGAGGGCATCGTGCCGGCGGAGAAGGTCAAGATCCTCTCGACCGGCGACATGATCACCGCGGCCCGCTCGACGAACGCCCGCAAGGTGCTCGTCGCGACCGAGGTCGGCATGCTGCACCAGCTGCGCAAGGCCGCTCCGGAGATCGACTTCCGCGCCGTGAACGACCGCGCGTCCTGCACCTACATGAAGATGATCACGCCGGCCGCGTTGCTGCGTTGCGTGCGTGAGGGTCTGGACGAGGTGCACGTGGACCTGGAAACCGCTCGCAGGGCTGAGGGTGCCGTGCAGCGCATGATCGAGATCGGCCAGCCCGGCGGCGGTGAGTGATGGCCGCGCGCTGGGAGGCGCGGGCAGACCTGATCGTGGTCGGTACGGGCGTGGCAGGCCTGACGGCCGCGCTGCACGCGCGTGAGCTGGGGCTTCGCGTTCTCGTCGTCACCAAGGCGGCGGGCGACGACGGCAACACCCGCTGGGCTCAGGGCGGCGTCGCCGTCGTCATGGAGGACCAGCACGACCCCGGTGACTCTGTTTCGCGGCACATCGAGGACACGCTGACGGCGGGCGCGGGCCTCTGCGACGCGGCGGCGGTCTCGGCGATCATCTCCGACGGTCCGGCCGCGGTGGCGCAGTTGCGTTCGCGCGGTGCCGTGTTCGACGCGCGCCCGGACGGCTTGCTGGAGCGGACCCGGGAAGGTGGGCACAGCGCGTTCCGCGTCGTGCACGCCGGTGGTGACGCGACCGGTGCCGAGGTCGAGCGCGCTTTGCTGAAGGCCACTGTGGACGGACGGGTTCCCCTGCTGGAGAACCACGTCGCGGTCGACGCGGTGAAGACGCCGCTGGGTGCGGTGTGCGGTCTGCTGGTTCTGGACGGCAACGGCGTGCCCGGTGTTTTGTCGGCCCCCGCTGTGCTTCTCGCCACGGGTGGTCTTGGCCAGATGTACCAAGCAACCTCGAACCCTTCTGTCGCCACTGGTGACGGTCTGGCTCTGGCGTTGCGTGCTGGTGCTCTTGCGGCGGACGTCGAGTTCATCCAGTTCCACCCGACCGTTCTGTACACGGGTCGTGGTGCTCGTGGTCGCTGCCCGCTGGTGACGGAGGCCGTGCGCGGCGAAGGTGCCGTGCTGGTCGACGCGACCGGCGCCCGTGTGATGAAGGGCGTGCACCCGCTGGAAGATCTGGCTCCGCGCGACGTCGTGGCTGCCGCGATCACCCGCCACATGGCGTTGGAGCCCGGCGGCGTCGACGACCACGTGTTCCTGGACGCGACTTCGTTGCACGACATGGCTTCCCGCTTCCCGACTGTGTACGCGGCCTGCGTCTCGGTGGGGATCGATCCTGCCGTCGACCCGATTCCGGTCGCCCCTGCGGCCCACTTCGCTTGCGGTGGCGTGGTTTCCACGGTCGACGGCCGCACGGGCGTCACCGGTCTGTACGCGGTCGGCGAAGTCGCTCGCACGGGCCTGCACGGCGCGAACCGCCTGGCGTCCAACAGCTTGCTCGAAGGTCTGGTCTGCGGCACCCGCGCCGCCGAAGCCGTGGCCTCCGATCTCGCTCTCGGGCTGGTGATTCCTGCTCGTACGCCTGAGGTGTCGCTGCCTTTCGCCCCCGTGGCGGACCGCGACCTGCTCCAGCGCGTGATGTCCCGCTACGCCGCCATCGGCCGCGACGCCGAGGGCCTCGCGGTGGTCGGCTCGGTGCTGGACGTGTCCACTGTGGACAAGCAGCTGGAGTCGCGCGAACTGGTGGAGGACGCGGCGCTGACCATGGCCGCCCGCGCCCTGATCGCCGCCGCCGCAGAACGCACCGAGTCGCGCGGCTGCCACGTCCGCACGGACTTCACCGAGCGTTCCGAGGCGTGGCAACGCAGTCAGCTAGTCCGGCTCACCCCGACCGGCCAGCCCGTGCTGGCCGATCCTGTTCTGGCAGAGGGTGTCGCATGACGATCGATTGGGACGACGCGAACCGGGTCATCCAGCTCGCTCTGGAAGAGGACCTCCGCTACGGCCTGGACGCCACCACGTTGGCGACCGTGCCGGAGAAGTCCGTTGCCACTGCGGAGATCACGCCGCGGTCGGCCGGTGTGCTGTGCGGCGTTTCCGTTGCGCGCACGGCTTTCCAACGCTATCTGCCAGAGGTCGACGTGATCTCCGAGGCCGCCGACGGCGACAAGGCGGTGCCCGGCGAGCCCGCCCTGGTGCTCACCGGCCCGACCCGTGGCCTGCTCACGGTCGAGCGCACGGCGTTGAACCTGATCTGCCACCTGTCCGGCATCGCCACCCAGACCGCCCGCTGGGTCTCCGCGATCGAGGGCACCTCTTGTGCGGTTCGTGATTCGCGCAAGACGTTGCCAGGGCTCAGGCTTCTGCAGAAGTACGCGGTCCGGTGCGGCGGCGGCGTGAACCACCGGATGGGCCTCGGCGACGCGATCCTGATCAAGGACAACCACGTGGCCGCGGCGGGTTCGGTCGGTGCGGCGATCCGCGCGGCCCGTGCGCACGCGCCGGAGTTGCTGATGGAGGTCGAGGTGGACAGCCTGTCGCAGCTCGACGAGGCCATCGCCGAGGGCGCGGAACTGGTGCTGCTGGACAACTTCACGCCCGAGCAATGTCTGGAAGCCGTGCGGCGACGGCCGTCGAACGTGAAGCTGGAGGCGTCCGGCGGGCTGACTCTGGACGTGGCCCGCCGGTACGCCGAAACCGGCGTGGACTACCTCGCGGTCGGTGGCCTCACGCACTCGTCGCCGTCACTCGACCTCGGCCTGGACCTTTGCTAGCGGCTGGTACCGCTCCACGCTGACGTGCTGGACGCCGGGGAAGTTCTGCACCCGGCGCCAGTCCGCGGTGCGCGAGCCGACTCCGTTGCTGCCCGCCGACACCGCGTCGACGTGGTCCTCGGCGCTGACCCACTCCGCGTAGTTGATGACGCGCTTGCCGTCGTCACGGATGTGGAACGCCGCGGAGACGCCGCCGGGGTGCGGGTTCGGCTCGCTCGCCAGCGCGACGAACACCGAGTCGACCCACGCCCGCGCGGTGGCCTCGTCGGCTGTGTCGACCGTGACCAGGACGACGCAGCCGACCGGCTTGTCACCGCGCGGGTCGCCGGAGCGGTAGAGCGTGTAGCCGTCGAGTTCTTTGCGGTTGCGGACGAACGGGGGAAGCTCGGGAAGTGTCATGCCTCGATCTTGTGAGCTCGACCTAGATGGAGGTCAAGCTCATTCGAACGAACAGCCGGGATTCGGCTCGTCACGTGACAACGGCGTACCGGCGGGGTTCACGTACAGCACCTCGAGCACCATCGGTTCGGTGCCGAGGTTGCGCCCGATGTGCACGTGCGCCGGTTCCTCGATCAACGTGTCGCCGCGGTGGTGCACGAAGTTCGTGGTGCAGTCGGACATCGTGCGGGTGAGAACACCCTTCTTGACGACGGCGTAGAGCGTGCCGTCGTGGTGGTGCCAGCCCGTGCTGCCACCAGGATCGACGGTGATCTCGCGGACGACGTAGTCGCGGTCGCCGGCCGTCCACTGGGCCAGGATCTTCGCGGTGACCCCGCGCGACGGAGTGGCGTGAGCGACCCCTGTCAGCAACAACAACGCGGCCAGTGTGGCCGAAACGATGCGCATGAAGGTCAACGTAGTCGTCGGTTGGCCAGCACCGGCAGGACCTCGCGAGCTTGTTCCACCGTCGTCAGGTCGAGGTCGACGATCGAGACCTCCGGCTGGTCCGAGAGCTGCAGGACGACGTTCCCGAACGGGTCCGCGACGGTCGAGTACCCGATCCCGGTCGGCGCGGAAGACCCCAGTTCACCGGGGTATGCCTGTCCGCACGCCACGACGAAGGACGTGCAGTCCAACGCGCGCGCCCGCACCAGCAGCTCCCACTGCTCCTTCTTGCCCGGCCCGGCACCCCACGAAGCGCCGACCAGCACAGCCGACGCACCCTCATCAGCCAATGCGCGGAACAGTTCGGGGAAGCGGATGTCGTAACAAGTGGCGACGCCGAGAGTCACGCCGTCGAGTTCGAACGTAAGAGGAGAGCTTCCCGGGGCGACCGTGCGCGACTCCTGGAACCCGAACGCGTCGAACAGGTGGATCTTGTCGTAGCCGACGTGGATGTCCGGCCCGGTCACCAGCAGCGTGTTCGTCACCCGGTCACCAGACGGCGTGAACATCCCCGCCACCACCACGACGTCGTGCGACGCCGCGATTTCGTGCACCGCGGACGCCCACGGCCCGTCCAACGGCTCCGCGACAGGCCCCAGCGGAACCCCGAACCGGCACATCGTGGCCTCGGGCAGCAGCACGACCCGAGCACCCTCGGCCCTGCGCACCGCGTCCCGGACGAGCTCCAGGTTGGACCGGGGATCGGTGGTGGAGCTGATCTGACTCACAGCGATGCGCATGAGGATCACTGTAGGGTCCGGAACCGTGCGTCTCCCACTGCTCCTAGTCGTGTTGCTGGCCGTCGCGGGCTGCACCGAGACCGCCACGCCCCGCCCGGACGGTGGCACCAACGGCACGTCCATCGTGCTCGCCGACCGCGACGAGCCGACCACGCTGAACCCACTGCTCGGCTACGGCGCGCAGGGCGTCTCCAAGATCTACGACGGCCTGGTCGAGCACCGCCAGGACGGGTCGCTCGGGCCTGCACTGGCCGCAGACCTGCCCGAACCCGCCGCGGACGGGCTCAGCTGGACGGTGAAGCTGCGCGGCGACGTGAAGTTCACCGACGGCAGCACGTTCGGCGCCGAGGACGTCGTCGCGACCTACACCGCCGCGCTGCAGAACCCGGTCAAGGAGCGTTTCGGCACTTTGAAGGGCGTGGAGCAGGTCGACCCGTCCACGGTCCGCTTCACCCTCAACCAGACGCAGGCGGCGTTCCCGCACCTGCTCACGCTCGGCATCCTGCCCAGTGAGCAGGCGAAACCGGACGGCCAGCCCGTCGGCACCGGCCCGTACAAGGTCACCGAGTGGAAGAAGGGCGACCGGCTGCTGCTGGACGCCAACGAGACGTACTTCGGCGGCGCGCCCAAGGTCAAGAAGCTGACCGTCGTGTTCGTGACGGACGACAACCAGCGCGCGCGCCGCATGCAGGACGGCGAGTTCGACGGCACGGTGCTGCCGCCCAAGATCGTCGCGCCGTTCGCCAGCAAATCGGGACTGTCGGTGCAGTACCACCGCAGCGCCGACTACCGCGCGGTGCGGCTGCCCGCGGCCAACGCGGTCACCGGCAACGCCGCCATCCGCCTCGCGCTGAACTACGCCACGAACCGCCAGGGCATGATCGACAACCTGCTCGACGGCAGGGGCACGATCGGGTACACGCCGGTGCCGGACGCGCTCGCCGAGGAGTTCGACCCGACCGCGAAGTTCCGCTACGACAAGACCGAGGCCGCGCGGCAGCTCGACGTGGCCGGCTGGGTCGCCGGTGCGGACGGCATCCGCGTCAAGGACGGCGTGCCCGCCCGGTTCACGTTGATGTACCCGCTGGGCGACGACCTGCGCGCGGACCTCGCGACGGCGTTCGCGGCCGACGCCAAGGCCGTCGGTGTCGACGTGCAACTCGCCGGGTTGTCGTGGGAGGCGATCCGGCCGCGCATGGGTGCCGATGCGCTGCTGTACGGCGAGGGTTCGCCGTTCGACCCCGATCTGATGCTCTACGACCTGCGCGGTCAGGGCAGCCCGGCGGCCGACGCGGCGCTGGAGAACGGCCGCAAGCTGATCGACCCGGCGCAGCGGGCGGTGGCGTACAAGCTCTTCCAGCAGGCGTTCGTCGCGGCGCCGTCGATGGTCGTGCTGGTGTTTCCCGAGCACGCGTACGTGATGCGCGACTCGTGGAACGGCTACCAGCCCGTGGTCGACCCGAACACCTACGGCGCGTTGGCCTGGGGTCCGTGGTGGAATCTCGAGAAGTGGGAGCCTAAGTAGTCCTGGCGTTGATCTCGCGGACTGCCTGCTCGGGGTTGTCCGCCCAGAACTCGACCCGCTTGACCTGCTTGGCCCCGGTCCTGCCGAGATCGACGAGCTGCGGCTCGCGGAACGGCACCGACACGTTCGTCTTGGTCAGCGATTGGATGACCAGGGCGTCGCCGACGACCTCGACCGTGCGCCGGCCCTTGTGGGAGCGCTCGGCGATCTGGGCGGTCGTGAGGTCCGCGGTCGGAATCCGCCAGTCGAAGAACCCCAGTTGCCGCAACCGCAGTTCGTCCGCCGTGATGGTGTGCGGCTGGCGATACAGCACGTAGAGAGCGCCCACACACACGGCCGTGTTCAGCACGCCGAGCGCGATCAGCGTGATGAGCAGCCACGGGATGTCCAGGGCAAACGCGACCAACGCGATCCCGATCGCCGTGATGATCAGGAACCGCACGTACCGCGGCCGCATGCGCTTGCCGTAGGGGATCTCCACCATGCCGCTGAGCCTATTTTCGCAGCGCGCGAACCATGCCGCCGGGGTCGTCGGCCCAGAACTCGATCTTGGTGATGTGGTGTGCGCCGCGCCGGCCGAGGTCAACCTCCTGCGGTTCGTTCAGCTGAACGCGAACGTTGGTGGAGTTGGAGATCTCCAGCACGAGCGTTCCGTCCACAACGGACCGCGTCTTGTGCAGCGACCGGCTGGTCATGCCCTGCGTGACGTTCTCGATGGCCTTGAGCGGAATCCGGTACTCGAACTCACGCGCATACCGCAGCCACAGGTACTCGTCGTCGATCTCGTGCTTGAACTTGTAGAGCATCCACAGCAGCCAGGCGAGCAACAGCGCGCTCAGCAACCCGAACGCGAGCAGCACGGCTCTGAGCCAGAACCACGGCACCAAGAGGTCCACGAGCAGGATTTCCACGGGTGTGAGCACGAGGAAAACCCACAACAACGGCCGGACCTGAGCGCTGTACCCGAACGAGCGATCCCCCATGTCCTCGATAGTGGCAGAGTCGAGCGGGTGAGTGACCTGATCTTTCTGGACAGCGCCGGTTCGTCGATCCCGCCCGCTCCCGTCGTGGACGAGGTCATCGGGCATCTGCGGCGGGAAACCGAGATCGGCGGCTATCGCGCCGCAGCGGAACGCCGTGATGACCTGGAGGCGGGCTACGGGGTGCTCGCTGAGTTGTTCGGGTGTCATCCGTCCGAGGTCGCCTTCACGGACAGTGCAACTCGATCTTGGCTGGCGGCGTTCGACGCGGTGCCCCTGTCGGCCGGGGACAGAATTCTCGTCACCGAGGTCGAATACGGTGGCAATGCGATCCCGGTCCTGCGTCGTGCGGCGGAGGCCGGGGCGGTCGTCGAAGTCATTCCGTCCGACGTGCATGGACAGGTCGATGTCGACGCCCTGAACCTTGACAACCGAGTCAAGCTGATCTCGCTCGTCCACGTGCCGACGAACAGCGGCTTGGTCAATCCCGTCAACGAGATCACCGCGGCCGCTCACGCGGTCGGTGCTCTGGTGCTGCTCGACGCCTGCCAGTCGACCGGCCAGCTCGATCTGCGGGGCCTCGACTACGACATGTTGGCGTGTACAGGTCGTAAGTGGCTCCGCGGACCGCGCGGTACGGGCGCTCTGGTCGTGCGCGACGAGGTGCGGGCAAGGCTCCGCCCGCGTCTGGTGGACCTGCACAGCGGCGTGTGGACCGGGCCGATGGAGTACGAGCTGCGCGACGACGCTCGGGTGTTCGAGCTGTGGGAGTGCAGCGTCGCCGACAGGCTCGGCCTGATCGCGGCCGCGCGTTACTCCCTGGCCAAGGGGCTCGACGTGATCGAGGCCGAGGTCGCGGACCGTGCCAAGCGCTTGCGCGAGGGGCTGCGGTCGATCGACGGCGTCACCGTGCAGGACCTCGGCGAACGGCAGTCGGGCATCGTCACCTTCACGTCGGAGCGTGTGCCGGCGACGGAGGTCAAGGACCGGCTGTGGGAGGACGACGTCGCGGTGACGGTGTCGCAGCGCGGGTCGACGATGATCGACATGACCAGGCGGGGCCTGGACGAAGTAGTGCGGGCCTCCCCGCACTACTTCGTCACTCCCGACGAGATCGATCAGGCGTTGGAGAGGATCGGCAGGGCGGTCAGCAGGTCTGCCCGATGACCCGCTTCACGCAGTCCGAGTACTGCAGGAACAGGTCGGTCGCCTTGTCGTTGCGGGTGGTCTGGGCGGCGATGACCGTGTCACGCGGGTAGAAGCCGTTCAGCCCGCCACTGCTCGGGTACATCTCGAAGGTGTAGGACCAGATCTTGTGCTGGCCCCACATCCAGTCGTCGATGGTGCCGTCGGTGATGTAGAGGTCGCTCGACTGCTCCGGCGTGTAGCCGTTGGTGGCGGCCATCTGCTGGCCGAGGGTGCGGAACGCCCGCTCCTCGTTCGCGTCCAGGCCGGGCGCGGTGTTGTTGGTGGTCCAGCCGAACGGCCACAACACGAGCTCGGAGAACGTGTGGAAGTCGATGTTCGTCTTGATCTGCTGGACGCCACCGACCACGCGGGAGTTCACGAAGTCGCGGATGCGCTGGGTCTCCGGTGCGGAGAACGCCGCCGTGCCGCGGTAGGTGTCCGAGGTGCTGCTACCGCTGGAGCCGCCGCAGCAGCCCCACTTGTAGCCGAAGTTGCGGTTCAGGTCGGTGCCGTTGCCCTGCCGGTTCTTCCGCCAGCCGCGGAACGATCCGGTCGCGATGTCGTACTCGGCGCCGTCCGGGTTGACGCTGGGGACGACCCAGATCTCGCGGGAGTCGACGAGTGCCTTCAGCGCCGAGTTCGTCGCGTAGCCGTCGGTCAGGCGCTGGATGAAGTGCAGGCACATCTCGACGGTCAGGTGCTCACGCGCGTGCTGGTTGCACGTGATGATCACCTCGGGCTTGGCCTGGTCGACCGCGGGGTTGTTGCTGATCTTCAGCATCCACAGGTCGCGGTTCTGGAACGACTTGCCGATGCTGGAGAGCCGCACCAGGTTCGGGTGGGCGGTCACGGTCTTGTCCAGCTCCGCCTTCATCTCGGCGTAGTTGTGGTAGCCGGTGTAGCCGGACGGGAAGTCCTGGGTGCCGATCTGGCCGGGCACCGGATCCTTGAAGTCGACCTTGCCGAGCTTGGCGAACTCGGCCTCGGCGTCACCGATGTACTTCATCGGCAGCCCGGTCCGCCGCAGTGCGCGGGCCTCGCTGGCGTTGGCGATGACGGTCACCGGACCGTTGGTGGTCTCGTCGATCAGGTCGGTGCCGGTGTAGACGACCTGCCTGAGCTGCTCGACGTTCTTCACCGTGATCTCGTAGACCGTGCGGCCGGAGTTGGCCGCCTGGGTCGAGGTCGTACCCACCAGCACTGGCAGGCAGAGCCCCAGCACGGCGGCGATCATGCCGCGGCGCTTGGTGAACATGTGGGTCCTCCATCATCAGCAGGGGTTTGCGACGGAGTGGTGCTGAACCGAGCGTGGCTCTGGTGTCACTGGGTGAGATAGCGCCGTTAGCGGGCTGACCGTTGACAGAATTCGGCAGGAACTACCCTGTAAGGCATGCTCAGCCGCATCGACCTGCGAGGTCGCACCACGACTCCCGCTCAGTTGCGCGCCGCCGTGCCGCGCGCCGAGATGGACGTGGACGCGGCGCTGCATCAGGTGCGTCCGATCGTCGAGGCCGTCGCCGCCCGTGGTGTCGAGGCCGTGCTCGAGTACACCGAGAAGTTCGACGGTGTTCGTCCTGATTCGGTGCGGGTGCCCGTTTCGGCGATTTCGTCGGCTTTGTCCTCGTTGGACCCGGCCGTGCGCGAGGCGCTGGAAGAGGTCATCGCGCGCACCCGGCGTGTGCACGCCGACCAGCGTCGCACCGACACGACCACGCAGGTCGTGCCCGGCGGCATTGTCACGGAGAAGTGGGTGCCGGTCGCGCGCGTCGGGCTCTACGCGCCCGGTGGCCTCGCGGTCTACCCGTCGACGGTCGTGATGAACGTCGTGCCCGCGCAGATCGCCGGCGTCGAGTCGCTGGTGGTGTGCTCGCCGCCGCAGGCCGAGTTCGGTGGCCTGCCGCACCCGGCGATCCTGGCCGCCGCCGCGCTGCTCGGCGTCGACGAGGTGTGGGCTGTGGGCGGCGCGCAGGCTCAGGCGCTGATGGCGTACGGCGGTGTCGACACCGACGGCGGTGAGCTGGCCCCGGTCGACGTCGTCACCGGGCCGGGCAACATCTACGTGGCGGCGGCCAAGCGGTTGCTGCGCGGTCTGATCGGCATCGACGCCGAGGCCGGGCCGACCGAGATCGCGATCCTGGCCGACTCGTCCGCCGACCCGGTGCACGTGGCCGCCGACCTGATCTCCCAGGCCGAGCACGACCCGCTCGCGGCCTCGGTGCTGGTCACGGACTCCGTCGAACTGGCGGACGCGGTGGACGTCGAGCTGGAACGGCAGATCGGCACCACCAAGCACGTCGAGCGGATCCGGACGGCGCTGGGCGGCAAGCAGTCCGGCGTCGTGCTCGTGTCCTCTGTGGACGAAGGTGTGCGGGTCGTCGACGCGTACGCCGCCGAGCACCTGGAGATCCAGACGCGCGACGCCCGTGAGGTGGCGGCGCGGATCCGGTCCGCGGGCGCGATCTTCGTGGGCGCGCACTCGCCGGTGTCGCTCGGCGACTACTGCGCGGGCTCGAACCACGTGCTGCCGACCGGTGGCTGCGCGCGGCACTCGTCCGGGCTGTCGGTGCAGACGTTCCTGCGCGGCATCCACGTGATCGACTACTCCGAGGAAGCACTGCGCGAGGTCGCGGACAAGGTCGTCGCGCTGGCCAACGCGGAGGACCTGCCCGCGCACGGGCAGGCTGTCACAGCGAGGTTCACTCGATGAAGCCAGTCGTCGGCGCGCGGGTAGAGCTGTCCGATCTGCCTCTGCGCGAGGATCTGCGCGGCCGCACGCCCTACGGCGCGCCGCAGCTCGACGTGCCGTACCGCTTGAACACCAACGAGAACCCGTACGCACCAACGGACGCGCTGGCCGCGGACGTGGTCGCGGCGGTGGCGGAGATCGCGGGTGAGCTGCACCGGTACCCGGACCGTGACGCGGTGGCGTTGCGCGAGGACCTGGCCGCGTACCTGACCGAGTCGACGTCGGTGCCGCTGACGGCCGAGAACGTGTGGGCTGCCAACGGGTCCAACGAGATCCTGCAGCAGATCCTGCAGGCGTTCGGCGGCCCCGGCCGGACCGCGCTGGGCTTTGAGCCGTCGTACTCGATGCACCCGATCATCGCCGCCGGCACGCGCACCGAGTGGGCACCGACGCCGCGTCGTGCGGACTTCTCGCTGGACGTGGAGAAGGCCGCGGCCGTCATCGCCGAGACGCGGCCGGACGTCGTGTTCGTGACCTCGCCGAACAACCCGACGGGCCAGTCGATCCCGCTCGAGGATCTGCGGCTGCTGATCGCGTCCTCGACCGGCATGATCGTCGTGGACGAGGCGTACGCGGAGTTCTCGTCGCAGGAGAGCGCGATCAAGCTGCTCGACGAGTACGGCTCGCGGCTGATCGTCTCGCGCACGATGTCCAAGGCCTTCGCCTTCGCGGGCGGGCGCCTGGGCTATCTCGCCGCCGCACCGGCCGTGGTCGACGCGCTGCAGCTGGTGCGCCTGCCGTACCACCTGTCACAACTGACGCAGGCGGCCGCGCGGGCCTCTCTCCGGCACGCCGCGGAGACGCTGGGCTCGGTGGCGAAACTGGCCGGCGAGCGCGACCGAGTGGTGGCGGCGTTGACGGACCTGGGCTTCCAGGTCGTGCCCTCGGACGCGAACTTCGTGCTGTTCGGCTGGTTCGAGAACGCACGCGACACCTGGAAGTCCTATCTGGACCACGGCGTGCTCATCAGGGACGTCGGAATCGCGGGTCACCTGCGGGTGACCATCGGAACGCCCGAGGAGAACGACGCTTTCCTCGCGGCCAGCAAGGAGGTCAGCCGGTGAGTCGTGTGGGCAAGGTGGAGCGCACCACCAAGGAGTCGTCGGTCTACGTGGAGATCGACCTGGACGGCACCGGCCAGGTCGAGATCAGCACCGGCGTGCCGTTCTACGACCACATGCTCACCGCGTTCGGCGTGCACGGCTGCTTCGACCTGATCGTCCGCGCCACCGGCGACACGCACATCGACGCCCACCACTCGGTCGAGGACATCGCGATCGTGCTGGGCCAGGCACTGCGCGAAGCCCTGGGCGACAAGAAGGGCATCCGCCGCTTCGGCGACTGCTGGATCCCGATGGACGAGACCCTCGCACACGCCGCCGTGGACGTCTCAGGCCGCCCGTACACCGTGCACCGCGGCGAGCCGGAGCAGTTCAACAGCTTCGTGATCGGCGGAAACTACCCGTTCGTGCTGAACCGGCACGTGTTCGAGTCGCTCGCCTTCCACGCCCAGATCGCACTGCACGTGCGCGTCGAATACGGCCGCGACCCGCACCACATCGCGGAAGCCGAGTACAAGGCCATCGCCCGCGCCCTCCGCGCGGCCGTGGAGCCCGACCCGCGCGTCGGCGGCATCCCGTCGACCAAGGGCGTGCTCTGATGCCGAAGGAAGTAGTCGTCATCGGCCTGCTAGCTCTCGCGGGCTTCCTGGCCGGTGGCGTCTACGCCACGTGGAAGACCGCCAAGTTCATGGCGATCATCCTGCTGGTGCTGATCGTGTTCGCGGTGGGCGGCGCGGTTCTCTGGCTGCTGTGACCCGCTGACGGTTGGGCGGCCGAGGTCGTGGCGTTGGCTGGGGCGGTTCTCGGGTTGCCGTGCGGCTGATGGCCCGGCCGGTCGAGGCTGTGGCGGTCCGGCGGCGTGGTTGTCTGGTTGCTGTGACCTGTTGACGGTTGGGTGGTTGCGGCCGCAGCGGTGGCTGGCCTGGTTCTGCGGTTGTCGTGGTTGGTTGGCGGCACGGGCGGTCGAGGCAGCGCCTGGTGCGGCGGCGCGGTTGCTGTAACCCGCTGATGGGTTGGGCGGTCGAGGTTGTGGCGTTGGCTGGGGCGGTTGTCAGGTTGTTCTGCGGCTGATGGCCCGGGCGGTTGAGGCTGTGGCGCTCCGGCGGCGCGGTTCTCTGGATCATTCAGCGCCGAACCGACAGAATCTCGCGGGTGGCCGAGCCTGAGTACGACGCGTTCATCTCGTACAGCCGTGCTCTGGACGGCACGCTCGCGCCGGCCCTCCAACGCGGCGTGCAGCGGTTCGCCAAGCCCTGGTACCGGCTGCGCTCCTCGCGGGTGTTCCTCGACGACGGCAGCCTGCCGATCGAGGAGACCCTGGGCCGTTCGCGCTGGCTGATCCTGCTGGCCTCGCCAGAAGCCGCGGCGTCGGAGCGGGTCAGCCGCGAGCTGGAGTGGTGGCTGGAACACAGGTCCGCCCGGCAGATCCTGGTCGTGCTGACCTCGGGCGAGTACTCGCAGTCGGTGCCTCCCGCGGTGCGAAAGGCCTTGGGACAGGAGCCGCGCTGGGTCGATTTGCGCCGGCTGCGGTCGGTCGAGCACGTCGACGATGCGAACCCGCGGCTGCGCGAGTGCGTCGCCGACATCGCGAGCGCGGTGCGCGGAGTGCCCGAGGACGATCTCGTCGGTGAGCACGTCCGGCAGTACCGCCGGACCGTTCGGCTGACACGGGGCGTGGTCGCGGTTCTCGTGGTCGGGCTGTTGGTTGCCGGGCTGGTCGCGTTGGGGCAGCGCAATTCCGCGGTGGCGCAGGCTCGAACGGTGACGGCCCGCGGTCTCGCTTCGGCAGCGGTGGCGAACCTGCGGACCGACCTCGCGTTGAGTCAGGCGCTGGCGGCTGAGGCTTTTCGGGTCGAGTCCAACGGGCAGACCCGTGCAGCGCTGTTCTCGTCGTTGACGGCGAGCCCGCAGCTCGACCGGTATGTGCAGGTCGGCAGTCAGGTGTCCGCGTTGGCCACTTCTGCCGACGGCAAGCTCGCGGTGGCGGGCACCGAGGACGGCCGGGTGGTTCGGGTGGACGTCGCTTCGGGGCGGCGTTCCGAGCAGCGGGTCGGTGAGCGTCCGGTGACCGCGGTGGCCGCGAGTGCGGATGGTGGCGTGATCGCGGCCTTCAGCCCGGGCTCGGCGTTGCGCTGGGAGACGGCTTCCGGTGCCACACAACAGTTATCCCCGCCTGCTGAACTGACGGACGGGCTGGTGGCGGTGTCGCCGTCCGGCCGGTTCACCGCCTTCTACCAGGCGAACGCCGCCCAGTTGTCCGGTGACGGACTGACTCGCGGCCACCGAATCGTCCATGATGGACAGACGGGTGCGAAGGTCGAACGGGACGAGGCGACGGTTCCGTTGTTCGGGATGCGGCTGCCCAGCGACGACCTGTTGCTGGAGATCTCCCCCTCCGACTGGGTTCGCCGGGTCCCTGCCACGCTCGACGTCCTGTCGGCCGCTCGGGGAAACGCCTTGCCCGCCGGCGGTTTTCGGCCGGGGCTGTCGGCCGGCGGTGACTACTTCGGGTTCTCCGCGGCAGGGGAGAGCCGGCTGTGGCGTACTGCCAGGACCGAGTTCGACTACAACAGCCAGGACGTGCTGGTGCGCGACGGCAGGTTCAGGCCGTCCGCCATGGCGATCAGCGACGACGGCGCCCGCACCGCCGTCTCGGAGGCCGGCACGATCTACGTCTACGACGCGACCGGTGCGTGGCCTGGCGAGCGTGCTCGGCTCGAAGGCAACAGCGAGACTTCGTTCGTCGCGTTCCTCGGCGGCGACGACCGTCTGGTCTCGTCCTCTCGAGACCGGTTGGTGTTGTGGGACCTGACCCGCAACACCCGCATCGGCTCGGCGCTGACGACGAAGGTTCCTCAGTCGTGCAACGCCTGCCCGGCCCCGAGAATCGCCGCGTCGCACGGGAAGTTCGCGGTGGCGGCGGGCTCGGACCTGGCGGTGGGGCAGGACGAGGAGTCCGTTGGCGCGCCCAGCCAGTTGAGGCCGATGGTGTGGAGCTCGTCGGGCGAGAGGTTGTTCGTCGTGACGGCTCCGGAGGGCATCGGCGAGACGTGGGATGTGCGGGATGGCAAACGTCAGCGGTGGAAAGGCGATGTCTCCGCCGAGTTCGTGCTCGCCATGGGCGTGTCGCCGGACGACCGGCGGCTCGTCACCGTGAACGAGCTCGGCGACGTGCAGGTGTTCGAAGGCGACGAGCTGGGGTCGGCGCGCACGATCTCGCCGGGGCGCGGGATGGACAGGTCGAACTGGCCGCCACCCGATCATCTCGCGGCGGTGAGCGAGGACGCGACGACCGCGGCGGTCGTCAGCCTCGACTCCGTTGTGCTGGTCGACACGATGTCGGGCCGGCAGCACGACCTCCCCGGTGGCAAGGCCCGCGCCGTGACGTTCTCCAGCGACAGCCTGCTCGTTCAGCGCACGGACACCGTCGAGGTGTGGGACCTCGCCGGAACGTCGAAGCGGCGCACGATCCCGACCGACTCCGGCTACCTGGCGGGGATCACCGCCGACCCCGGCACGGAGATGATCGCGCAGCTGCGTGGTGACGACGTGCTGGTCGTGACGGACCTCGTGACCGGAGAACTGGTCGGGCAGACGCCCGTGGCCGACGAGCGCGGCAGGTTCGGGAAGATCGGCATGGCCTTCGCGGACGAGCACAGCCTCGTCACGGCGATCTCGGACGCACCGCTGTTCCGGTGGGACCTGTCCGAGGAGAACTGGGTGCGCTCGGCTTGTGCGTCCGCCGGTCGAGGCCTGACCACTGACGAGTGGCGGCGGTTCGTCGGCACCACTCCGCCGCCCGATCTCACTTGCGGGTGAGCACCCAGTGGAACATGGCCGGGTCCGGTTCGTGCATGGTCACCAGGTCGTCCGTGATGATCTCGAAGTGTTCGCCGAGGAGCGCGCGGTTCTCCGCGGGTGTGTTGCTGCCGAAGAACATCTCGACGCCGAGCCACGTTTCCGTGAGGTCCGGCGTGCCGACGCCGAGTGAGGCGAGGAAGAAGCCGCCCGGCTTGAGCCAGCGGGCGATCTTCGCGATGAGCCCGGGTTGTTCGGCCCGCGGGACGTGCAGGATCGAGTAGAAGGCTGCGATGCCGTCGAACGTGCCGTCCGGGAAGCCGAGCTTCGTCATGTCGGCCTTCTCGAACCTCGCGCCGGGCACGTTGGCCCTGGCGAGGTCGAGCTGTTGCCGCGACAGGTCGACGCCGAGGACGTCGTGCCGTTCGGCGAGCTTCTTCGTGACCGGAACGCCTGCGCCGCAACCTAGTTCGAGGATCCTGGCGTTGTCGTTCAGCCGGCTGTCGAAGTCATCGAGGTAGTGCAGGCGCGGGTCGTCGGCGATCTCCGCGGACCAGGTGAGGTAGCGCTCGGCCATCGCGTCGTAACCGGCCTCGACGATCTCCTTCACGAGGTCAGGTACCGGGCCGGGACGTGCTGGGTGAGCCAGACACCGTTGGCGCTGAGCCGGAACTCGTGGCCGTCGTCGCTCATCGCCTTGGCGTCGACCAGGAGGATCACCGGCCGCCCGCGCCGCGCACCGACTCGTCGCGCGGTCTCCCGGTCGGGCGAGAGGTGCACGTCGTGGCGGTTCATGGGACGCAGGCCGTCGCGCATGATGTCGTCGAGGTACTGCGCGACCGTGCCGTGGAACAGCGTGTCCGGCGGTGTCGCCGTGGGCAGGCCGAGGTCGACCTCGACGCTGTGCCCCTGGTTGGCGCGGATGCGGTCGCCGTCGATCGTGAAGCGCTGTTTGTCGTTGCGCGCCACCACCTCTCGCAGTTCGACCTCGGTGACGCCGAGTGCGTCGAGGAGATCGGTGACGGCCACCCAGCCGGAGGGGTCGAGGGTGAGGCCGACGCGCTCGGGTGAGTGGCGGAGCGCCTTCGACATCCGCTTCGACAGTTTGATCATTCTTTCGTCGTTCATGTCCCTCACAGCAAAGCACGGCGCGTCGAGTGGTTTTCGGGCACGATCGGGCCATGGTCTCCCGCAGGCGGTGGTTGGTACCGGCAGCACTCGTGGTGCTGATCGGCGTCACTGCCTGGTACGTGCGTCCCGTCCAGGACACGACGACGCCGCCACCGCCGCCGTCCGGGCAGGCCGGTCCGCCGATGGGCTGGAACAGCTGGAACCGCTTCGGATGCGGCATCAACGAGCAGCTGATCCGGAATCAGGCCGACGCGCTGGTGAAGTCCGGGATGCGCGACGCCGGCTACGTCCACGTGGTGGTCGACGACTGCTGGATGGCGAACGAACGGGATGGCGACGGCAGGTTGCAAGCCGATCCCACGACGTTCCCGTCGGGCATGAAGGCGCTGGGCGACTACCTGCATTCGCACGGTTTGAAGTTCGGGATCTACTCGTCCGCCGGCTCGACGACGTGCGAGGGGCGCCCGGCCTCGCGCGACCACGAGGAGGTGGACGCGAAGACGTTCGCGGACTGGGGCGCGGACTTCCTGAAGTACGACTACTGCGAGTCGAAGGCCGGGGACCGTCCGATGGGGGAGCCGGCGAAGGAACGCTACGAGAAGATGGGCGCCGCACTGCGCGCGACCGGCAGGCAGATCGTCTACTCGGTCGTCGAGTGGGGCGACGAGAAGCCGTGGGAGTGGGCGGCCGACACCGGCGCCACGATGTGGCGCACCACCCGTGACATCAAACCGAACTGGCCCAACATCACTGGCATCCTCGACCAGCAGGTCGGTCTGGAGCGCTACGCGCGACCCGGCGCCTGGAACGACCCGGACATGCTCCAGGTCGGCAACGGGCTGAGCGAGGACGAGAACCAGTTCCACATGACGATGTGGTCGCTGCTCAATGCGCCGTTGATGGCCGGCAACGACATCACCGCGATGGACCGCGCCACCGCCGGGACACTGCTCAACCGGGCGGTGCTCGACGTGCAGCACGACTTCGGCAAGGGTCAGGGCCACCGGCTGCGCCAGGACGGTGACACCGAGGTGTGGGCGAAGGGCATGTCCGACGGCTCGGTCGTCGTCGCCCTGCTCAACCGCGGCACCGAGCCCGCCGTCGTGTCCGTGCTGACCTCGCAGATCGGTCTGCCGCCCGCCGAGTCGTACCGGGTGCTCGACCTGTGGAACGGCGAGCAGCCCGCCACGCCGGGACCGTTGGGAGGCGAGGTGGCCGGGCACGGCGTGCTGGCCCTCCGGGTGTGGCCTTTGCGCTGAAACCGTTCTGCGGTTCGATGGGTCCTGTGTGGCCGGTACTGGGGTTGTTCTTCCTCGCGCCGTTCGTCGGCGAGTTCCTCCTGGGCAACATCCCGATCACGGGCATGGCGTTCGGGCTGCTGCTGGCACCGCTGTACGGCAGCGGCGCGATTCTGGTCCGCGAGCTGGGCAGACGTGCGGGCGGCTGGCCCTCGATGCTCCTGCTGGCCGCGGCCTACGCGTTGATCGAGGAGGGCCCGGTCGACCAGCTGATCTGGAACAACTCCTACGCGGGCCACGACTACCTGACCGGCCCGTCCTACGTCCCGCTCCTGGGCACGAGCGTCGAGGTCGTGCAGTCGATCCTGGCGCTGCACACGATCTGGAGCATCTGCGTCCCGATCGCCCTGGTCGAGACCCTCTCACGGCGCGGCCCGTGGCTGCGCACCCGAGGCCTGGTCTTCGTGGGTCTGCTCTTCCTGGCCGGCTCGTCATTCGTGTTCTGGGGCAACAACTCCGAGGAACACTTCATGGCCCACTGGTGGCAGTTCGCCTACGGGTTCGCCGCCATCGGCCTGCTGGTCTTCCTCGCGTTCCGGGTCCGCCCGCTTCCACCCCTGCACGGCACCGCCCCGTCCCCGCTGCTGGTCTGCTTCCTCTCCCTGGCCGGCACCAGCGCGTACTGGGGCTCGGTGACGCTGATCAGCGCCGACTGGTTCGAGTGGTACGGCGTGGCGATCTGGTGCGTGGTGATGGTTGCCGGGGTCGTTCTCGTGACGCGCTGGTCTCGGCTCGACGGCTGGGACCAACGCCACCGCTTCGCACTGGCCGCCGGTGCCGTGCTGACCTACGTGTGGTGCTCGTTCCCGGTGAAGCCCGAACTCGGCGGCACCGAGGTGGGCGACTACGTCTTCAGCGCCGTGGCCCTGTTGCTGCTGCTCTGGTGCGTCCGCAAACTCAGCGCTCCCGAGCCCGCGAGCGAGCCACTGCCTCACTCCAACGGGTGAAGCTCGTCCGGATTCACGCCTGCGGCCGTCTAGACGGCTGATTCCAAGGG